>CAMDDA010000145.1 GCA_945890755.1 Candidatus Kuenenia stuttgartensis
CCTGCTGCGGGTGCGATATTCCCACTACCCGGGGCGGAGCATTCGGGTGGACCGGTTCGTGGCGGCCGTGACCGAGCCGACCGGGTTCGCGGTGGAGCTCGACGCCCCCAAGCAGCCACTGATGCGGGGTTCCGAGCTCACGATCCCGGTGCGGATCGTCCGCCAGCCCGGGTGCGACGAGCCTCTCGAGCTGCAGTGCGAATTCTCCCCGCCGGGGGTCGGCACGCCGCCTGCCGAGCTGATTCCGACGGGTGAGACCACCGCAAGCCTCAGCCTCGCAGCCGACGCCAACGCCAAGCTCGGCAGCGGTCCGCTCTATGTGATGCTGACCACGACCCAGCCGCGGGGCAAAATCGGCGGCGACACCGTGAGCGGGGCCGAGCGGGTCAGGGTCGCGTCGGCGGTCGTGAACCTCGCAGTCGCCGAGCCGTTCGTCGCGCTCTCGACCGGGCCGCAGAGCGTCCGCCGCGGCGAGCGGGTGAAGTATCGTTGGGATGTGAAGCAGCTGCGGCCCTTCGAGGGGCAGGCGACCGTTCGCATGCTCGGCCTGCCGGTCGGCCTCGCCGCCGTCGGCCCCGAGCCCACGATCGACGCGAACTCGACCGAGGTGGCTGTGGAGCTTGAGGCCAGCGACGAGGCCCTTCTGGGCCTCGTCGGCGAACTGGCCTGCGATGTCACGTTCACCGTGGGCGGCGAGGCGATCAATCTCCGCACCGGCAATGGCAAGCTGCGGATCGACCCGAGGCTGGAGCAGTGATGAGCAACCAGATATCAGTCATTTCAATGGCGGCGGCCCTTCAAAACGTGGCGATCATCGCGGGCCTGATGCTCGCCCTTCCGCCGGCCTACGGTGACGAGCCCGCCGCCGCGGCTCCTGCGCCTGCCGTTCAGGCCGCGCCAAGTTTTCGCCGCGACGTGATGCCGATCTTCTTCCGGGCCGGCTGCAACGCCGGCACCTGCCACGGCTCGGCCCGCGGCAAGGATGGCTACATGCTCTCCCTCTTTGGTTATGACGCGGCCGGCGACTACCGCCGCACGGTGGAGGAGCTGCCGGGCCGCCGCGTGAACACCGCGGTGCCGGAGGAGAGCCTGCTGCTGCTGAAGGCCATCGGGGCCGTGCCCCACACCGGCGGGAAACGGTTCGAACGCGATAGCGACCTCGCCAAGACCCTGCTCGCCTGGATCGAGGCCGGTGCGGCTGACGACGTCGGCAGCGTGCCCGACGTCGTGGGCATCGCCGCGTCGCAGCCGTCGATCGTGTTCGACACCGTTGGTGGGGAACAGAGCCTGCGGGTCACGGCCAGCTACGCCGACGGCTCGACCCGCGACGTCACGCCCCTGGTCCTGTTCGGCACCAACAACCCGAGCGTGGCCGAGATCGACGACCAGGGCCGCGTCACGGCCAAGGGCCCCGGCGACACGACCGTGTTCGCCCGCTTCAACCGGTTCACGGTGCCCGCCGAGTTGATCGTGCTGCCGCCGGCCGACGGGTTTGCCTGGCCGAATCCGCCGGAACACAACTTCATCGACGGGCTGGTCTTCGCCCGGCTCGAGAAGCTGCGGATCGCGCCCTCGGACCTCTGCGACGACGAGACGTTCCTCCGCCGCGTGACGCTCGACCTCGCCGCTCGGCCTCCCACCGTCGAGGAATACACGGCGTTTATGGCCGATGCCGCGGCCGACAAGCGGTCGCGGAAGATCGACGCCCTGCTTGCGAGCGACGACTTCACGGATTACACGACCGCCCTGTGGGGTGAGCTGTTCCGCGTGAAGAGCACCGACTACACGGGGCGGGGCGACTCGCACAAGCCAGCGAATGCCTTCTTCGCCTGGCTCCGCGAACAGGTGGCAGCCGACCGGCCCTTCGACGAGGTCGTCGCGGACATGACCACGGCCGTCGGCAGTACGAACACAGACGGCCAGACCGGCCTCTACACGATGCTGATCAAGGAATACAAGCTCGACCCCAAGGTGCTGGCGGCCGACTACTCGCAGCTCTTTCTCGGCGTGCGGATGCAATGCGCCGAGTGTCACAACCATCCATTCGACCGCTGGACGATGGACGATTACTACGGGCTCGTCAGCTTCTTCAGTTGCGTGAAGCGGAAGCCGGGCAGCGACGCCCGCGACCGGCGGGTGATCTACGATCCAGCCGCGGGGCCCGCGAAGCATCTGCTCGACGAGCGGCCCGTCCCGGCGAAGCTGCTCGGTGCCGTCGAGCCGGTCGGCGGGGAGGGCGACCCGCGGCGGGCGCTGGCGGCATGGATCCGCGACCCGGCCAACGAGCTCTTCAACCGCAACATCGCCAACCGGCTCTGGGCGCATCTGCTCGGCATCGGGATCGTGGATCCGGTAGACGACTTCCGCGCCACCAATCCGCCCGCCAACGGACCCCTGCTCGACGCACTCGCCGCCCGGTTCGCCGAGCACGGCCGCCGGCTGCGGCCGCTCGTCCGCGACATCTGCAACTCGCGGGTCTACCAGCTATCGGTCGAACCGACGCCGTCGAACGCCGCCGACCTGCGGCAGTTCTCCCATGCCCGTGTACGACGGCTGCGAGCCGATGTTTTGCTCGACTCGATCGTGGCCATCACCGGCGTGCCCCGGTCGCTGCCCCGGTTCCCGACGGGCACCAAGGCCATTAGTTACACGAACCGTGTGCCGTACAGCGGCGACTACGTGCTCGACACGTTCGGGCAGTCGGCCCGCGGCTCGGTCTGCGCCTGCGACACGCGGACCGAACCCTCGCTCTCGCAGGTGATGCACCTGCTCGTGGGCGACACGGTGGGGCCGCGGGTGCATACCGCCGCCACGAGCGGTGTGCTTAAGCAGATCATCGCCGACCACTCGACACCCGAGGGCGTTGTCGAGGCGATCTTCATCCGCGTGCTTTCCCGCCGGCCCACCTCGACCGAGATGGAGGCGATGCTCGCGCTCGTGGCAAACAATCAGGCACCGGCTGTCTACGAGGACATGTTCGCGGGACTGCTGGCGTCGAACGAGTTTTTGTTCAATCATTGAAAACGCAGGACGGGAGCGAATTTCCGATGGGCACTCGTGGCGCTGGATCGCCGGCTTTGAGTCAACGGGGCTTCTTCTCTTGGCTGCTCGTATGCGTCGTGGCCTCTGCCCAGGCGGCTGCCGACGCGCCGCTGATCACCTACGAAGACCACGTGGCGGCGATCCTCAAGAAGCACTGTGCCGCCTGCCACGGCGACGGCAAGCAGGAGGGGGACCTCAACCTGGCCAGCTTTGCGGGTCTGATGAAGGGGAGCGGCGGCGGTGAGATCGTGATCGCGGGCCGCTCGGGGGGCAGCCGGCTCATCGAAGTGATCACCGCGCCCGACGATGGCGACCGCATGCCTCCCGAGGGCGACCGCGTGCCTCCCGAGGCCGTGGCCATGATTGAAAAATGGATCGACACCGGCCTGCGGGAGAACGCCGGCAGTTCGGCGGCGGCGATCCGCACGCTCGGCTTCCAGGCGGCCGCGGCGACCGACGACGGGGCTCCGGGGGCCGTGCCCGCGAACCTCGCCTCGTTCACGCGGCCCGCCACGCGGCGGGCCTACCCGGTGCTTGCGCTCGCGGCAAGCCCGCGGGCGCCGGTCGTAGCGGCGAGCGGCTATGCCGCGATCGACCTCTCCGATTCGGCCACTCGCAGCCCGCTCGGGGCGCTCGAGTTTCCCGAGGGAGAGCCGCTCGTGCTCGCCTTCAGCCGCACCGGCCGGCTGCTCCTGGCCGCCGGCGGCAAGCCGGTGCAGAGCGGAGCGGTCGTGCTCTTCGACGTGGCCACGGGCAAGCGGCTCGCGAGCCTTGCCGACGAGGCCGACGCGATCATCGCGGCCGACATCTCGCCCGACGAAAGGCTCGTTGCCATCGGCTGCACGAGCCGGAAGGTGAAGCTCTTCTCCACCGAGGACGGCAGCCTGAAAACGACGATCGACAAGCACACCGACTGGGTGACTGCCGTGGCCTTCTCGCCCGATGGAAAATACCTGGCGACGGGCGACCGGATCGGCAACATTCATCTCTGGGACGGGGCCACAGGCGGCGTGATCCTGCCGCTCTCCGAGCACAAGCAGGCGGTGCGGGCGGTCTCGTGGCGGAGCGACTCAGCTGTGGTCGCCTCCTGCGGCGAGGACGGCAAGGTCGTGTGGTGGGACGTCCGCGACGGCTGGCCGCTGACCAACAAGCCCGACGCCCACGCCGGGGGAGCGCTCGACTGCCGCTTCGGGCCGCAGGGGGAGCTCGCCACCTGCGGCCGCGACGGCACGGTCAAGCTCTGGTCGGCCGACGGCAAGGAGACGAAGAAGTTCTCCGTCGCCGACGACACGCCGGTCGACGCGAAGCCCCCCGCGGGGGTCAAACTGCTGCCGACACGGGTGGCGATCGCGGCCGACGGGGCGACCGTGCTCGCCGGCGACACCGCCGGCCGGCTCCACGGCTGGGCGACGAAGTGAGCCAGCGGATGCCGCGGCCGGCGGTGACACTGAGCCGCCGCGGGGTTCTCGCCGGCTCGCTTCCATGCGCGGCAGCGGCGACGGTTTCAGCGTGGGCCTGGGGGCAGACCGAGGACCGTGCGGCGCTCATCGACACCCACACCCACTTTTACGACCCGACCCGCCCCGAGGGCGTGCCCTGGCCGGGCAAGGGCACGCCACTCTATCGCCGCGTGCTGCCCCCCGACTGGCTCGCACAGGCGGAGCCCGCGGGCATCACGCAGACGGTCGTCGTCGAGGCGAGCCCCTGGGTGGAAGACAACCAGTGGCTGCTCGACGTCGCCCGCGATCAATCCTGCCTGATCGGCGTGGTGGGGCGGCTCCCGATCGGGGAGGCAGGCTGCACGCGGCTGATCGACCGCTTCGCCGCCGACCCGAAGTTTCGCGGCGTACGCGTCGGCGGGCAGGCGGTCGTCGCGGGACTCGGGTCGGCTGCGTTCATGCGGGACATCGAGAGGCTCGCGTTTCACGGCCTCGCGCCCGACATCAACGGCGGCCCCGCCCTCGAAGCGGCCGACCGCCTGGCGGCACGGCTGCCGGAGATGCGGGTGATCCTCGAGCACATGGCGGGTGCTCGGATCGCGGGCGCCGCGCCCGATCCGGCCTGGGCCGAGGGCCTGGCCCGCGCTGGAGAGCGGCCGAATGTCTGGCTGAAGGTGTCGAACCTCGTGGAGAGCGCGGCCCATGCGGCCGGGCTCGAGCGGGCTCCCGTCGATCCCGACGTCTACCGGCCCTGGCTCGACGCGGCCTGGAAGGCTTTCGGTCCCGGCCGGCTGATCTTCGGCAGCAACTGGCCGGTCTGTGAGTGGGCCGCCGACTACACGACGGTGGTGGGCGTCGTCAGGCCATGGATCGCATCCCACGGCCCAGCCGCCGAATCCACGTTCTTCCAGGGTGCCGCGCGGACGGCCTACGGCCTCTGAATCGTATCCAAGACGCGAGCCTTCATGCCGCTGACGTGCGCGAGCATCAGCCGTGCGGCCCGCTTCGCATCCCGATTGCAGATCGCCTCGCAGATCGCGGCATGCTGCTTGGCCGTCGGCACCGCCCGAGCGGCGAGCGTGGCCGAGTCGGCCTGGAGAAAGTTCCACGACACCACGAGCGAGAGCACCTGGGCGTTTTCAAAGAACCGGCGGGCGACACGATTGCCCGCCGCGGCGAGGATCGTCGTGTGGAAGTCGCTGTCGAGGTCCGAAAGCCGGCGGCGGTTTTCCGGTGCGTCGAGCCAACGGGCAAAGTCTTTCCGCTCGACGAGGGCGGCGAAGTCGTCGCACGCCCGCCGCATCCGGGCGAGCTGGGCCGTGTCGGCCATGCGGGCGGCCTTCACGGCGGCATAGGGCTCGATCAGCTCCCGCATGTCGTAGAGCTCTTCGAGTTCCTGCGGGCTCACGTCGCGCAGGTAGACGCCCGATTGCGGCCGGTGCTCGATAATTCCTTCGGCTTCGAGTGCCAGGAGCGCCTCGCGGACGGGGCTCCGCGAAAGCCCGAGATCCTTGGCGAGCGCCCGGTGCGAGAGCCGCTGCCCAGGCCGCACCTCCCCGCCGAGCAGCATCGACCGCAGCCGCGCGTAGGCATCGCCCTTGGATTCGTCGGTGCGACCGCGGGTGCGGGAAGGAACCACGTGAGAATCTCCTGGCCAGAGCATTGCCGCAACCAACTATACAGGCTGCCGTGCCGCGCCTGTATCCGAGTGAAAATCCGGGCTGGGCGACCGGGCTGGGCCGGGATCACGGCAGTTCGGCCGGCCTCCCCGGCATCGTCGTGCTCACGAGCGCCAAGGGCACAAGTGGTGGCGCGGGCAATGGCCGTCGCGATACCTTTCCGCCACGCTCCTTCGCCTGCTTGGCTTCGACCGCCTCACGCTCACTTTTCCGCAGCCGGGCTACCGCGTGCGTGGCGTGGGCTTCGCGATCGGCTTTCCGCTGAGCTCGCCCACGATCCAGTCCAACCCCTCGAGGTTGTCTAGGAGTCGGGCCTCGGCATCATTCCCCGTATGATTGAGGATCCCGATCGGGCCGGCATAGCCGCTCTTGCAGACCGTGCGGGCCAACTCCACGTCGAGATCACCCTGGCCAAGCACCATGATCTTCTGCCCCTTCTTGTCTCCGCCGGCGGTCATGCCGTTGAGATTGAGAAAGTGCAGGTGCGGCAGCATCTTCTCGAGCGCCTCAGCGAATCGCGGTAGATGGTCATGGCCGTGATGCTGGTTGTAGACGATGCCGACGTTCGGAAGCCTCACAGCGTCACAGACGGCGACCATGTTCTCAGGCTCGCCCCCCCAGCCGCCGTGATTGTAGATCGAGAGGCGACAGCCAGCCTTGCCCAGCGTTTCGGCCAGCGGACGGAGCCTGTCGGCGGCATGCTTCACCTTCGCCGCCTGATCGAGTTCACCAGGAGCGCTTGCCGTCACCCAGAACGACGGTTTGTGCCCCCGTGCATTGAAACTCTCGAGCAGCTTCGGCAGATCGGGCGGCGTCGCCCAAAAAGCGTCAAGTGCCACGCCGTGCTTCGCGAGTGCATCCCACTCCGACTCAAACTGCGGTACATGCTCGGAACGCCAGTCATAGGCAAAACGCTTGAATCCGAGCCTCTCGAGCATCGCCGCCCGCTCCTCCGGCCCACGCTTCTTCGCATCGAAGGGCACGATGCACCAGGCAACGAGGTTGTCTCGCCGAAACAGTTCCGTCGCTTTTGCGGCGACGTCAACAGGCTCCGCAGCCCCGCCGATGCCAGCCCCGGCGGTCATCACGGCGACGCCCCAAACGACAACGACACTCAGCAGACGACGAAACAACATGGAAGCTCTCCTGTGCGGCGGGGTGCGTGCCTGGCAAATCATTCGACGATCAAGACGCCGTTCATCAGCTTCCAGTGGCCGGGAAACGTGCACAGAAACGGATACCGGCCCGGCTGATCAGGCACGCTAAAATAAATCGTCTGCCGTTTCCCAGGCTCGGTGATGTCGGCGTAGGCGATCACGTCGTCGGTCTTCGGCACGTAATGCCGCGCCACGGCCTCCGGGTCAGCGATCAGGCCATCAGCGAGCGTGCCCACGGTGGCAAGCGTGCCGGGCTTCGCGAGCACCCAGTTGTGCGGCACGACGTCGGGATTCACGAACGTAACGGCGAGCTTCTCGCCGGGCTTTGCCTGTAGCTCCGGCGTTTTATAGGCGAGGTTCGATGCGGCTTCGATCGTTAGGGCTCTCGCTCCCTCCTCCATCGCGAGCCACGGGTTCTTCACCGCCGCCTTCAGCATCGCGACATCGCGGAGGATCGGATGGGCCGCGATAGGTTGCGTCACCTCCTGGTAGTTCGAGATCTCACGGAACGGCTCGTCGAGCGAGTGCACGGTGGCGAACACGTCGCGTGTCTCACCGCTACCGACCGCGACCTGGAGATGCAACTGGTTCACCGGCTGGATGTCGGGCATCTCGAGAAACAGGCTCTGGCCGTCGGAGAGCACCGTGGCGGAGCGGATGGCGAGGGGGTCGTGGCCCACGGTGCCATAGTGGCTGGGAGAAAACTCCGGCGAGCCGTAGGACGGGCCGTAGCGATAGTTCCAGCACTGGGCGAAATGATTGTTCGCATCAGAGGCCACGCCGTGGTCGAGCGGTGCCGAGAATCGCAGTAGCACGCCGTTGCGATGGGTGTGGATCCCAATCGGCTGCTGCACCGTGCCGCCGGTGTATCGCACCCGTTGGAAGCAGCCGTCATCCACGCCGTAGACATGCCAGCCGTTCATGCCGCTCACGTAAAGCTGGCCATCGGTGGGGCTGAACCGGCCGCGGTGCACGCCCGAGCGGAA
>CAMDDA010000146.1 GCA_945890755.1 Candidatus Kuenenia stuttgartensis
GACAGGGTTTTCATGCCACACTTTCCTACATCATGACACCATCATCTGCGCCGTCCCGCGACCTGCTCGAAACCTTCGCCAACCAGTTTCCGAGCCGCGACTACACGATCGAAATCACCTGTCCCGAATTCACTTCGGTCTGTCCCAAGACTGGGCAGCCCGACTTCGGCACACTCACGTTCCGGTATGTTCCCGACCGGCTGTGCGTGGAGCTCAAGAGTCTGAAACTATACCTGCAGGCATTTCGCAACGCAGGCATCTTCTACGAGAACGTCACGAATCGGATCCTCGACGACCTTGTCGCCGTGGTCCAGCCGAGGAAGATGACGCTCGTCGCCCAGTTCACGCCACGGGGCGGCATCAGCTCCCGCATCGCCGTGTCGCACCCGGCCGGCGATCATCTGCCCCCGACCCCCTGACATCCTCAGCCCTGATTCCCCGCCCCACCTGCCTCATCCGGCAGCCTGGACCCACACATCCGCGAGACCACTCGATGCCGCAGCCCCGCGTGCTCCTTTCCGCTCTGGCCGACGAGTCGGCCTTCCACCTCACGGCCGTGGAGCAGTTTTCGGCGCTGGCTGCGCTCGGGCTCGAATATTACAGCCTGCGGTTCATCGACGTGGGCAAGGGCGTGAAGAACGTGATGAAGCTCACGCTCGGCGAGATTCAGAAGGTCCGGCATCTCGAAGATGAATACGGGCTCAACGTGGCTTCGATCGCCTCGCCGATCGGCAAAATCAAGCTGGTGGACGAACCCGACGGCACGAAGAACGCCTATGTACCGTTCAAACAGTATCTGACGAAGGACGTGGCCAAGGCCTGCGAACTGGCCCATGCGTTCGAGACGAAACTCATTCGCGGCTTCTCCTTCTATCCGCCTCGCAACGCGAAGCCGGAGGATTTCCTGGAAGAGGCGGTCGATCGCATCGGCCGGATCGCGGAGGCCTGCCATCGGTCCGACCTCACCTTCGGCCTGGAGGTCGAGGCCAACCTCGTGGGCCGGACGGGTCAACTGCTTGCCGAGATCCACCGGCGCGTCAACCATCCCGGGCTCGTGCTCGTGTTCGACGCCGCCAATCTGATCGTGCAGGGCTTTTCTACCGGCGAGGGCTGGAAGCAGTGGGAGGCGATGAAGCCCGGTCTCGGCTGGGTGCACGTCAAAGATTACCGCAAAGTCTCCGGCAAGGCCCGCGGCCGACACGTCGAGGAAGACCACCTCGCCAACTTCGTTCCGGCCGACATCGGTGCCGGCGGCCACGAACGGATCCTCGCCGACCTGCGGAGCATGCTGCCCACGCTCTCAAAGAAGCTGGAACGCCGGGGAATACCGGGCGTGTTCGTCGATCTGGAGCCACATGTCCGGGGCGGCGGTCAGTTCGGTGGCACGAGCGGCCCCGACGGCATGGGCGTGGCCCTGCGGGCGCTGTGCCGTGTGCTCGATGCGACGAAGGTGGCGTATCACCTCCGCGACTTCGACGACCTCCTCGCAGCCCGCGGTCTATGAGCGCCGCCACCGAGCCCGGCAGTTATTTCGTCGCCAACTACCCACCCTTCGCGCGGTGGCACGCCGGGGCGGTGGCCGATGTGGAGCGGGCCCTGGATGCCGCGCCGGCGGATGCGCCTCTCGGGCTCTACGTCCACGTGCCGTTCTGCCGCAAGCGGTGCAAGTTCTGTTACTTCCGCGTCTACACCGACGTGACCGCCGCCGATGTCGATCGCTACACGCAGGCGGTCGCCGCCGAAGCAGCACTGCTCGCGGCGCGGCGGGCGATCGCCGGTCGCGAACTGGGATATGTCTATTTCGGGGGTGGCACGCCGTCGTTCCTGAGCGTGCGGCAACTCGAGCGGCTCGTGGATGGCCTGCATCGCAGTTTCGGCTGGAACCGGGCCGAGGAGGTGACGTTCGAGTGCGAACCCGGCACGCTCTCGGAGCCGAAAGTGCAGGCGCTCAAGGCCCTCGGCATGACTCGCATCTCGCTCGGCGTCGAGAACTTCGACGATGCGATCCTGGAGGCCAACGGCCGGGCCCATCTCTCCGCCGAAATCCTGCGGGCTTGGGAGTGGATTCAGGCGGCGGGGTTTCCGAACACGAATATCGACCTGATCGCGGGCATGCTGGGCGAGACGGCAACGTCGTGGCGGCGCACGGTCGACCGCACGCTGGCCCTGGAGCCCGACAGCGTGACGATCTACCAGATGGAACTGCCGTTCAATACGGTGTTCGTGAAGGATGCGAAGGGTGAGGGAACGCATGTGCCCGTGGCCGACTGGGACACGAAGCGGGCCTGGGTCGACGAGGCATTCGAGCGGTTCATCGCCCGCGGCTATTCGATCTCCAGCGGCTACACGCTCGTCCGCGATCCTGCCCGGGTGCACTTCCGTTATCGCGACATGCTCTGGGAAGGAAGCGATCTTGCTGCGCTCGGCGTGGCGAGCTTCGGCCACATCGGCGGCGTGCACTACCAAAATGCCCCGCACCAGGACGACTACCTGCGCGAAGTGGAGGCCGGCCGTCTGCCCCTGGCTCGCGGTCTCGCGGCCACGCCACGGGAACTGCTCATCCGCCAGCTGGCCCTCGGCCTGAAGCGGGGCCGGCTCGATACGACCCGGCTCACGCGGCTCTTTGGCATCGACCCGCTCGTCGCCTGGGCACCGCACTGGCAGTCTCTCGTCGAGGAGGGATTCATCGACTCGCTCGGCCCCCCCGTCGTGCTGTCGCGCCGCGGGCTCCTGCAGGTGGATGCCCTGCTGCCCCGGTTTTTCGAGCCTGCCGTAGAGCCTGTGATGGACGGCAATTCGGCCGTCTCGTTAGCATCGGGCGGTGCGTCCGGTTAATCCGACAGGTTTTGGCATCGCCCCGCCCCAGGTGAACACACCCGTGCCTCGAACACTGTCGCCGTCAACGGTCGCTGGCCAAAACCGGCCTGCCGCCTCCGCACACACCTGCCCGTCGAGCAAGCCCCTGCGCGAGCGGCTCCGAGCGATGGCTGCCGACCTCGTGGCATCGTGGCAGGCTCAGGGTGTGCCGGCTGGCGTGAAATCGTCGGCAGGCCTGCGGCAGCAGGCCGAGTCGATCGTCGCCCGTGCCGGGGCTGGGGCCGACCATGTGGGATGGACGATGGTCACGATCGTGTCGGAGTTCTGGCGCGACCGGCTGGCAACAGCCCCCAATGGCAGGCGGCTCCTCCTGCTGCCAGACTGCCCGACTGCCGTCCATAACGGCGGCAACGTGGAAAGCCCCGTGCCGTGCGTCTGCGGCGCCGGCTGTGGAGTGGCGACGATCTGGTCGGCGGCCCGCGACAGTGGCTGGGTGGTCGAATCGACGCGACAGGCCGTGGGAGCGATCGGCTCGCTGCTGACGGGCCAGTATGACGGCGTGCTCGGCGTTGCCAAACTCGGCGACCTCGAAAAAGCATTCGCGATGCTGCCGGCCTTTGCCCTCCCGGTCGCAGCGGTGCCATGTGAATCGGCGGGAGATGTCGCACGATCGACGAAGCCTGCCTCCTGCGCAGAGGGCCTGGCCACAGCCGCCATCGACGTCGATTGGGTGCTCGGACTGCTCGGCGTTGCGGGGGGTTCGGGAGCGCCGGTCGGTGACTATCTGCCCCTCCTGCGTGAGGCCGCTGAGAGTTTCACACCGCACGGACTCCGATCGCTCGCTGACCGACTTGGGATGGATGAGTCGTTTGGGATGTCGGTGCCGGTCGATGGATCGCTGAAACCGCTCGAGGCAACGGCCGCCGTGTCGGGTGAATTCGTGTCGCGGGGCGGAAAGTTCCTCCGGCCGTTCATTTCTTTGGCCTCATTCGACGCGGTTCGCTGCGATCTCAAAGACGCCGCCGTGCCCCGCGAGCCTGGTTATGCCGCCAACGACACGATCGTGCGAGACGCCGTCAAGGCGGCAGCAGTGGCGATCGAGGTCTTCCACAAGGCATCGCTCGTGCACGACGACATCGAAGATGCCGATCGTATGCGGTATGGGCGGCCGACGCTGCACGAGGATCACGGCGTGGCGTCTGCCATCAACATCGGCGACTATCTGCTCGGTGTGGGCTATCGCATCGTCGCCGGGCTGCCCGGCATCGATCCTGCAACGGCCCGCGACCTGACGCGGATCCTCTCATCGGCTCATGTGCGGCTCGCCCGTGGTCAGGGAGCCGAACTCTGGTGGCGGGATGCCGCAGACAAGCGGCTCGCTCCGGCTGAATCACTGGAAATGTACGCGCTCAAAACGTCGCCTGCCTTCGAGGCCGCCGTCGCCCTGGGTATCCGGCTTGCAGGCGTGGCGGCCGAGGCCGTCGTCGACGTGGCTTGCTATGCGCGGCACGTCGGCACCGGCTTCCAAGTGCTCAACGACCTGAAGGACTGGGCGGGCGACCTGGAAAACAATCGCCACGCCGCTGGCGACCTGCTCGGTGGCCGGCCGACGCTCATGTGGGCCCTGGCCCACGATCACCTGTCACCTGACGCGATCGCACGGCTCCGCACGGTTGCGTCCCAGGCGGGAGCCAGCGGCGCGAGTGAGCGCGAGATTGCCGCCTGCGTGGCCGAGGTCCGCGGACTCTACGAGAACGCTCGCGTCTTTGCCCGCGCCGCCGAGATCGTGACCGCCGAGCGGGCCGCAGCGGCCAAGGCGGTGGCTGCCTGCCGCCTGCCCCGGCTGCGCGAGGTGCTCGAGTTCCTGCTCGACCTCGCCGTGCCCGAGGGGGCCGCAGCGCAGTTCTGCGATCAGCCGTCATGACACCGCCGGCTCTTGCGGTCGCCCGGGCCGAACGTCTCGTGGCACTGTTCTGCACGCCGGATGAATTCGGGTCCATCAGCGCAGTCACCGCGGTCGATGTGCCGCAGCCGCACCGGGAGCTTCTCGATCACCCGAGCCACATGACCGTGGCGATGGAGCGGTTTCACCGCTGCCCCGTGTCGCTCGAGGTCGTGGCGACGCGATCACCACCCGCAACGGACGCGGGCTACGCACGTGAGATCCTGCTGCTCGATCAGCGGGGCCGGCGGATCCAGTACGGCATCGTGCGCATCGATCTCGGCCTGGTGCCAGAGGCCGTGGCGAAGCGAATCCTCGCCGCCGACACACCGCTCGGCCGAGTGCTTCTCGACGCAAGTTGCCTGTGCGACGTGCAGCACGTGGAACTCCTCGACATCCTGGCCGGTCCACACCTTGCCGCCCTGATCGGGCCCGGACGCACGTTCGGCCGTGTGGCCACGATCGCCGTTGGCGGTCGGCATGCCATGGAGTTGCTCGAAGTAGTCGCGGGCTGTGAAGTGCCGCCCGACGGGGCGTCGTGAAACAGGGCGGCCTGCGGCACTTTGGCCGAAGGGGGTCTTTCGCCAGTTTTGACGACGCGCCCGAACTGCTTGATCAGCAACATGTTACGGCGATCGAGGCGATATTGACGTGCCGCGCGGCATCCCGGTAGAGTTGGGTTGTCAGGCAAGGATGGCAAGCACGGAAGCGGTCACAGGAAACGGAGTCCTGGTCCCCCCCGCCCCGGGCCCTGCTCTCTGGCCCTGACAAGCCACGTCGGCATGGAGTGCGACGTGCTTGGCGAGTGATGTGACAGCCAGGTTGAGTGATTGCGACGAGGTTGAGTGATTGCAGCAAGGAGGCCTAGGCGTTCGGGGCTGATTCACCGTAGAGGAAGCCTTGGGCGCCGTTTTGACTAGCTGAACCACGGCTAGCGAGAGGGTGGGAAGCAATGCAAAAGACCGTGTACACGACCGGCGAGGCTGCGAAGATCTGCAAGGTGAGCCAGCAGACGATCATCCGCTGCTTCGATTCCGGACAACTCAAGGGGTTCCGCGTGCCGGGCAGCCGGTTTCGGCGGATTCCCCGCGATCAACTGTTCCTGTTCATGCGCGACAACGGCATCCCCACGGATGCCCTGGAGAGCGGCCGGCGCAAGATTCTTGTCGTAGACGACGACCAGGATCTCGTCGAGCTGATCACCGACGTGCTCGAGCGGGACGGCCGCTTCGAGACGCGGAGCGTCAACAACGGCTTCGATGCCGGCATGATGGTGAAGGACTATCGTCCGGACCTCATCGTGCTCGACGTCATGCTGCCCGACATCAATGGCAAGGAAGTCTGCCAGCGGGTTCGCAGCGACTCGACCATGGACGAGGTGCGGATCATCTGCATCTCGGGCATGTGCGAGCCCGACAAGATCGAGGACCTCAAGGCGTCGGGCGCGAATGAGTTCCTCCAGAAGCCCTTCGAGGCCGAGGTACTCGTCGATCGAATCTGCAGCCTGCTCGACATCGAGTCGGGCGTGGCGGGTTCGTGATCGGCCGCGGCCGCTGACACCGATGAACCAGAGCCGCCCGCGTTCCTCGAGGGACGCGGGCGGTTCGCTTTGACGGGACCGTGACATGGCCGAGCAGTTCGATGCCGCCGGAGCGACCGCGCGACTGGAGGCCCTGCGTGAATTTGCCTACGGCGCCGGCCACGAGATCAACAACCCGCTGGCCAATATCGCCGCGCGGGCCCAGGCACTTTTGATCGATGAGGTCGACCCCGAACGACGGCGACGGCTGGCGACGATCGTCGATCAGGCGTTCCGGGCGCGGGACATGATCGGTGGCCTGATGGTGTTTGCCCGCCCTCCCAAGCCGGCGCCGGCCCGGATCGAGGTCGACGTCATCCTCGCGCCGGTGCTGGACGCCGTCCGGCCTGCGGCGGATCTCAAGGCCGTGAGGCTCGAATACAGTCCGCCCCCGGCGTCGTGCGTCGTCGATGTCGATGCCGCCCACATTACGGAGTCGATCAGGCTGATTGCCGTCAACGCCGTCGAGGCTGCTGCCGGACGGGTGGTCATTCATGTGGCGACAGCTGGCGTGGGGCGCGACACGCCATGCGTGGTGACGGTGACGGACGACGGCCCGGGCATGCCGCGGGACGTGCTCGGACGGGCGTTTGATCCGTTCTTCAGCGGCCGGGAGGCAGGCCGCGGCATCGGACTCGGCCTGCCCAAGGCCTGGCGACTCGTGGAGATCAACGGCGGCACGATCGCGATCGACTCGCGGCCCGACCGCGGCACGCGGGTCGCCGTCTCACTGCCTGTCGTACAGGTGGCCTAAGTTAGGGCCGCGCGTTACATCTTCCCCAGTCTCGCCGGACTGCCGGATGTTTCGCGGCACCTCATGGCTCGCGGGCCGACCGCGGACTTGTCGGCCTCTGCGAGGTTCTCTATTCTCCGCTGGTTTCCTGCTCTCCGGGCGAAGGACCGCCCCATGCGACCCGCAACAGGGTGACGTGCAACAGGGATGGATGCATGAATTTCATCGCGGTGCAGACGGACCCCGACGACACGGCTGTGGCCGAGTGTACGGCTGCCGACCCAGGTGCAATGAGGAACGCATGGCGGCAAACCGCGCCCCGTGATGGCCACAGCACCGCGCGCCAGGGCAGCCTCACGCCAGCAGCGCTTATTGATCGCACCGCGACCTGGCTGGAAACCCATCAGGCCGCCGACGGCCACTGGCGGGCGCCGCTCGAGGGAGACACCATTCTCGAGAGCGAGTATCTGCTCCTCTTGGCCTGGGCCGACCGGCTCGACGGGCCACATGTGTCCGGGTGCGTGAGCCGCATATTGCACCAGCAACTGCCTGACGGCGGATGGGCGATCTACCCCGGCGGCCCCGTCGATGTGAGCGCCAGCGTGAAGGCCTACCTCGCGCTCAAGCTCACTGGGCACGACCCGGCGACCGCCGACATGCGTCGCGCACGGCAGGCAATCAAGCGGGCCGGTGGACCGTGGGCTGTCAACAGTTTCACGAAGTTTTATCTCGCGCTCCTGGGCCAGATCCCGTATGCGGCCTGCCCCGCGGTTCCGCCGGAGGCGGTGCTGCTGCCCGACTGGTTTCCCGTGAATCTCTATCGGGTGTCGGCCTGGTCCCGCCCGATGATCGTGCCGCTGTCGCTCATGTGGGCGTTCAAGCCGCTGCGGGAGGTGCCCGCCGATCGCGGCATCGCCGAACTGTTCGCCGCCGCTGATCGATCGGCGGCATCCCCCGTCGATACGGGTGGCTGGGCACGTTTCTTCCGTGGTGTCGATCGGTGCATGAAGGCCTGCGAAGCGTTTGGCTTCACACCGCTGCGGTCGCGGGCTGTGCAGGCCTGCCGCCGCTGGATGCTCGCGCGATTCCACGACAGCGACGGCCTGGGGGCGATCTTTCCGCCGATCGTGTGGAGCTACATCGGCCTCCGGGCCATGGGA
>CAMDDA010000147.1 GCA_945890755.1 Candidatus Kuenenia stuttgartensis
GCACTGATCCTGTGAAACTGATATCGGCCTGGTGGGATGGCGACGCAGACGGCGTCGGCAACATGGCGGCGGACGAGGCCCTCGGGGTCGCGGCCGAACGCTCGGGCATGCCGTTGATGCGGTTCTACGGCTGGTCCACCCCGACGGTCTCGCTGGGTGCGTTCCAACGACTCGCCGACGCCCGCGCGATTCCCGACATCGCGGCGGCGACCGTCGTGCGCCGGCCGAGCGGCGGCGGCGCGATCGTCCACGGCAGCGACCTCACCTACGCGCTCGCCGTGCCGAAGAGCCATCCCCTCGGGCAGACCGCGCAGCAGCTCTACACGGCGGCGCACGAAACGCTCGCGGCTGTGCTCCAGGGCCACGGCATCGCCGCACGGCTCTCCGCCGACCCGCCACACGACGTCGACTTCTTCTGCTTCTCGCGCCGCGCGGGGGGAGATCTGGTGGTGGCGGCAGCCGGCCGCGAGCCGACCGCCGCCGATCCCAAGGTAATGGGCAGTGCCCAACGGCGGCTGGCCGGTGCCGTCGTCCAGCATGGGAGCCTGCTGCTGCGGGCCAACCCCGGCGTCGGCCTCGGCGCGCGACATCCGGGGCTTGAAGACCTGCACGCCGGCTTCCGGTCGCTCGATCTTCGGCAACTGGCCTCGGCCTGGCTCGACCGGTTGGGATCGCGACTGGGAGGTAGCTTCCGCTGGGAAGCTGGGCGATTCGCGACCGCCTACCCCGACGAGGCGACCGCCCGCATCGGTGCCTATGCCGACCCGCGTTGGCTTGGTCGCCGTTGATCCGATGCCCCGGCAGGTTGCCCCCTGGATCGCTGGCCTTGGCAGCCTGGTTTGGTTATAGAATAGGTGGTTTCACCGCCCCCGCCTCCTCACCGCCCACCATGATCGCGAAGCTGATCGTCGCCTCTGGCAAAAGCGCCGGCCGCTCGATCGCCATCAAGCGGAATCGGCTGCTGATCGGTCGCGCTGAGGAATGTGATGTGCGCCCCCTCAGCGAGGACGTGAGCCGGCGGCACTGCGAGGTGCTCGTCGGCCCCGCAGAGGTCTGGGTCGCCGATCTCGGCAGCCGGAACGGCACGTTCGTGAATGGCGAGCGAATCAGTGAGAAGACGAAGGTCGTCGATGGTGACATCGTGCGGGTCGGGGCCCTTGAACTGAAGGTCTCGTGCGTCGATCCGGCAGCGAAGGCCGGCACCGAAGACGACGTATCACGCTGGCTCGTGGCCGACGAAAAGCCTGCCGGCATGTTCGACACGACCCAGACGCTGCCGCTCCAGCCGGCCACAGAAAACCCGAAACCCCCCGCGGCGACCGGCGGTTCTGCCATCACCCGCAACCCGGTGGCGGTGGGCGAAGCCCTCAAGGCGGCCAAGTCAGAGCCTGGTTCGCTGCCGGCGGCAGCCGCCGCCAAGAAGAAGGCGGATTCGTCCCGCGATGCCGCGGCCGAGGCCCTGAAAAAGTTCTTCGAGAACCGCTGACGAGCGGATACGGGCCCAAGCCCCCGCTAGAACCGGCACGACCGGCAGGGTGCGGAGGCAAAGTTTTCCGGACCGTCAGCCTCACCGCAGCCGGCAGCGTGCATAGTTTCGGCAGAGTCTTCCACCGCCCCGAGGAGCCCTGTGATGCCGACCGCCGCCCTGAAGCCGCCCCGCACGACCCGCCGCCGCAAGATCGACCCGACCACCTGCGACCGCGACTACGGCTCCGACGAACTCGAATTCATGCGGGCCCTCGAGCAGTACAAGCGATCCAGCGGCCGGACGTTCCCCACCTGCAGCGAGGTGCTCGAGGTCCTCAAGTCGCTCGGCTACACCCGCCCCACGGCCGAGTGCCCCGCCTGACCTGTGGCGTGGGTTCACGGCTGTATTCAAAAGCTGTAGGCCCGTTGCTCCGCAACGGGCTGCCCGTCACGGAGTGCCGGGCCTACAACCCGGCAGACCAGGCAAGCTGCGGCGACCTTGCTCCGGGCCCGGCCGAGCCGCTACCGTCCCGCCCCCGCATGAAGCCCGCTCGGAACCGGCGTGCGGGCGTGGAGGCCCCCCGTGCGTCGCAGTGCCTGGTTGCTCGTGGCAGGGTGCCTGGCCGTCTGCGCGGGCTGTGGGGGAATGGCCCGCAACGAAAATGCCGAGGGCGTGAAGCTCTACCAGCAGGGCAACTACCTCGGCGCGGTCAACCAATTTCAACAGGCGCTGGCGAGGCAGCCGGGCAACGCCGACTGCTTCTACAACCTCGGCGCCACGTATCACCAGCAGGCCAAGCTCTTCAGCCGGCCGACCGACATGGCCACCGCCGAGCAGTACTACCACCTCTGCCTCGCGCGGAACCCGAATCACGAGGCCTGCCAGCGGGCGTTGGCCGTGCTCCTGGTGGAGGAAAATCGCCAGGCCGATGCCGTGGCGCAATTGCAGAGCTGGGCACGGGGCCAGCCCGGCAATCCGGCCCCGCATGTCGAACTGGCCCGGCTGGCCCAGGAGCATGGCGACATCCGCGAGGCGGAGAACCAGCTGATCGACGCGCTGGCCATCGACCCAAACAACCCCCGTGCCCTGGTGGCACTTGCCCATCTTCGGGAACAGGCCGGCGACCAGAGCCAGGCGCTGGCCAACTACTCCCGCGCGTTGGCCATCGACCCGGCCCAACCGATGGTGGCCTCCCGCGTGGCGACGATCCAAGGGTTGGTGCCCGACCAGCGGACGGCCGCGCTTCCGCCACCGACGATGCCCCCCGCTCCAGCTCCTGTCATGCCGGCCCCGCCCGGATTTCCCGCCCGTTGACCGTCCCGAGCACGACCCCTATTCTGCCGCTGCCAGTCGAGGTTTCGAGGCCAGCAGCGAGTGGAGCCGCATGTGATGGAGCGAGCAACGGGGCCGATGGTCGAGCGGGTGTTCAATTTTTCCCCAGGCCCCGCGGTCCTGCCGCTGTCGGTGCTGGAGGAGGCCCAGGCCGACCTGCTGGCGTTGCCCGGAGTGGGCAGTTCGATCCTCGAGATCAGCCACCGCAGCCCGGCCTTCGACCGGATCCTCGACGACACGCTCCAGGGGCTGAAAGGGCTCCTGGGCATCGGCTCGGATCATGAGGTCGTGCTCCTGCAGGGGGGCGCGAGCCTGCAGTTCTCGATGGTGCCGATGAACCTGCTCCGGGGTCAGTCGGCGGCCGCCGACTACATCCTCACGGGGACCTGGGGAGCCACGGCGATCAAGGAGGCCCGTCGCGAGGGCAAGGTGCACGTCGCCTGGGACGGCGCCGCCTCGAAGCATGACCGCCTGCCGACGGCCGGCGAGATCAGCCTCTCCCCTGCCCCGGCCTATGTGCATGTCACGAGCAACGAGACGATTCAGGGCGTGCAGTGGAAGCACGACCCCGACGTGGGCTCGGCCCCGCTCGTCTGCGACTGCTCCAGCGACTTTCTCTCGCGGCCGATCGACGTCGCGAAGTATGGACTGATCTACGCCTGCGCCCAAAAGAATGCGGGCATCGCCGGCGTGACCGTCGCGATCATCCGCAAGGATCTGCTCGAACGATCGCGAGATGATCTCCCCACGATGCTCGACTACCGCACGTTCGTGACGAACGGCTCGCGGCCGAACACGCCGCCGACATTCGCGGTCTACATCCTCGGGCTCGTCTGCCGGTGGATCCGCGATTCGATGGGGGGCCTTCCGGGCATGGCGCAGCACAACGCCGCCAAGGCCAAACTCTTGTACGACGTACTCGATGGTTCCGGGGGGTTTTATGCGGGACATGCCCGGCCGGACTGCCGCTCCGACATGAACGTGACCTTCCGGCTGCCTGACGAAGCGACGGAGAAGGACTTCCTGAAGGGGGCCGTATCGCGGGGTCTCGTCGATCTCAAGGGACACCGATCCGTCGGCGGCATTCGGGCCAGCATCTACAATGCAATGCCTGTCGAGGGCGTCCAGTCGCTCCGCGACTACATGGTCGAGTTCCAGCAGGCCCGCCGATCCTGACGGCCCCTGTGCCCGTCGCCGACATGCCGGCCGCACGCCGCGGCCTTCCTCAATCACCATCAGCAGTCACCCCGGACCAGAATCCATGCCCTCGATCATCGTCCTCGACACCCTGAGCCCCGACGGCATCGCGCTGCTCGACGCCGCCGCCGCCCAGGGGATCACCTACGAGGTGCAGACCGGACTGGCGGGCGATGCGCTCAAAGAGGCGCTGGCCTCCCACGACGGGGCCATCTGCCGCAGCGGTGTGAAGATCACCCCCCCGGTGCTGGCGGGCAACCACAGACTCAAGGCGATCGTGCGGGCCGGCGTCGGCACCGACAACATCGACAAGGAGGCGGCGACGCGGCAGGGCATCGTGGTGATGAACACGCCCGCCGGCAACACCGTAAGCACGGCGGAGCACGCCTTCGCCCTGCTGCTCGGGCTGTCTCGAAACGTCGCCTCCGCCGACGCGAGCCTGCGGTCGCATGCCTGGGATCGCAACAAGTTCATGGGCGTGCAACTGGCGGGCAAGACGCTCGGCATCGTCGGCCTCGGCCGCATCGGCCAGGCGGTCGCGAAGCGGGCCCGGGCTTTCGACATGCACGTCATGGGCTTCGACCCGTTCCTGTCGCCCGACCGCGCCGCGGAACTCGGCTTGGAACTGGTGGCCAATGCCCGTGATCTGCTGCCGCAGGTGGACTACCTCACGGTCCACACGCCGCTTACCGAGGAGACGAAGTACCTCGTCGGCATGAAGGACCTCGAGTCACTCAAGCCGGGCATCCGACTCGTCAATTGCGCCCGCGGTGGCATCTACGAGGAACAGGCGCTCGTGGAAGGCCTGAAGCGGGGCATCATCGCGGGCGTGGCACTCGACGTGTTCGAGAAGGAGCCCTGCACGGAGAGCCCGCTGTTCGGCATGCCCGGCGTGCTGGTCACGCCGCACCTCGGGGCGAGCACCGAAGAGGCGCAGTCACAGGTGGCGGTCGAGGGCGTCGGCCTGCTCGTGGATTTCCTGACGACCGGCACGATCCGGCACGCCGTGAATTCGGCCGCGGTCGACCCGGCTGAACTGGAGGGCGTCCGTGGCTTTCTCGACCTCGCCTGGCGGCTCGGTCAGCTGCTCGCCCAACTCGACGACGGGGCACCGCGGTCGTGCTCGATCGCCTATCGTGGCGAGGTCGCCTCCCGCAACACCCGGCTGATCACCGCAGCGTTCGCGGCAGGCCTGCTCGAGGCGGCGATCGAGGATGTCAACATCGTCAATGCGGAAGTGCTGCTGCGGGAGCGGGGTATCGATCTCGTGGAGCAGAGCCGTACCGATCCCGGGGCGTTCAGCTCCGTCGTCGCGGTCGACCTGGTCACGGGCGACCGTGTGCATCGCGCGGCCGGCACGCTGTTCGGCCACGCGATGCCCCGGCTCGTGCAGCTCGAAGGCAACCGGCTCGAGGCCTACCTCGACGGCGTGCTGCTGGTGTTCACCCACCAGGACGTGCCGGGCATCATCGGCCGGGTGGGTACGACATTCGGCGGGCTCGGCATCAACATCGCCCAGATGACCGTGGGCCGCTCGACCCCCGGCGGCGACGCGATCGGCGTGCTCAATCTCGATCAGGAACCCTCGGCCGAGGCGTTGGCGGCCGTCAGGGCCTGCCCCGGCATCCGCTCGGCCCACGTGGTGAAACTGCCTCCTGCAGGCCAACTGCCGGTGTGGCTCGCTGCGTCCGCCGCCGCCACGCGGGCAGCCCGGCGGGGCGCGGCGTCCGGCGTCTGAGCCCAAGGCCACCACCGAAGTCCATTACCGGGTGACCGTCAGGGGCGATCGCGAGGTGGCCGTTTGACGGATCGCGGCCTCGCTTTCACAATCACCCGAATACGCCCGGGGTCGCACCATGAGTTTTGTCACCGCAGCCTTCGCACCCGGGTTCCGGTTCGCGCTGAATCAGCCGTCCGGCGTTCTCCGAGCATGTGCGGTCGTCACGGCGCTGGTCCTCTGCCTCTGTGATGCTCGCCTGATCGCGGCCCAAGTGGCCGCCCCGGCGGAGGCCACTCGCCAACTGCTCGACAGGCTCGGCGAGCGGCAAATGCCCGACGTGGTGTTGTGGGTGCTCGAGCGCGTGGCCGTCGATCCCGACGCACCGGCCGATCTCAAGCAGGAAGTGCCGTTTCGTCGTGCAGTCGCACTCCTCGGCACGAGCCGCACTGAATCCAACCCGAAGCGGCGGGCGGAGATCCTGGCGGCTGCGGAACAGGAACTCGATGCCTTCTTGAAGGCGTCTCCCACCGGCTCTCGGGCCATCGAGGCCTACACCCAGAAGGGCAACCTGCAGATCGAGCGCGGCCGGTCCAAGGTCGACCAGGCCAAGAAGCCGGGTGCCGACGCCAAGCCCCTGCTCGCCGAAGCCGCGGGGCACTTCGATGCCGCGATCAAGGTGCTCGAAGGCAAGATCAAGCCCGACCAGCCGATCACCGAGGTGACGAACGCCGAAGATGCGGTCATTGCCGAGTATCGCCTCGTTCGTGACCGCATCAAGGAGATGAAAGGCGGCGGGGGGGGCGACGAGAAGCCGAAGAAGCCGAAACCGCGCGGAGGGAGCGCCGCGAAGGAACTCGCCGAACTCGAGGAACTCGAGGAGCAGCTCCAAGGCAAACTCATTCAGACCCGGCTCATGGTCGCCAGTGCCTACTTCGAGAAGGCGAAGGCCTTCCCGGAGGGCTCGAAGGAGTGGCGTGACACGGTCGATGCGTCGGCGAAGCAATTCAAGGAGATCGCCGACAAGTATCCGACGAAGGGGGGCGGTCTGTTCGCCCGCTACTACGAGGCGCGAAACTACGCGTTGCTCGGCAAGGATGACCTCGCCAAGAGCAAGGCCCCGGGCTACAAGCCCGACCCCAAGAATCCGCCGACGCAGCGGCTCGACACGGCGATCGGCACGCTCGCCCCACTGACGGTACTCGAATCAAAGGCTCCCCTGGCGATCTCGCTGCGGGCCAAGGCCGTCGGCACCGTACTGGAGTCGTTCATTGCGCTCGGGAAGCTCGACCTCTTCGACAAGGATCAGCGGGCCTTCGCACTCACAAACGTGCCGGCGGAACGGCTCGACACCGACTGGCTGACGCTGAAGTATCGGGCGGCCGAGTTCCTGGAGGCGGCCTCCGGCAAGCTGCCGGCCGGCGAAAAGACCAAGGCTTTCGCCGACATCAAAAAGCTCGCGACGGACGTGGCCAAGGCCAACAAGGACTTCGCGTCCGAGGCCCGGGCCCTCTTGGCCAAGATCGGCAAGGACGCACCGGAGATCGCGACCGAGGAAACCTTCGAGTCGTTCATGGAAGAGGCCCGCCTGTCGCTGACGTCGATGCAGGAGGCCCAGGCGGCTGCCAAGCAGCAGGCTGGCACGCCCGCTGCCGAGGAGGCCACTGCGAAGGCAACGGCAGCCCGTGACAAGGCGTTCGACCAGCTCCGAGCGTCGCTCAAAGCCGCGACACCCGACACCGACGTCAATGCGGTCAACCAGGCTCGTTACCTGCTGACATACCTGCTCTACGAGCGGCAGCAGTATCACGACGCCGCCGCGATGGGAGCGTTCCTGCTCGACCGGTATCCCAACGCCAAGGGGAGCCGGCAGGCGGCCAAGATCGCGATGGTGAGCTGGCAGCAATTGCAGCAGAAGCAGGCCGACGCCGGCTGGAAACAGAACGCCAAGGATCAGGCCGCGGGCGTTGCCGACCGCATCATGCAGACCTGGCCTGCGGAGCCCGATGCCGCCGATGCGGCCTTGATCGCCATGGTGGCCGCGACCGAAGCCCGCGATGCCGACCGGATCATCGGTCTTGTGGAACGGGTGCCTGCCGAATCACCCCGGCGGGTCGAACTGCTCCTCCGTGGCGGCACGGCGCTCTGGCGGGAGGTGCTCGAGGATCGACGGCTCGACGAGGGCAGCCGTCGCCCCGACGACGAAACGAAGGCCTGGAAGGGCGAGGCTCGAAAGCAGCTCGACGAGGGATTGAAGGCTGTGCAGCCTGGCACGGCCCTGCCGGTGGTCGTATCGGCAGCCCTCGCCCGCTGTCAGATCGCCCTCGATGATGGCGAGCCGAGGATCGGCCTGGAGGTGCTCGAACGGCCGGTCTATGGCCCATGGACGGTCGTGAACGATCCCAAGACGGATCCCGCGCTCGGCCAGGGAACGTTCGCCGAAGCGGTTTGCACGGTCGCCCTGCGATGCTT
>CAMDDA010000148.1 GCA_945890755.1 Candidatus Kuenenia stuttgartensis
GATGAACGCCATCGCCGACCCGCGGCAGCCCTACTGGCATCCGGGCTGGACCGATCCCGATCCGCATTACCGGGCGATCCGCCGCGAGCACACGAAGCGGGCGCTGCGGCTGGCCGCCGAGCTCGGGGCGCCGGCGATCTCGACCGAGCCCGGCGGCGAGATTCAGCCGGGGCAGACCCGCGAGCAGGCGACCGACATCTTCTACGAGGAGATCATGCCCGTGCTCGACGTGGCCGCGGCAGTGGGCGTGACGCTGCTCATCGAGCCGGAGCCGGGCCTGCTCATCGAGAAGTTCGGCCAGTATCTCGAGTTCGCCGAGCGGGTGAATCACCCGGCCCTCGGCCTCAACTTCGACATCGGCCATGCCTACTGCGTGGGCGAGGATCCGGCCGAGTGGGTGCCGCGGATGAAGGCCCACACGCGGCACTACCACTTCGAAGACATCGCCGCCACGCGGGTGCACCATCATCTCGTGCCGGGCGAGGGGGCGATCGACTTCGCGAGTGTGTTCCAGGCGATCACCACCCACACGCCCGATCGCTGGGTCACGGTGGAACTCTATCCCTACCGCGACCGGCCCGACGACGCGGCGCGGGCCGCGCGGGCCCACCTGCTGGCATGCGCGAAGTCCGTCGGCGTGGAGCTGGCCTGACATGCGCGACTGGCTGCGGCTCGTGCGGCTGCCGAATCATGCGACGGCCGTCGCCGACGTGCTCGCCGGCTATCTCGTCGTCGCGGGACTGCGCGTCGTCGACTGGCCGCCGGCTGCCTGCTGGCTGGCGATCATCGCGAGCATCTGCTTCTATGCGGCGGGCATGGTGCTCAACGATGTCTGCGACGTGGAGCTCGACCGCGTCGAGCGGCCTGAGCGGCCGCTGCCGAGCGGTGCGATCAGCGTTCGGCAGGCGGCCCTCGTCGGCAGCGGCCTGCTCGCCGCTGGTTCGGCAGCCGCCTGCGCGACGGCGATCGTGGCCCGCTCTCCGTGGCCGGCGCTCGTCGGGGCGGCGCTCACCGTCGCCGTGTGGCTCTACGATCGGCACGCGAAGCCCACGCTCGCCGGCCCGTTCGTGATGGGGGCCTGCCGCGGGCTGAATTGGCTGTTGGGCATGACGGCTGCCGGCGGGGCGATCGGCTCGCTCTGGACGATTCCGCTCGGCATGGCCCTCTATGTCGCAGGCATCACGCTTTACGCCCGGGATGAGGCAGGCCGCAGCCGCGTGGCCACGCGCCGCGGAGGCCTGGCCACGATGGGGCTCGGCCTCGCCGTCGCGTCGCGATTCATCTGGCCGGCGGTCGAGGCGGGGGCGAATCTTGCCGAGTCGCCGCTCCCCGCGTCGAACTGGCTCGTGCTCTGGGGCATTCTCGGCACGTCGATCCTGCTCCGCGGCCTCATCGGCGTGCTCGACCCGTCGCCGGGGCGGGTGCAGGCCGCCGTGGGCAACGCGATCATGTCGATCATCACGCTCGACGCCGTGCTCGTGCTCGCCTTTTGCGGTGAGCGCTGGGCGGTCGTGCTGCTGCTCCTCCTGCCTCTGTTCCTGTTCGGCAGGCGGCTCGTGCCGCCGACCTGACGCTGCCGATTCCGACGGTGCCTGACGGAGGCTTGTGCAGCCATGCGGCTCGGGTTCAGCACGAACAGCATCGGCGACATCGACCCGCTCGACGCGCTGCCGCTGCTCGCCGAACTGGGCTACACGTCGCTGGCCCTCACGCTCGACCGGCACACGATCGACCCGTTCGCGGCCGACTTGCCGGCCCGGATCGACCGCTGGCGACATGCGCTCGCCGCCAGTGGGATGGACTGCGTCATCGAGACGGGAGCCCGGCATCTGCTCGACGTGCGCGTGAAGCACGAGCCCACGTTCGTGACGGCCGATCCGGAGGCCCGCAGCCGCCGGGGCGAGTTCACGCGGCGGGCGATCGACATCGCTTTCGAGCTGGGGGCCGGCTGCGTGTCTGCCTGGTCGGGCGTGGTGCGGGATGCCGCCCCGGGTGACGTGGTCTGGGAGCGGCTCGTCGGAGCCGTCGCGCCGGTCGTCGAGCATGCGGCGCGGCGGGGCGTGCCGCTCGGCTTCGAGCCCGAGCCGGGCATGTTCATCGATACACTCGCCCGCTTTGGGATGCTCCGCGACCGACTTGGGCGGCCCGAATCGCTCCGGCTCACCGTCGATCTCGGCCATCTCGAGTGCATGGGGGAGCGGCCGCTGGCGACGCGGCTCGCGGCCTGGGGCGGCGAGATCGTGAACGTGCACGTGGACGACATGCTCGCCTGCCGTCACGAGCACCTGCCGCTGGGGCAGGGGGACGTCGAGTTCGCGCCGCTCATGGCCGCGCTTGCCGCCGCCGGCTACTCGGGCGGCCTCCACGTGGAACTCCCCCGCCAGTCACACCGTTGGCTCGAGACCGCCCGCGAGTCGGCCCACACGCTTCGCCGCGTAAAAAATCTCAAATGATCTGCGAAAAGCCTCATGGACATGGGGCCTTTCGTTTCGCATGGTGAACAAGTGATTCCAATCACTTTCCCAGCGAGACATCTCTCTCCATGACCAGCACGGCAGCTGCCCGGCGGAAGGTTCGCACCGCCATCGTCGGCCTCGGCTTCGGGGCCGAGTTCATCCCCATCCACCAGCGGCATCCGCACGCGGAGCTCGTCGCCATCTGCCAGAGGTCGAAGGACAAGCTCGACCAGGTGGGCAACGCCTACGGCGTCGAACGACGGTATCAGTCCTACGCCGACGTGCTCAACGACAAGGAAATCGACGCCGTCCACATCAATTCGCCGATCCCCGACCACGGCCCGATGTCGATCGCGGCCCTCGAGGCGGGCAAGCACGTGATGTGCACCGTGCCGATGGCGACGAGCATCGACGACTGCAAGAAGATCGTCGAGCTCTCGGCGAAGACGGGCCTCAAATACATGATGGCCGAGACGGTGGTCTACGCCCGCGAGTTCCTGTTCATTCGCCAGCTGGCCGCGCGGGGCGATCTCGGGAAGATCCAGTTCGTGCAGGCGAGCCATCAGCAGGACATGGACGGCTGGCCGAACTACTGGCCCGGGCTGCCGCCGATGCACTACGCCACCCACTGTGTGGGGCCATGCCTCGCGCTCGAGCGGAAGGACGCCGAGGAGGTGAGCTGCTTCGGCTCGGGGCGAATCCGCGAGGAGCTGGTCGCGAACTATGGCTCACCGTTCGCGATCGAGAGCGCCCACGTGAAGCTCCGCGGTAGCGACGTCGTGGCCCGCGTGATCCGGTCGCTGTTCGACACGGCCCGGCAGTATCGCGAGAGCTTCGACGTGTATGGCTCGAAGCAGAGCTTCGAGTGGCAGCTCGTCGAGGGGGAGGAGCCGGTGCTCCACACGGCGAAGAAACCCGAGCCGGAAATCCCCCGGCGGGTGACCGTGCCCGACTTCGCGCCACTGTTGCCGGAGCCGATCCGCTGCTTCACGACCGGAGGTGTCTATGATGCCGATGAGCATCAGCATCTGTCGTTCACGCAGGGAGGCGGCCACGGCGGCAGCCATCCGCACCTCGTGCACGAGTTCGTGACGGCGCTCGTGGAGGGTCGTGATCCATATCCCAACGCCCGCCAGAGCGCCAACTGGACCTGCACTGGCCTGCTCGCCCATGAAAGCGCGATGCAGGGGGGCGTGATCAAAAAGCTGCCCGAGTGGAGTTTTTCATCATGAAGCTGATCCTCGCTGTTTGCCTGTCGCTGATCGCGGCCGCTACCGCGACGGCCGAGCAGCCGCTGCGGGTGCTGTTCCTCGGCGACAAGGGGCATCATCAGCCGGCGGCACGTTTCGCGCAGCTCCAGCCAGTGCTCGCGCCGCGCGGCATCGAGCTCGTCTACACGGAGCGGCTCGAGGACCTCGATCCCTCGGTGCTCGCCGCCTACGACGCGCTCGCCGTCTACGCCAACATCGACACGCTACCGCCGGCGGGCGAGACCGCGATCCTCGACTTCGTCCGCGGCGGTAAGGGGCTCGTGCCGCTGCACTGCGCGAGCTACTGCTTCCGCAACTCGCCCGCGTGGATCGACCTCGTGGGCGCTCAATTCCAGAAGCACGGCGCTGGCGAATTCCGCACGGTGAATCTCGCCCCCGAGCATCCCGTGATGCAGGGCTTCGGCGGCTTCAAAAGCTGGGACGAAACCTACGTCCACATGAAGCACAATCCGCGGGGCCGCACGGTGCTCGAAGAGCGGGTCGAGGGCGATCATCGCGAGCCCTGGACCTGGGTGCGGCAGGAGGGCAAGGGCCGCGTCTTCTACACGGCCTGGGGCCACGATCAGCGGACGTGGGGCCATCCCGGCTTTCACAATCTCGTCGAGCGGGGCATCCGGTTCGCGGCGGGCCGTGATCCGGCGGCGGCCGGGCCGTATGTCGGCCATCCGCAGATGACGAAGCCGCCGGCTGGCCTGGCCGACTTCGAATATCAGCCCGCGAAGGTGGCCTTCTATTCGCCTCCGGGCCACGATCCGGCGAAGCGGAACGAGCCCCTCGGCCAGATGCAGAAGCCACTCTCCCCGGAGGAGTCGCGGAAGCACGCGATCACGCCTGAGGGCTTTCGGATCGAACTCTTTGCGAGCGAGCCGCTGCTGCAGGGCAAGCCACTGGCCTTCGCCTTCGATGGCGACGGCCGCGTGTTCGTGGCCGAGAGCGTCGATTATCCCAACGACCTCGTTGAGCCAGGGCAGGGGGAAGGCCACGACCGGATCGTTGTGCTCGCCGACACCGATGGCGACGGCACGGCCGACAGGCGAGACGTGTTTGCCGAGCCGCTTTCGGTCCCCACGAGCATGCTCGCGCACGACGGCGGCCTGATCGTGGCCCAGGCGCCGCACATGCTCTCCCTGAAAGACACCGACGGCGATGGCAAGGCAGACGAACGAAAGGTGCTGTTCGCCGGCTGGGGCACGGGCGACACGCACGCCGGCCCGAGCAACCTCACCTGGGGCCTCGATGGCTGGGTGTATGGCATGGTGGGCTATTCGGGTTTCGGCGGGAAGGTGGGGGGCGAGGACCTGCGGTTCGGGGCCGGCTTCTTCCGGTTCAAGCCCGACGGCTCGCAGCTCGAGTACCTCCGCAGCACGAACAACAATTCCTGGGGCTTCGGCTTCAGCGAAGAGGGGCTCGTCTTCGGCTCGACGGCGAATGGCAATCCGAGCGAGCACATGCCGCTGCCAAACCGCGTGTATGAACGGGTGCGGGGCTGGAGCGCCACCACGCTCCGTGGCATCGCCGGCAGCCCGAAGATGGAGCTGGCGCCGAAGGTGGCGGGCGACGGCACGGTCGCGATCCGCCAGGTGGACCACCATGGCCACTTCACCGCCGCCGCCGGCCACCGGCTCTACACCGCGCGAGCCTATCCCCGCGAATACTGGAACCGCACCGCGTTCGTCTGCGAGCCGACGGGACACATCGTGGCCACGTTCGAGCTGTCTCCGCAGGGGGCCGCCTTCACGAGCCGCATGGGCTGGGATCTGGTCGCCAGCGACGACGAGTGGACGGCGCCGATCCAGGCCGAGATCGGCCCCGACGGCCAGGTGTGGGTGATCGACTGGTACAACTTCATCGTTCAGCACAATCCGACGCCGGCAGGCTTCGAGACGGGCAAGCGCGGCGCGTACGTCACACCGCTCCGGGACAAGACGCACGGCCGCCTGTGGCGGGTGGTCCACGAGAAGGCGGCGACCACGGCTCGAAAGTCGCTGGCCCAGGCCTCACCTGAAGAGCTCGTCGCCGCACTTCGCGATGACAACATGTTCTGGCGGGAGCGGGCCCAGCGGAAGCTCGTCGACAGCGCGGCTGGTCGGCCCGACGGCGGCCGTGACGTGGTGCCCGCGTTGATCAGGCTCGTGGAGGATTCGAGTGTCGATGCGATAGGTCTCAATCCCGGCGCGATCCATGCGATCTGGGCACTCCGCCAACTCGGCGCGCTCGAAGGCCCTGGGGCCGATTCTCTCGCCCTCGCCCGCGTGCAATCAGCGCTCGTGCATCCGTCGGCCGGCGTGCGGATGAACGCCGTGAAGGCCCTGCCGCGCGATCCCGGCACGCTCACGAAGCTCGCCGGCTCGAATCTGGCGGCCGACCCGGCGCCGCTCGTGCGGCTGGCCGTGCTCGAGGCGCTGGGTGAATGGGCCCCGTCACCGGAGGCGGCCACGATCGTCACGACGATGCTCGCCGACCCGCGCACACTCGCCGATCCCGTCCTCGCCGACGCGGCCACGAGTGCCGCGGCCGTGCAGTCCGCTGGCGTGCTGCCCGCGCTGCTCTCGGCGACGGCCCCCGACTCCCAGCCGTCGCCTGCCCTGATCGGGCTTATCGACCGCGTGGCCGAGCACGTTGCCCGTGGTGCCGACGGCGCCGCCGTCGCGGCCCTCCTCGTGCGGCTGCCCGAGGCGCCGCCGGCCCTCGCGGCGGCGGCTCTCGCCGGCCTGGCTCGCGGCTGGCCGAAGGGCACGCCCGCGGCGCTCGGTGCGGATGCCGACGCGGCCCTCGTGAAGCTCGTTGCCATGCTCCCGGCCGACGTGCAAGGGCAGGTGGTGACGCTCGCCCAGCACACCGGCAGCAAGGCACTCGACTCGCAGATTGGTCGGATCAGCGAGGCGTTGGTCGCAGCGATCGACAAAGCCGATGCAGATGATGTTGCCCGCGTCGAAGCCGCCGAGCGGCTCGTGCAGTTGCGGCCGGCAGATGCTGACGTGGCCACGCTCGTGATGGATCGCGTGGGCGGCAAAACGAGCCCCGAGGCCTCCGCCGGATTCATCGCCGCGGCCGGCAAGTCGTCGGCTCCCGAGGCACCGACCACGATCCTCGACCGGCTCGGCTCATTCACGCCGCAGCTCCGCGAGGCTGCCGTCCGGGTGGTCCTCGCCAACCGCGACTGGGCGGCCCTGCTCGTCGAACGGCTCGAGCAGAAGAAGGTCGCGCTCGGCGACATTCCCATCGCGGATCGCGCAAAGCTCACGGAGCACCCCGATCGGCTGGTTCGCGATCGGGCGAAGAAGGCAATCGCCGCTGGCGGGGGCCTGCCGAATGCCGATCGACAGAAGGTGATCGACGAGATTCTGCCGGTGGTGAGCCGCGGCGGCGACGCGACCCGCGGCAAGCTCGTGTTCAAGGAGCAGTGCGGCAAGTGCCACATACACTCCGGCGAAGGAGGCAAGGTGGGCCCCGAGCTTACGGGGATGGCGGTGCATCCGGCGCATGAACTGCTCATCCACATCCTCGACCCGAACCGGTCGGTCGAAGGGAACTACCGTGCGTACACCGTCACCACCGACGACGGTCGGGTGGTCACCGGCCTGCTGGCGGCCGAGAGCAAGACGGCGATCGAGATCGTGGATGCCGAGGGCAAGCGGGTGGCGATCCAGCGGAGCGAGATCGACGAGTTTCAGCCGTCGCCGAATTCGCTGATGCCGGTCGGCTTCGAGAAGCAGATCAAGCCCGAGGGCTTCGCCGACCTGCTCGCCTTCCTCACGAAGCGAGGCAGGTTTCTGCCGCTGCCGCTCGAGAAGGTGGCCACGGCCGTGAGCACGAAGGGCATGTTCCATGATCAGCACGCGGTTGGGGAGCGGCTGGTGTTCCCTGACTGGGGTCCGAAGCAGTTCAGGGGTGTGCCCTTCACGCTCGTCGATCCGCAGGGGCAGAGTGTGCCGAATGTCGTGATGCTCCAGGGGCCGATCGGCTCGCTGCCGCCGAAGATGCCGAAGAGCGTGTCGCTCTCGTTGGGTTCACCCGTTCGGACCATCCATATGCTCGGCGGCATCGCCGGCTGGGGGTTCCCGGCCAGCCCGGCGGGCGAGACCTCGATGATCGTGCGGCTCGTCTACGCCGACGGGGCGAAGGAAGACCATCCCTTGATCAACGGCGAGCACATCGCCGACTACATCCGCCGGGAGGACGTGCCGAAGAGTGAATTTGCCTTCGACCTCGACGAGCGGCAGCTCCGCTACCTGCGAGTGCAGCCGCAGCGGTCGGAGCCCGTGGCCGCGATCGAACTTGTCAAAGGCACGGGCAGCACCGCCCCGATCGTGATGGCGATCACGCTCGAAATGCCCTGACGCCACCTCGAAGCCCTGCCGGTCGTAGGCCC
>CAMDDA010000149.1 GCA_945890755.1 Candidatus Kuenenia stuttgartensis
GCTGGGAGCAACTCGACCGGCTCGTGGAGCCGGAACCCGACGGCACGCGGCGACTGGAGCCCTGCCGATCGCCCGTGTGGGACACCGCGATCTCGCTCATCGCCGTCGTCGAAGGCCGCGCCGATGACACCCGCGGCGCAACCGCCGAACGGGCCATCGACTGGCTGCTCGATCACGAAATCCGCGCCGCGGGAGACTGGGCCCGACGAGTCGCGGCCGAGCCTTCAGGCTGGTGCTTCGAATATGCGAATCGTTTCTATCCGGATGTGGATGACACGGCGATGGTGGTGATTGCACTGGCTACCTGGCGTGACCGCGTCGGCCGACAGACCGCCGACCCGCGGGTCGCGCAGGTCGGCGAGTCGATCGCCCGCGCGTGCCGGTGGCTCCAGGCGATGCAAAACAGCGACGGCGGCTGGGGGGCGTTCGACCGCGACAACAATGTCGAGTTCCTGTGCAAGGTTCCGTTTGCCGACCACAACGCGATGATCGACCCGAGTTCGCCCGATCTCGCAGGCCGGGTGCTTGAGGCATTCGGCAAGACGGGCCTGCGTCAGGGTCACCCGTGTGTTGACCGCGCCCTCGACTACCTCCGCCGCACACAGGAAGCCGACGGCTCCTGGTATGGTCGCTGGGGCGTCAACTACATCTATGGCACGTGGCAGGCGCTGGTCGGCCTGCAGGCCGTCGGATTGCCGGCCGATGATCCCATGGTGACGTCGGCGGCCGCATGGCTGCTCATCCACCAGCAGACCGACGGCGGCTGGGGGGAGACACCCGACAGCTACGCCGACAAGTCGCTTGCCGGTGTCGGCGCCCCGACGGCGTCGCAGACGGCTTGGGCCCTCTGCGGCCTGATTGCGGCTGGTCGCGGCGACTCCCGCGCGGTACACCGCGGCGTGCAGTGGCTCGCCGCCCACCAGCGGCCCGACGGCACCTGGTCGCAACGCGAGTTCACGGGCACCGGGTTCCCGAAGGTGTTCTATCTGCACTACCACTGGTATGCGATCTACTTCCCGCTCATCGCCCTCGCGCGGGCCCGTGGGTGCGGAGTCGCGGAGGAAGAGTCATGAGCGTTCCAGTCGGTCAGATGCTCGCGGTGTTGCGGCACGTGGCCATTCAGCGGCTCCGGGGCACGGATCGGTATCCTCTCGTCCTCATGCTCGAGCCGCTCTTCCGCTGCAACCTCGCCTGTGGCGGCTGCGGCAAGATCCAACACCCCACCGAGGTGCTGCGGTCACACCTGACGCCGGAGCAGTGCTTCCAGGCGGTGGACGAGTGCGGGGCTCCGATCGTGTCGATTCCGGGCGGGGAGCCGCTCCTGCACCCGCAGATCGAAGAGATTGTGACGGGGATCGTGGCCCGCAAACGGTATCTCTATCTCTGCACCAACGCGATCAAACTGGAGGAGATGCTGCCGCGGTTCCAGCCGTCCCCCTACCTGGCCTTCTCCGTGCACCTCGACGGCCCGCGTGAGGAGCACGACCATGCCGTCTGCCGCGAGGGCATCTACGACATGGCCGTCTCAGCCATCCGCGCAGCCCGCCGCGCCGGCTTCCGCGTGACGACCAATTCAACGCTCTTCACCGACGCCGATCCGGTCCGCTACCGGCGGTTCTTTGACGACGTCATGGCCCTCGGTGTCGAGGGGATGATGGTGTCGCCGGGCTATTCCTACGCCAAGGCGCCCGACCAGGAGCACTTTCTACCGCGGCAGCGGAGCCAGACGCTGTTCCGCAGCCTGCTGGCCAACGCGCCGCGCCGGTGGCGGTTCAACCAGTCGCCCGTGTTCCTCGAGTTTCTCAAGGGGGCGTGGGATCTCGAGTGCCGCCCTTGGGGCACTCCCACCTACAACCTCTTCGGCTGGCAGCGGCCCTGCTACCTGCTCGACGAAGGCTATGCGAAGACGTTTCGCGAACTCATGGAAGAGACCGACTGGGACGCCTACGGCCGGGCAAGCGGCAATCCCAAGTGCCAAGACTGCATGGTGCACTGTGGCTACGAGCCGGCCGCCGTCGAGGCGACGTTCGGATCGCTACGGGGCCTACTCGGCACGGCCCGGCTGATGATCTTCGGCCCACCGCGTGGCCAGACCGGCCCAACTGATCAGGGCTCGACTCCCGTCGCCGAACCGCGTCGTCAGCCGAACGGACTCCCTGCCCTGCCGATCCTGCAGTAACGGCGAGTCACTACAGCGACTGCTCGCGAACGAGTCGGGCGGCGTCGAGCGCGGCACCGCGGGCTCCGGCGGAGTCACCGGCGGGCATCACGTGGATCGGGAGGTCGGCCTGCTCCTCTCGCTGGGCAGGCATGCCCGCGCGGATCTCTTCGATGAACCAGCGGCGGAAGTCGATCGACGTTTCCACCGCGCCGCCCCCGACGATGAGCGCGTCGGGGTCGAACACGTTGATCATTTCGTCAAAAAAGAGCCCGAGTGCACGGGCCTGCACCCGGAAAATCTCGCGGCAGAGCGGATCGCCCTGCTCGGCCATGCCCCGCACCAGTTTCGCGGCAGTGCCGATATCCGTCTGGGTGGCGAGCGGGTGGTCGGAGTGGCGTGCCAGGAAGTGCGGCAGCAGTGTGCGGCGGATCGCCGTCAGCGAGCAGAGCGACTCCAAATCACCGGTGCGGCCGCAGTTGCAGGCGGGCACGAGGCCGTCGATGCCGGGAATCGACTGGAACTGAATGAGCACGTGGCCCAACTCGCCGCCGAAGCCGTTGCGGCCGGTGACGACCCGACCACCGGTGACGACGCCGCCGCCGAGTCCGGTGCCGATGATCGCCGACACGCTCGTCGCCTCGTTTTCGGAGCCGAAGATCGACACGTGCCCCCACAGGGCTGCTGCGTTTCCATCGTTGAGGTAGGTGACGGGCAGGCCGAGCGTGGCCTCGAGTCCGCCCCGCATGTCGAAGCCCGCCCAGGCTGGATGCACGAAGTTCGTCGAGCCCCGGCGGCTCAGCACGCCGGCGTTGCTCGCTGGCCCTGGCGTATCCAGCCCCACCGCGACGAGCGTGCCGAGATCGACGCCGGCCCGCTCGGCCGCAAGGGTGAGGCCGGCCTCGATCTGGGCGAGGCAGACGTCGGGCCCCTCCACGCTGCGGGCGGGGTGTTCGCACAGTCCGTCGATCAGGAACTGCCCACGCTCGTCGAGAAACGTGTAATTGATTGCGGTGCCGCCCAGGTCGATCCCGGCGACGATCTTCTCAGCTGGTGACACGGGCGGGGCTCCTTGCTCCCGATGAACGAACCCAAAAATGAATCCAGCGAACGGCGTCCTGGGAACCCACCCCGCTCATGCCCCGGCAGAAGTGCATTGGGCAAAACCACGTTTGACACGGGCCACGATTGCCCTCAGACCACGAGCCCGCATCATGCCCAGGATATCAATGAGCCCCATCCGATCGACAAACTCGTCGGAGAGCGCTGCCGCATCGCCGATCGGCTGACCGTTCACCGCTTCGGCCAGAATGGCGACGAAACCCTTCACGGTCGGCGCCTCGGGGGCCACCTCCGCCGTGAGTCTTGCCCGGCCGTCATCGGCCTCCATCCAGAGAAACACCGGCGTCTGGCACTCGTGTACCCGCCGATCCTCGGCCGCCTTACGGGCCTGGTAGGCAGGCGAGAGGGGCGTCAGGCCGTTGGCGAAATCGACCAACAACTCGAGCTTTTCACGGCCGTCGAGATCGGCGAATTCGGCGACGATCGCGTCGAGCCTGTCCTGCACGCTGTTCACGCTTGGCCTGCCATCCGGCGTCATGCATGGGCGGCCGCTGGAGCGGCCTTCGCGCCACCGGGCTCGGCCCCCTTCGCGATCGGCACGCGAACGCAATTGCCCCACTCGAGCCAGGAGCCGTCGTAGTTCTTCACGTTGCCGAAGCCGAGCAGATAGGTGAGTACGAACCACGTCAGGCTCGACCGCTCGCCGATCCTGCAGTAGGCGATCGTCGGCGACCGCCGCTTCATCTTCAGTTCCTTAATGTAGAGCTTCTCCAGCTCCTTGGCCGATTTGAACGTGCCGTCGTCGTTGCAGTTCATGGGCCAGGGCACGTTGAGGGCGCCGGGCACGTGTCCGCCTCGAACGGCGCCCTCGTTGGGGTAGTCGGGCATGTGCATCCGCTCGCCCCGGTATTCCTCAGGGCTCCGGACGTCGAGCAACTGTTTGCCGGCCTTGCAGTGCTTGAGCACCTCGTCGCGAAGGGCCCGAATCGACCCGTCCTGTTCCTGGGCGGTGTAGGAGGCGTGCGGATACGACACCCGCTCGTTCGACCAGGGCCGGCCGTCCAGTTCCCACCGCTTCCGGCCGCCGTTCATGATCCGGCAGTCCTTGTGCCCGTAGAGCTTGAACACCCAGAAGGCGTAGCAGGCCCACCAGTTGTTCTTGTCGCCGTAGAAGACCACGGTCGTGTCGTTGGAAATGCCCCGCTCGGCGCAGAGTTTCTCGAACGCCGCCCGGTCGATGTAGTCGCGCTCGATGGGGCACTGCAGATCGACCGCCCAGTCGATCTCCACTGCTCCGGGAACGTGTCCCTGCGTGTAGAGGGCCCGATCCTCGTCGGATTCGACGATCCGCACGCTCGGATCGGAAAGGTGTCCGGCGACCCAATCGGTCGATACCAAGACGTCAGGATGCACGTAGTCGGGCATGGCAGAAACTCCTCGCAAACGGCGGCGCACAAGGGCCGCAGGGCCGCCGGAATCCTAGACCATCCCCCCTGCCCCTGCAACGAGCGAGCGCCCGCGGGCCTCGTTCGCCGACGTGTCGTCCGGTACGATTCGTCTGACACGTTCTCGACCGACACACCGCACGGAGCAGCTTTCGCCACGATGGGCGCCGCCTTCATTTTCCAGATCTCCGACCTCAACAAGAAGTTCGGCCAGCGCGAGCTGCTCAAGAATGTCAACCTCGCCTTCTACCCAGGCGCCAAGATCGGCCTCTTGGGCCGCAATGGCGCGGGCAAGAGCACGCTCATGAAGATCATGGCGGGCATCGACAGGGAGTACGAGGGCGAGGCCCGTCTCGCTGACGGCTACACCGTCGGCTACCTCGAGCAGGAGCCCAAGCTCGACCAGCAGAAGACAGTCTTCGAAAACGTGATGGACGCCGTCGATCACTCCCGAGCCGTGCTCCGACGATTCGAGGAGATCAACGCGAAGCTCGGCGAGCCGCTCGAGCCCGACGAGATGGAGAAACTGCTCGCGGAGCAGGCGACCGTCCAGGACGAGATCGACGCCAAGAACCTGTGGGACCTCGACCGCCAGGTTGAGATCGCGATGGACGCGATGAACCTTCCGCCGGGCGACTGGGGTGTGACGAACCTCTCCGGCGGCGAGCGGCGCCGCGTGGCTCTCTGCAAGCTTCTGCTGGAAAAGCCCGACCTGCTCCTGCTCGACGAGCCGACGAACCACCTCGACGCCGAGAGCGTGAACTGGCTTGAACGACACCTCGCGGAATACACGGGCACCGTCGTGGCCGTCACCCACGACCGCTACTTCCTCGACAACGTCGCCAAGTGGATCCTGGAAGTCGATCACGGTCGCGGCATCCCGTTCGAAGGCAACTACTCGTCGTGGCTCCAGCAGAAAAAGGCCCGGCTCGAACTGGAAGAAAAGCAGGCCAGCGCCCGGCAGAAGACGCTCGACAAGGAGCTCGAATGGGTGCGGATGTCGCCCAAGGCCCGGCAGGCCAAGAGCAAGGCCCGCATGGCGGCCTACGAGAAGCTCGCCGCGGAGCAGGCGGCCGTCCGCGACCAGGACATCGAGATCTTCATCCCGGCCAGCCGACCGCTCGGCGACCAGGTGATCGACGTCGAAAACATCTCCAAGGGCTTCGGCGACAAACTGCTCTTCGAGAACCTGTCGTTCCGGCTGCCGCCGGGCGGCATCGTGGGCATCATCGGCCCCAACGGCGCCGGCAAGACGACGCTCTTCCGGATGCTCGTGGGCGCGGAGAAGCCCGACTCAGGCACGATCAAGGTGGGTGCGACGGTCGACATCGGCTACGTCGATCAAAATCGCGACGCCCTCGACCCGCAGAAATCCGTGTTCGAGGAGATCTCCGGCGGCCACGACACGATCGAACTGGGCAAGCGGACGGTGAACGCCCGCAGCTACGTGGCCCAGTTCAACTTCATGGGGCCCGACCAGCAGAAGAAGGTGGGTACGCTGTCGGGGGGTGAGCGGAACCGCGTGCACCTGGCCAAGCTGCTTCGCGGCGGCTCCAACCTGCTCCTGCTCGACGAGCCGACGAATGACCTCGACGTCGACACGCTGCGGTCGCTCGAGGAAGGCATCACGCACTTCGCCGGCTCGGTCGTGGTGATCACCCACGATCGTTGGTTCCTCGACCGCCTGGCCACGCACATCATCGCCTTCGAGGGGGATGGCTATGTGCACGTGTGCGAAGGCAACTTCGAGGTCTACGAGCGCAGCCGCAAGGAACGGCTCGGCCTCGAAGCCGACGAGCCGCACCGCTTCCGCTACAAGAAGCTGCAGCACTAGACGGAGCACCCGCCGAGCCATCCATGATCGCGCGTCACGCGAGGGCGTCGATGGGACTGCGCACGGCGAGTCCGGGACGATTCATCACGTGGAGGTAGATCATCGTCGTGCTCACATCCTTGTGACCCAGCAAGTCCTGGACGGTACGGATGTCGGCACCGCCTTCGAGAAGGTGCGTGGCAAAGCTGTGCCGCAGCGAATGCGGGACTGCGTGTTTCGTGATCCCGGCGAGCCGCATGGCCCGTTTGAACGCGCTGCCAAAGAACTGCTCGGACACGTGATGACGCCGAACGCGTCCCGAGCGTGGGTCGCGAGCCAATTGCAGTGACGGGAACAGCCACTGCCAGCCGAACTCGTGACACGCCTGCGGGTACTTCCGCTCGAGGGCGTGCGGCAGAAACACCCCGCCGCAGCCGTCTCCGAGATCGTCCGCATGCAGCCGCCTGACGAACTCTACCTGCGTAGACAGCATGTCTCGCGCTCGTCCCGGCAGCACCGTAATCCGGTCCGTGTCGCCCTTGCCGCTGCGCGCGATGACGTGCCCTTCATCGACGCACACGTCCTTGATCCGCAACCGCCGGCACTCCTGATGCCGCAAGCCGCTGCCGTACATGAAGGTGAACATGAGCCGCCGCGGGCCCTGGAAGTGCGGCAGCAGGCGGTCAATTTCACCGCGACTCAAGACGACCGGCAGGCGAGGGCTCTTCGTCGCCCGAGCGACATCGAGAAACTCGAGTTCGCGGCCGAGTACCGTGCCGTAGAGAAACAACAGAGCGCACTTCGCTTGATTCTGTGTTCCGGCGGTTACGTTGCCACGGACCGCGAGATCGGTCAGGAATGCCTTGATTTCCGGCTCCCCAAACCTCGCCAGATTTGGGTCGCCGCAATGCCGAATGAACCGGTGCAGCCAGCCCACGTAGGCCCGTTCGGTCGGCAGTGCCTTGTGTCGCAGTCGCAGTTCCCGCCGCACCTGCTGAATGACGAGTGGCTCGGACGAATCAATCAGCCCAACGAGGTGCCGTTCGTCTCGAACGCCGGAGCCTTCAACGGCCGCCCCGGACGTTTTCTCCTGCTCGGCGAGCCGACCCAACGCCAGATGAATCCGGCGCAACTCCGCCGCATCTATCCCGTGCACGAGCGACTGGTAGGCCTCGATCGCTCTCACCGCCTGCAGCCGCTGCCAGGCGGGCGTGCCGTGATCGCGGAGCGATCGCAGGAACTCAACAACTTCTCGCTCGCTCACCGAAAGGCTGCCGCCCGAACCACCGCTCCTGGACGCATACCGGCGAATCCACCGGGGAAACCATTCCTTGTCGCCCTTTGGGAGCTTCGTACCTGGCAGAATCGCACAAAACCAAGCCACGCTCATAGCCTTCACCCCGCACGCCATGGCCGCACGAAGAACACACGCCGGCACAGATGGTGGCCTTTTGTACATTATCCCAACAAAATCAAGCAGGGTGGCAACACCCACCCCTCTTGCAGCGTAAGCTAACGGTCGTTCGGCGGCCCATCGCAATAACGCTTTATCCCTCAACCCCGATCTAATAATTAGGTT
>CAMDDA010000150.1 GCA_945890755.1 Candidatus Kuenenia stuttgartensis
CCGGCGCGAGTTCGGGCCCCCCCGAATCGGCGGCCGGATAGGCCGACCGCCACGCGGCGAGCGTGTCGGCGGGCGGGCCGGTCCATGCCTCGGCCGCGATGTCGATCCGCTCGATGCCGGCCGCCGTGCGGACAAGCGCCGAATGAAACACTTCGCCCGGCGCGAATGCCCGGCCGCTCGTTGCGCAGGTTCCACGCGGGCGGTGAATCTTGAGGTCCATGACACGCGGGGATATACGGTCGCTCGGTGGACACCACAATCGCACCACCGGCCGGCAGCCCCACGCCGGCCACCGGCTCCGCAGGCGACGCAGCCTAGGCAAGCCCGGCAAGCACCATCTCGACCACGTCGGCAATCCCGGCGGCGTCGCTCGTGCCCACGACCCGGTCGGCCGCCGCCTGCACCTCGGCCACGGCATTGCCCATCGCGATTCCCAAACCCGCCGCCCGGATCATCGGCAGGTCGTTCACGTCGTCACCGACGGCGCAGATCTCATCCCCCCTCAGGCCCCACTCCCGGGCCACGGCCATGATGCCCGACCACTTCGTCACGCCCGCGGGCGCGAGCTCGCAGAGCCAGTCGCGATACCGCGGGCTGCGGATCACGTGCGCCGACAGCTGCCCGGGGCAGGCGGCGCCGATGGCCTTCTCCAGCGCGAGCATCTCATCCTGCGGCCCCATCGCAAACCCGGCGAACACGCCCGGCGGTACCGCCGCGTGGAGATCGGGCTGCAGCCGCGCGAGCCCGGCATTGCGGGCGAGATATTCCTGCAGCCCGCGGCCCGGCTCGCCGGCCGGCGGCAGGTCGCACTGCCGGCAATGAAAGTCGAAGCCCTCGGCGTAGCTGTCGGTGTAGAGCACGGGTTCATGGCCGGCCGCGATGATCATTCCCACGACCCGCTCGATCACTCCCGGCCCGAACGCGGCCCGGTGCAGCGTGGCATGGGTCGATGGCGTCTTCACGAGCGCTCCGGAGGCGGTGACCAGCGGCGTCTCGATGCCGAGCGCAGCCGCGACGGGGAGCGTGTCGCGGTAGCGGCGGCCCGTGGCCAGCATCACGCGGATGCCGGCCTGCCGGGCCCGCTGCACGGCCTGCCGCGTGGCCGCGGGGATTTCGTGTCGGGCATCGGTGACCGTGCCGTCGACGTCGAGGACGAGCAGGCGAATCCGCGGCGCCGAAGTCCGCACCGGCGAAGTGTTCATGGCCGCTATGATAGCGGCGGAGGTGCCTTCAGATGGACGAGATGACCGCTGCCGATGCCCTGCCCTTCACACTGGTCGCGAAGACCGGGTCGATTCCGGCGGGTGAGGGCCGCACGTTCGAGGTCAACGGCCGGCTCGTCGCCGTGTTCTTCGACGGCGCCGGCTACCACGCCATGGACGACCTCTGCCCGCACATGGGCGCCTCGCTCGGCTCCGGGCCATTCGTCGACGGCGTCGTCACCTGCCCGTGGCACGCCTGGCGGTTTCGCGGCTGCGACGGCGCCTGGTGCGACAACGAAAAGCTGAAGGTGGATGTGTTCCCGGTGCGGATCGAGGGGGACTCGATCGGTGTGCAGGTGCCCCCGCCCAAGCCGGCCGAGCTGCCTGCTACCCGATCCTGACCGACTCGCCGGGCACGAGCACCTTCGCATCGGCGAGTTTCGCTTCGCGCACCTTCGCCGCCCACGCCGCGCCGTCCTGCTCGATCGGCGGCCAGGTGCCATAGTGGTTCGGCAACGCGAGCGTCGGCTTCAGGAGCCGTACCGCCTCGACCGCGTCGTCGGGCCCCATCGTGAAGCAATCGCCGATCGGCAGCACCGCCACGTCGAGCCCGCGGCCCCCGTGCGGCCGGCCGATCCGCTCCATGTCGGAGAACAGCGCCGTGTCGCCGGCGAAGTAGATCCGCGCGCCGCCGACGTCGAGCAGCCAGCCGGCCGGGTTGCCGCCGTACGTGCCGTCGGGCAGGCTCGACGAATGCCAGGCGATCTCCATCTTCGCCGTCCCGCCCGGCACGGCCGCCTGTCCACCGAGGTTCATCGCCAGCGTGTTGGCCACGCCGTGCTTCCCGAGCCACTGGGCGATCTCGAACGTGCAGAGCACCTTCGCCCCGGTCCGTTTCGCGATCGACACGAGATCGGCCACGTGATCGAAGTGGCCATGCGTGACGAGGATCGCATCACACGTCACGTCAGCCGCCTTCATGCTCGCCGTCGGGCACTCGTCGAAGAACGGATCGACGACCAGCCGGCCGGCACCGGTCTCGACGAGCCACGTGGCATGGCCGGTCCAGGTGAGCGTAACGGGCATAGGCGTGACTCCGCGGGGTGACAGATCGCAAAACTATATCCGCTTCATGCGGGCACCGCTTAACGCGTACACGGAGGCGAACCTCGACTCCCGATCGTGAGGAGGCCGGTCGGTGAGACCGGAGGAGGAGCGCAGGGATATCCGTAGCTGTGTGCGTGCCATCGGGTACCCGGGTGGCGGGAGGAATCCCGAAGCGACGACGGAGCGTCTTGCCGCCGGCCGAACCAATGCGGACAAGTGCATGACTCCTGGGTGGGTCGGGGCTGCCCACGCCCCGTCGCCGGACGCTCGCTGAGGTTGCACACGTAACGGTGTGTCGCCGGCTCGGGGGCGGTACAAGTCGCCGCTGCGCGGTCTTTCAGATCGTCGCGGGACCTCGAAGACTCGGTCCAAATGCTCCTCGAGCTTGCACCGACCCCCTTGCCTCCCCGCCGCCTTCGCTCGGCGGCATACGCCGGCTCTCGGGGCATGGGCAGCCCCTCCTTCATCGCCTGTGAGCGAGCAATCAGGAGGGCCGCAGGCGGGCCATCATGAACTTTTTATAAGCCTCGACGCCCGGCTGGCCGTAGGGGTTCGTGCCCACGAGGCGGCCCTCGACGACGGTGGCGAGCATGAGCATCTGGAGGAGTTGGCCGACCACGTGCTCGTCGATCCGCGGCAGCAGGATGTCGGCCGTGGGCCGCCTCGCCTGGGCGTAGGCTTCGTTCGTGCCACCGATGGCGGCGGTGAGCATGTCGGGCCAGGCGGTGCCCACGAGGGCGTCGAGCTTGTCTTGATCGTGGCCGTACGAGCCCAGCTTCGGGAGCGCGAGGCGGTCGCGGCGCGGCTCGCCCACGATCAGGTTCGTGATCAGCTTGTCGCGGCGGCCGTCCTGGTGCTGCTGGCCGCGTGAGTGGAGGTCGCGGGTGGTCACGACCGTGAGCGGCGTGGCTCCCTTTTCATCCTTACCGAGGCTCTCGGAGAGGAGCTGGTCGTACCAGAGGCCGAGCGACTCCAGACGATTGCTCCAGGCGGAGAGCACGCGGATCGTGCCGCCCATCTTCGCCTCTGCGAGATGCCCCACGCCCACGTATTGCAGCACGGGGTTCTCGGCGACGGGCGCCTCGCGGAATCGACGGTTCATCGCCGCCGCCCCTTCGAGCAGCCGCACCACGTCGATGCCGACGATCGACGCGGGTAAGAGGCCCACGGCTGTGAACACGGAGAACCGGCCGCCGACGCCATCGGGGATGTCGAACACGTCGGGGCAGCCGATCGCCTGCGCGAGATCGGCAAGCCGGCCCGACTTTCCGGTGATCGGCACGACCCGCTGGGCGAACTGGGCCGTGTCGCCGCCGACGCTCGCCGAGAGGGCCTGAAGAAAGAGCCGCGTGGCGATGGCCGTTTCGAGCGTGCCGCCGCTCTTGCTCACGACGAGCATCGCCCAGCGGTCGAGCAGGTCGTCGCTCCGGGGTGCGCCGGCGGGAGCGACGAGGTCCAAGAGCCCCTGCGCGGAATCGTTGTCCATGTTGAAGCCCTCGAACGAGAGCCGCGGCCGGCCGCCGCGTTCACCGCGGGGCAGTTCGTTGTGAAATGGATGGCAGCAGGCCTCGAACAGGGCCCGCGTGCCCATGTAGGAGCCGCCGATGCCGAGCACGATCACGCGATCGACCGCGTCGCGGATCCGTCGCGCCGTCTGCAGGATGGCGAACAGCTCGCTCGTGGTGCGGCTCGTCTGGTAGTCGGCGAGCAGCCGGTCGGGCAGGTCGATGAAGCCGGGATCGAGCACCTCGCCCGGCCGCGTGCCACCGCTCCGCCAGCGGTCCACGTCGGCGAGCGTCTCGGCGCGGGCGGCGTCGAGCCGGACGGCGAGGCCGTCGAGATCGGCCCGGGAGATGCCCCCCGTCGCCAGCGCGGCCGACGGGTCGTAGTGGATCGGATCGGTGGCGGGCTGCGGACGGACGACGCTCATCGTGGCGGACTCCGACGGTCGGAACGGGGCTGGATTCCTGCCGGAGAATAGCCCGCTGACGGCCGATTCCACAATCGGCGGCGGTCTTACTCGTAGACTTCACGGCGGTGCGCAATGGACAGCACGAACACCTTCGCCTTCTCCTCATCGATGGCATAGATCACTCGCCAGTCGCCGATGCGATAGCGACGTCGGCCGGTCAATGGGCCGGAGAGCATTTTGATGGCGTTATGCATTCGCGGCTCGCGCTCCAGCTGCATGAAGCACCGCACCAGCTTTTTGGCCAGAGGCTTGTCGGCAGCCGCGTAGAAGTCCTGTGACTCCGGCGACAGGACTACCTCAAACATCAGCGCGGACCTTCCTCCAGTTCACTCCCCTCCCCGCTTTTATTGCTTTCTCAGCGGCTTGGATCCGCCGTGAGAGCGGAGGGCGATCGAGAAACTGCGCGTAATCGGCAAGCGATGCCAGCCGGTCGGCCGGCAAGTGATCGATGATTTTTTTGATTTCCTTGCGCAGCTCAGCCGTGGTCATACGCTCACTCCTGACAAATGGGAACGTTTTGCCCGTCCAGAATACCCCACGTGCAGGCTTGATCCACATAAAGCGGGAGTTCGGCTATCCTTCACGTTCGAACACCTGCCGCAGGGCGGGTACCACCCTGAAGGAGCTGCCGCACCGTGACCGAGCATGACCTGATCCGCGAGTTGGCCGAAAAGAATGGAAGCAAGATCGTGATGCTCGTTGCCGACGGCCTGGGCGGCCTGCCGCTGGAGGCCGGCGGTAAGACGGAGCTCGAGACGGCGAAGACGCCGAACCTCGATCGGCTTGCCGCCCGCGGCACCTCCGGCTCGAGCCTCCCCGTGCTCCCCGGTATCACGCCCGGCTCGGGCCCCGGCCACCTCGGCCTCTTCGGCTACGACCCGCTCGAGTTCAAGATCGGCCGCGGCGCGCTCGAGGCTACCGGCATCGGGTTCGAACTCGGCCCTGACGACGTGGCCGCCCGCGGCAACTTCTGCACGCTCGATGCGGCGGGTCTGATCAGCGACCGCCGGGCCGGCCGGATTCCGTCGGAGGAGAGCTTCGCGGTCGTCGAAAAGCTGCAGGCGGTGAAGATCGACGGCGTGGAGACGTTCGTGAAGCCGGTGAAGGAACACCGGTTCGTGGTCGTGTTCCGTGGGCCGGGACTCGACGGCCGCGTGGCCGACACCGACCCCCAGGCCACGGGCGTGGCTCCGCTCGATCCGCAGCCGGCCCACGCGGCCGCGGCGAAGACGGCTGAGGTGGCGAAGGAGTTCGTGCGACAGGCCCGGGCCATCCTCAAGGACGAGAAGAAGGCCAACGGCATGGTGCTCCGCGGCTTCGCGGCCAAACCTGCCCTGCCCTCGTACCAGGAGCTCTACGGGCTCAAAGCTGCGGCAATCGCCGTCTATCCGATGTACAAGGGCCTCGCGCGGCTCGTCGGCATGACGCTCGTGGGCAAGGCCCAAACGCTCGGGGAGCAGATCGACGAGCTGGCGAAGGTGTGGAACGACTACGACTTCTTCTTCCTTCACTTCAAATACACCGACTCGACGGGCGAAGACGGAGCGTTCGAGCAGAAGGTGAAGCGGATCGAGGAACTCGACGCGGCGATCCCGCGGATCGAGGCGCTCAAGCCCGATGTTTTGATCGTCACCGGCGACCACTCGACGCCGAGCAAGCTCAAGAGCCACTCGTGGCACCCGGTGCCGACGCTGCTCGCGGCCGACACCTGCCGGCCCGACGGTCTGACGACGTTTTCGGAGCGTGACTGCCTGCGGGACGGCTTCGGCATCTTCCCGGCCAAACACCTCATGCTTCTCGCCATGGCCCACGCCGGCCGCTTCGGAAAGTACGGCGCGTAGCTTTTCCCAGCGACGGATGACGCCAACCGGCGCGGGTTCGGGGCTTCCCATGCCCCGAGAGCCGGACGCTCGTTCCGGCGACGAATACGCCATGGCGTTTCGAGTATTGCAGATCCGCCGATCCCCTCGCTTGCGCTCAGGGCTTGTATCGGCCCGGGACCGCTTCATGGAAGCCCCCAGGCGCGAGCCGGGGGATCCCGACGCGCGAGCGTCGGCAGCGTCGATTCGAGCGCGACGCAGCCGCGCACGAAGGCGACCCCCGCGCTCGATCCCCTCGCTCGCGCTCAGGGCTGTCTGGGCCTGCGTGCCGGGAGCTGGCGGCGGCACCGGGCAAAACCCAGGCTTTTGAAGTACAGTCGAGTGCATCCGCGCCCCGTGGCCGCCCCGGTTCTCCCTATGCCCCACCCCTCCGACGACGACCTCTTCAACAGCTCGACGATGACGTTCGGCGAGCACCTGGAAGAGCTGCGGACCTGTCTCATCCGGGCTGCCGCTGGCCTCGCCATCACGGTCTTGCTGGGCTTCTTCGTCGCCCGGCCGGTGGTGCACCTGATCGAGCAGCCGCTCCGCAAGGCGCTCGGCGACTATTACACCGAGCGGGCGATCGAGCAGTTCGACGCCTGGCAGCCGCGGCGGGCCGGCGGGGCCGCCCTCCCCTACTCCCGCAGCGAGGTGATCGACGCGGTCGAGCAGCACGGGCTGTCGTTCGAGCTGCGCGAACTGCACGCCGACCGGCTGGCCCGCGTGCTCGGCAGCGGCACGGCCGCGGTGGCCGACGGCGACACCGCCGGCATGTTCGACACGGAGTCGCTCGTGCCGGTGCTCCTCTGGCAGCCGCTCTCCCGCGACTCGCGGGTGAGTATCACCACGCTCTCGGCCCAAGAGGCCTTCGGCATCTACGTGAAGGCGGCGCTGATGGTGGGCGTGGTGCTGGCGAGCCCGTGGATCTTTTTTCAGCTCTGGACGTTCGTGGCCGCGGGGCTCTACCCGCACGAGAAGAAGTGGGTGTGGACGTTTCTCCCGGTGAGCATCGGCCTCTTCCTGGCCGGCGTGCTCTTGGCCTTCTTCTTCGTATTCGACTTCGTGCTCGACTACCTCCTGCAATTCAACGCCTGGCTGGGCCTCGACCCCGACCCTCGCATCAGCGAGTGGCTCGGCTTCGTGCTCATCCTGCCGATCGGCTTCGGGCTCGGCTTCCAGCTGCCGCTCGTGATGCTTTTCCTGGAGCGGATCGGCGTGTTCGACGTGGCCACGTATGCATCGCAGTGGCGGATCGCCGTGCTGGTGATCGTGATCGTGTCGGCGGTGCTCACGCCGGCCGACCCCTACAGCATGCTCTTCTTGGCAGTGCCACTCTGCCTGCTCTACTTCGGCGGCCTGAGCCTCTGCCGCTGGTTCGGCGGCAACGTCGAGACGGCAGCCCGGCCGCGGCTCGCGGCTCAGGCCACGAAGGCCAGCCAGTAGAAGATCGTGCCGGTGACGGCCGTGGCCACGAGGTCGAGGGCCGCCAGCCGGGCCATCCGACGGTGCCGCGGGCCATGGCTGCCCGGGACCGGCGGCACCGGAAACCTCGTCAGAGCCTCCCAGACCACCCACGCCCAGATCACGGGAGTCGAGATCGCGAACACAAGATGGATCGCGAGCGCCATGAGCACGCCCCGTGGCCACCAGGCATTCGGCGGCCCGCCCCACGGCGGCCCACCGGCCGCCCGGAGCTTCCAGTCGCTCACGAGCCGGATGTCGATCTCGAACACGACGATCGCGACGAGGAGCGCGGCCACGATGAACAGTTGCAGCCGCTTGTGCAGGGCGTAGTGGCCCCGTCGGACCGCCGCGATGCTCCAGGCCATGACAGGCAGGAGGGCGATCAGGCCCACGAGCACCACGTCCATCCCGATCGAGGC
>CAMDDA010000151.1 GCA_945890755.1 Candidatus Kuenenia stuttgartensis
TGATCGTGACACCGAGTCCCCAGCCGGTCTTGAGGCCGACGTAGAGATTCGAGATCGACATCACGCCGCCGATCACCATGCCGGTGATCACCGCCCGCGGCGTGAGTTGCACGGCGTGATCGCCGGCGTAGACGTTGTCGAGCCACCACCGCGCCGCCTCGCGGTCGTCGGCAAACGGCGGATGCTCGTGGGCATGCATGCCGCGGATTGTAGCCGGCTGTCGCGTGGGCCCGTCACGCCTTCGTAGGCCCGTCACTCCGTGACGGGCTGCCCGTTGCGGAGCAACAGGCCTACAGGGGCGCCCGTTGCGGAGTGACAGGCCTACAGGGGCGCCCGTTGCGGAGCAACAGGCCTACTCGGGCGGTCTGCTTAGAAGACGTCGAGATGGAAGTGATGGCCGTGGTGATACCGCCGCGACTTCGGGTAGTAGTTTTGCCACTGGCGGTTGTAGACCGGGATTCGCATCTCTTGCGGATAACGGTAGTACAGATCATTCGCCGACTGCATGTAGCCGTCGGCGTAGAAGTTCTGCGGATACCACACGTATGGGTAGTGGTAGAGCCGGTTCCAGTCGCTCTTGTTGTACGAATTGCCCCACTGGTAGCCGTAGGCATTTTGGCCAACGCCCTGCTGGGCGGCCGCATCGGCGGCAGAAAACAGGGCCACGGCGCACACGGCCACGGCGGCAACGAAATGCCGAGTCATCGGATAGTCCCCCCTCGAGAAAACCGACAGTCAAGGGAATCATCGACGCCCGGCACGACCCGACTTGACGGAAAAACCGGCAGGATCGTCGCGACGGGGCCTCGGTCTCACGCCGGCTGGGGCTTTTGACCGGGAAAGCGGCCCTCGGCGAGTTCGCGGTCCCACTCCTCGATCAGCGGCCAGTGGGGGGCGCAGGTGCCAAAGTCGGCGAGCGTGAGGTAGCCCTCGAGCCTGGCGATCGTGGCGTCGAGCAGCCGCCGGTCGTTGCGGAAGATCGGGCCGTGGCTGGGGAGCAGCCATTCGACGTCGCTGGCAGCGATCCGTTTCAGCGACGCGATGAAGGAGGGGATGTCACTGCCATGGTGGGCGTCGATCGCGCCGACGGATCCATCGCGATAGATGTTGTCGCCGGAGAGCAGGAGGTTGCCGAGTTGGAAGGCGAGTTGGCTGTCGGTGTGACCAGGTGTGTGCCAGACCTCGAGCCGCCGCGAGCCAATCTCGATCACGTCGCCATTCGCGACCGTGCGATCGACCTTCACCGTCGGCATCTCCATGTGCACGTTTTGAGCCGCGATCTCCGCGAACGTCTTCACTCGATCGCCCGACTCCAACGACTCGACCGCCTTCGCATGGGCGAGCACCGGTGCCTTGAGGATCGCCTTGGCCTTGGCGAGGCCCTGGATGTGATCGACATCGGCGTGAGTGGCGACGAGCGCCCGGCACTGTGAGAGCGGAAAGTCCATCTGGCGGATCATTTCGACGATCTCGTCCACGCTCTCCTCGTAGCCGATGTCGATGAGCGCCCAGTCCCGGTCGTCGTAGACGAGATAGACATTGCAGCCGATCCGCCAGCCGGCCTGGTGATTCATTTCGATCACACCGGGGAACACGGGGCGACGTTCGAGCATGGCAGACGGTCCAGGGGGATAATTTGCGGGGAAATCGGCCGGAAGCCACACTTGGCGAGGACGGCATGGCGACGGCGACCGTCGGACACAAAAGTGTAAGCCGTCAGCCATCCCCCGGCAACGAACGCCGTGCGGACGGCGGGACAGTGGAGGTGGCGCGTGCAGCAGATGGGCGAACCAGCGACGAGTGCGGCCTCCTATGCCGCCTGGGCCGGCACGGTGGAAGAACTGTGCAGGCTCTTCGATGCGCTGTGTCCGCTCGCTGCCGCGCTGGGGATGCCCGACCCGAAGCCGACGGAATGGCATGGCGCCCTGTTCGGCAAGCTGCGGGGTGAGGTGGCGCGGGGACCGTTCGTCGTGGCGGCGGTCTGCGGTGGCACCAACACCGGCAAGAGCCTGATCGCCAACACGCTGGTGGGGGCCGAGATCAGCCGGTCCGTGCCCGAGGCGGCGCGGACCCGCCATCCGGTCGCGAGTCTCCCGCGCGGTTCGGCCGGCGACATCGACCTGGCGGCGGTGTTCCCCGGCTTCCAGCCGCGGCCATGGGTGAGCGATGACGACGCCCTCGCGCCGGTCGACGACGACCGGATCATGTGGCGGGAGGATCCGAGCGGCCACCAGGCGGCGCGGCTCGTGCTCCTCGACACGCCTGACATCGATGGCACGCTTCGCGAGAATTGGCGGCGGGCCGAATTGGTCCGCAACGCCGCCGACGTGATCGTGGCGGTGCTCACCCAGCAGAAATACAACGACGCGGCGGTGCGCGATTTTTTCACGTCGGCGGCCGCGGCCGGCAAGACCGTGCTCGTGGTCTTCAACATGGTGGACTGGCCGCGGCAGCGGGAGCGGATCGCGGGCTGGCTGGCCACCTTCACGACCGAGACCGGCGTGACGCCATTGGCGGTGTATGCCGCGCCCCACGACTTCGCGGCGGCCGAAGCGGGGCGGATCGCGTTCCACGCGCTGCCCGAACTGACGCCCGACGGCGGCACGGCCGGCCCGGGCGAGCGGCTGGCCGGCTGTGACTTCGACCGCATCAAGCGGCAGGCGATGGCCGGTGCGCTGCGCGTGGTGGCCGATCCCCGGAGCGGGGCCGCCGCGTGGCTCGATGCCTTCGATGCGGCGGCGGGCCGGTGGCGCGACGCACGCGAGCTGCTCTCGCGGGAGAGCCGAGTGCGGGTCGAGCTGCCGACGGCGCCGCGTGAGCTGGTGTGGAACGAAATCTGGGACTGGCTCGAGCCCCGGCGGTCGGGGTTCGATCTCACGGTGAGCCGCGTGTATCGGGTGGCGGGGCAGGGCGTGATGTGGGCCGCTCGACGGGTGGGCCTGGCGCGGTCCAACGAGCAGAAGCGAGAGGATTTTTCTGCGGTCGAGCTCGGGGCGCTCAAGCAGGCCCTTACCGACTTCATCGAGCGGCTCGACGATGCCTGCCGCCGCGATTCCCTGCTGGGCGAGATGCTGGGAACACGGCTGGCCACTGCGGACCGCGCCGCCTGGTATGCCGATCTCGAGCGGCGGCATGCGTCGCTGCCACTGGTGTCGGAGGACTATCGCGGCTTCGTGCGGGCGGAGCTCGACCGCTTCGCCCGCGAGAACCCACAGCTCGTCGGTTGGATCGTGACGGCGCTCAACGCCGGCGCAGTGGCCCGCCCGGCGATCACCGTGGGGCTCGGGCTCGCGGGCGCGGCCGTCGTCCCCGCCGCAGCCGCGACGGCCGGCGGGCTCACCACGCTCGTCCACCATGTCGGCGACGTGGTCGTGGGCACGGCGGCGACGCTGGCCGGCGAAGGTGCGCTCGGGCTCACGGCGGTGGGGCTCAAGCCTCTTCTGGAGCGGCTCTTCGCCGGCTGGTCGGCCGAGCGGGGCCGAATCCTCGCCGAAACGCTCCACGATGTCGTGCTCGGCGATCGGCTCGACGAGATCGATCGGCTCGCGACCGTTGCGGCGCGGCCGGAGGTGGCGCGGGCCCGAGCCCTGCTCGCTCAATGCAGTCGGGAGTGTGCCTGAGATGACGCATGACGATTCCACGCCGGCTGCCGCCGATGCAACGAGTGAAGCCGACTTCGGCGGCTTCGACCATCTGGTCGAGTCGCTCGCCCGCTGGAGCGGGTCGCTGCCGCAGTGGCCGCCGGCCGGCCGCGTGCAGGCGGAGTGGCAGGCGATCGAGCCCCGGCTCGACCGGGCCCGACGCGAGTTGTCGCGGGTGCTCGTGGTGGGCGTGATCGGCGGCACGGGCACGGGCAAGAGCACGCTCGTCAATGCGCTGGCAGGGCAGATGGTGACCGACGCAGGCGACGTGGCCCGTCCCACCACGACGAGTCCGATCGTCGTGGCGGCGCCCGACGTCGATCTCGCGTGGCTGCCCGTGGAGGCGATGGGAGCGCGGGTCGTCCGCAGCGACGCGGCGGCCGTCGCCAATATCGTGCTCGTCGATTGCCCCGATCCCGACACGCAGGCCGAGCCGGATGCAGCCGGCTCGCCACCCAGCGCAACCGCGCGGCCGAGCGACACCAATCGCAACCGCGATCTCCTGGAGGCCGTGCTGCCCGCCTGCGACGTGCTCCTGCTCGTCGCCACCGCCCAGAAATACCGCTCCTGGATCGTGGCCCGCGAGGTGGCTGCGTTCGCGCCGGGTCGGCCGCTGTTCTTCGTGCAGACGCATGCGGCGCGGGATCCAGACATCCGTGCCGATTGGCAGCGGGAGCTCGAGTCGCAGGGTTTCACCGTGCCGCGGATCTTCCGGCTCGACGGCGTTGAGGCAGCGCGGCGCGCCGCAGCCGGCCTCGAGCCCGAGCCCGGCTTTCGCGACCTCGTCGCGGCGATCGACGAGGAACTGGTCGGCCGCGCCGCCCGCCGCGTCCGCCGCACCGGCGCCGTCGATCTCACGGCCTGGTTCGCGCAGCAGTGTCGTGGGCAGCTCGAGCCGCTGCGGGGCCCGGTGGAGCAGTTTGCCGCCGGCATGCGTGCCGAGCGGTCACGGCTCGAAGGGCTGCTCGCCACGGCGATCTCCGCGCAGCTGCGGGGGCAACGTCATGGCTGGCAGCGACTCGTGACCGACGAGATCGTGCAGCGGTGGCACGGCGGCCCCTTCGCCACGTTTCTCCACGCCGTGTCGGCGCTCGCCGCGCTCTGGCAGCGGGTGCGGCCCGCGCCGGGTGTGATCGGGCGGCTCGTGACGGGGGGCGCGGCGGCCGTGACGACGCACGACACAACCGGCTGGCAGTCGGTGGCGGAACTAGGGCTCTCCGAGGCGGAGGTCGAGCAATCGCGGACGGTGCTCGCGGGGCTGGCAACGCGATCGCGAATTGGTGAGCCGCTCGTGGGCCGCGCGCGGGTCGAGGCCGCGCGGGTGCAGCCGCTCGCTGCTGCGGTGCTCGACCGCACTGGGCAGTGGCTCGGCGGCTCCATCGCCCGCCTCGTCGCCGATCGGCGGGGCCGGGTGGCAGGGCCGCTCGTGCACTGGACGTTCGAACTCCTCTTCACCGGTCTGTTCGTCGCCGTTCTGGCGCGAGCCGGCTGGAGTTTCTTTTATGGGCACCTGTGGCTGGGGCGGCCCGTGGGCGGTACGGGCTTTCTTCAGGAGGCCCTCGTGTGGCTCATCCTCTGGGGTCTGTGTCTCCGCTGGGGCGTGTTCGCGCTGGTGCGGCGCGGGCTCGATCGCGACATCGCGGCGGTCGTGGCCGGCGTGCCGGCGGCGCGGCTCGTCGATCCGCTGCTGGCTGACTTCAGTGAAGCCGCCGCGCAGGTGACCGAGTTTCTCGACGACGGTGATCGGCTGGCGGCCGAGGCAGAGCAGATGGCGGCGGCTCTCGGCGGGCCGGTCGGCGGCCTGGGCCGGCTGCGGGCGATCTCCGACCGGACTCGCGTTTCGTAGGCCCGTCACTCCGTGCCGGGCAGCCCGTTGCCGTCTGTAGGCCCGTCACTCCGTGACGGGCAGCCCGTTGCGGAGCAACAGGCCTACGGTGACGGGCAGCCCGTTGCGGAGCAACAGGCCTACGGCTTGCGAATCGCCGGTCGGGGGGCACGGGCTCACGGTGGTATCATGCGACCCCGTGCGGTCCTCGTGCCGCCGGGCGGTCTCGCAGGATGCTCCTTCACCGCATGCTCAACACGTCGCCTCGACTGGTTGCCCCGTGGGGCGTGTGTGCGCTGGCGCTGGTCGTGGGAGTCGCGACGACCGCGGCCGCCGAGCTCGACGAGGTCCGCCGGCGGGGCGAGCTCGTGTGGGCCGCCGATCAGGAGGGGGGCGGGCCGCATGTGTTTCCAGCGGCCGACGATCCGACGACGCTCACCGGTTTCGAGGTCGAGTTCGCCGAACTGCTCGCGGCCGAACTGGGCGTGAAGGCCCGGTTTCAGCAGGGTCAGTGGGATCGGCTGCCGCTGCTCCTGGGTCGTTCGGCCGACTGCGTGATCAACGGCATCGAGCTCACGCCAGAGCGGCAGCGAGATTACGGCTGTTCGCGGCCCTACTTCGCCTACGCCTTGCAGCTGCTCGGCCGCCGCGCGGGCCCGCTCGATACCTTCGAGAGGCTCTCGACGCCCGGGCCCCGGGGGCCGTGGAAGGTGGGCGTGCTCACTGGATCGGCGGCCGAGACCGTGATGCGCGGCCGCACCGATATCGACATCGAGGTGGTGGGCTACGACGGCACGCTCGATTCGCTGGAGCAGGTGCGAACGCAGGTGCTCGACGCCGCGGTGATGGACGACTGCATCTTCACCTTTTACGCCGACCGGTTCGCCGACCTGCGCACCGTGGGCCGGCCATTCGCCGGCGGCCTCTATACGGTGCTCACCGCCCGCGACACGCCGGACCTGGCGGCGGCGATCGACGCAGGCATCGGGCGGCTGATCGCCGATGGCCGGCTCAAGTCGCTCTACGACCGCTGGGATCTCGCCGGCCGGCAGCAGATGCTGCTCCTTCGCGATGCCGCTGAGATTCCTGTGGCCCCTTCCCGCAGCACCTGGGACCTCGTCCACGAGACGTTCCCGCTGCTGGTGCGGTCGGCGGGCATGACGGTGCTGCTCTCGTGCGTCTCGTTTCCGCTCGCGATTCTGCTGGGCCTGGCCGTGGCCGTCGGCCGGCTCCATGGACCGCCGGCCCTGCGGCCGCTCCTGACGGGCTATGTCGAGGTGCTCCGCGGCACGCCGCTGATGCTTCAGCTCTACGCGATCTTCTTCCTGCTGCCGAAGGTGGGGCTGGCCCTGCCGGCGGTGGTGGCGGCCGTCGCCGGTCTGGCGCTCAATTACTCGGCCTATGAGTCGGAGATCTACCGGGCCGGGCTCAAGGCCGTGCCTGGCGGGCAATTCGAGGCGGCGCTGGCGCTCGGGCTCACGAAGTGGCAGGCCCTGCGGCACGTGCTCGTGCCCCAGGCGGTGCGGATCGTGATGCCACCGGTGACGAGCGACTTCATCGCGCTCTTCAAGGACACGAGCGTCTGCTCGGCGATCACGGTCATCGAGCTCACGAAGCGGTACAGCGTGCTCGCGCTGTCGACAGGGCGGATCGTCGAACTCGCGATCGTGACGGCGCTCCTCTATCTCGCGATGAGCTGGCCGCTGGCGCTGCTCTCACGCTGGTTCGAACGGCGGCTCGAATCGGAAGGACGGCGATGATCGCGATCGACTCCCTCTCGAAGTCCCACGGCAGCTTCCGCGTGCTGCACGAGGTGAGCCTGGCGGGCGGGGAAGGGTGCGTGACGGCGCTCGTCGGCGCATCGGGCAGTGGCAAGACGACGCTCCTGCGATGTCTCAATGGCCTGGAGACGTTCGACGCCGGGGGGATCACGGTGGCGGGGCATCGGCTCGAGCCCGGACCACACCCGCCCACTGCGCTGGAGCGGCTGCGAAGGGACGTGGGGATGGTGTTTCAGCAGTTCAACCTGTTCCCGCACCTTTCGGTGATCGACAACGTGACGCTCGCGCCGCGGATGGTCTCGCGGATGGTGGCCGAGGAGGCGCGGACGGTGGGGCTCGGGTTGCTCGATCGCGTGGGGCTCAGGTCGTTCGCCGCGGCCCGGCCGGCGACGCTCTCGGGGGGCCAGCAGCAGCGGGTGGCCATCGCCCGGGCCTTGGCGATGCGGCCGCGGGTGATGCTCTTCGACGAGCCGACGAGCGCCCTCGATCCGACGATGACGGCGGAGGTGCTCGACGTGATCGTCGATCTCGCGGGGGGTGGCCAGACGATGGTGGTCGTCACGCACGATCACGCGTTTGCGAAGCGGGCGGCGACCTGGGTTGTCGAGCTCGCGGCCGGCCGCGTCGTCCGCCAAGGCCCGCCCGACGAACTCCTCCCGTAGGCCGTCACTCCGTGACGGTCAGCCCGTTGCGGCCAGTAGGCCCGTCACTCCGTGACGGGCAGCCCGTTGCGGCCCGTAGGCCCGGCACTCCGGGACGGGCCGCCC
>CAMDDA010000152.1 GCA_945890755.1 Candidatus Kuenenia stuttgartensis
GATGCTCCAACCCTATGGCGGCCCATTCGATCGGTTTGCAGCGGCCACCATGCCCGACGTGCCGATGTATTGTTTCTGGACGAGCGACCGGGTCTCACTCGACACATCGACCCGCGCCGGGCCCGCTGCAGCCGCCGCCGGGATCAGCCTCGTGGCGGCCGAGGCCTTCACCGGCACGCCCGACGTCAGCATGTGGACCGAGACGCCGGCGTTTCTCAAGCCGTTCGGGGACGCCGGCTTCTGCCAGGGGCTCAATCAGTTGTTCCTGCATTCGTGGGTGCAGCAGCCGTTCGCCGACTCGATCCGCCCGGGCGTGACGATGGGCCGGATCGGCACGCACTTCAGCCGCCATCAGACCTGGTTCGAGCCAGGCAAGGCCTTTTTCGCCTACCTCAACCGCTGCCAGGCCGTCCTGCAACGCGGGGAATTGGTGTCGGACTATCTCGTGCTCGACGAGGCCCGGCCACACGCCGACACGATCCCCACGCAGACGCTCCTCGCCGGGCTCTCCGTCGAGCAAGGCGAAATCGTCGTGCCCTGCGGCCGACGATATCCCTTTCTCGTGCTGCCAAAGCCGGTGATCCTTCCCCAGGTGGCTCGCGCCGTGAAGCAACTCGTCGCCGCGGGCGCGACCGTGGTCGGGCCGCGGCCGGAACGGTCGCCGAGCCTGCGGGACTACCCGGCGTGCGATGCGGACGTGCAGGCGATCGCCGCCGAGGTGTGGGGCCCGCAGCCCGCCGGCCCCTCGATCACCGAGCACGCCTTTGGCCAGGGGCGGGTCAGCTGGAAACGCCCGGAGCAGGTGCTCGCCGAGTTGAAGATCGGGCCCGCTTTTTCGCATTCGCCGCGGCAGGCCGCCATTCGGTTCACGCACCGCCGCGACGGCGACGTGGACGTCTACTTTCTCGCCAATCTCGCCGCGGAGCCCGTCGAGTGCGCTACCTCGTTTCGCATCGCGGGAAAAATCCCCGAGGTGTGGGATGCCGTGCGGGGCACGCAGGCCGATGCCGACCGCTGGACGATCGTGGACGGCCGCACAGAGGTGCCACTGCACTTCGACGCCTACGAGTCGATGTTTGTCGTCTTTCGTCGGAGCGCGGGGAAAGACATGGCAGCGGCGCCGGCCGCCGCTCACTCCTCACCGACAACGCCCCTGCCCGAGCCGATCGAGGTCACAGGGCCGTGGACTGTCACGTTCCAGCATCCGGTCGGTCCACCGCAGACCGTGCGGTTCGACGTGCTCTCGTCATGGACGGAGGCCGACGACCGCGACATCCGCTTCTTCTCCGGCACGGCCCGCTATGCGACCGAGATCACGATTCCCGCCGATGCACGGCCCGCCGATACACCGCTCGAAATCGATCTCGGCGACGTGCGCGATCTCGCCCAGGTCCGGATCGACGGCACGCTCGTCGGTACGATCTGGTGCCCGCCCCACCGGCTCGACGTGACGCAGGCGCTGTCGCCGGGCATGCACCGCGTCGAGATCGACGTCACCAACACCTGGGCCAACCGGCTCATCGGCGATCACCTCGAGCCGGACGACTGCCGCTGGGCGAGGGAAGTGATGCAGACCCACGCCGACGGAACGAAAACATCCGGCGGCCGCGGGCTCGAGGAGTTTCCCGAGTGGGTGCTCACGAATAGCCCGAGGCCCACGGCCCGGCGGGCGTTTTCCAGTTGGGACTACTTCACGAAGGAATCGCCGCTTCGTGAATCGGGCCTGCTCGGCCCGGTCACCGAACACGCCAGCTCCGGGCCGATTCGAGCGCCACGCGACGCCGCTGCAAACTGAATACTTGCGGCTGCTACAATGGGTGCGTTCGGTCATTTCCGGAGCCTCCCGCCATGGCGACGTTGCGTTCGCTCCCTTTGCTCGCGGATGTCGATCGCCAGACCATCGAGGAAATCACGGCAGCGCTGACGGCCGGCTGGCCCGTGGATTCGGTCGTGCTCTACGGATCGAAGGCCCGGGGCGACGACACGCCCGAGTCGGATATCGATCTGCTCGTGCTGACGAGCCGGCCGCTCACCCCCGACGAGATCGGCCAGATGCGGGCGGTCACGCGACAGGTCGGTCTGCGGCTGGGAACGTGGCCCGAGCTCTACATCCGCACGAGCGACGAGTGGTGGCACGGGGTCTATCAGGCTGCCCCAATCCGCAAGGAGATCGACGCCGAGGGAATCGACGTCGTGCGACACGCAGCAGGAGAGGCTCGATGACCGAGCAGGAGTCCCGGGAGCGAATCGTCACACAGCAGATGCGACTCGCCAACGAGTGCCTCGACGATGCCGAGGCGGCGGCAGATCGCGGCAGTGCCCGCTTGGCGTGGAACCGCGCCTATTACGCCTGCTTTCATGCAGCCACGGCGGTGTTCGTGGCCCGTGACCGCAGGTTCAGGAAGCATCGCGGGATCATCAAAGCGGTCCACGAAGAGCTGGTCCCCGAAGGCTTCGTCGCCCCCGAGCAGGCGGTGGCCTTTGAAGGGCTCTACGCGCAGCGGCTCGACGCCGACTACGGAGACTTCGTTGACATTCCGCGGGAACAAGTCATGAACACGTTGACGACCGCGCGACGCTTCGTCGCCGCGATGAAAACGGCGATCGACGCCGCCGGCCGCAAGTGACTGATCCCGGGCCGAGGATGCCCATGCCCTTGATGCCTGCGGTCATTGCCGTTGCGACGCTGTGTCTGCCACTTGGCAGGCCACTTGCGGGAGCCGAACCGCCGGAGGTGGTCACCGGCATCTCTGACGCGGTCAAATTGGGTGCGGACCGGGACGAGCTTGGCACGGTCCGCGTCCGCGGCACCGTGACGCTGGCCTACCGCGACAGCTCCGCCTTCGCGGTGCAGGATGACTCGGGGGGCATCTGGGCCACGACGTACCGGCAGCCGAAGAATTCACCCGAACGCGCGGCCCGCGCGATCCTGCGGGCCGGCGACGTCGTCGAAGTTTCGGGCCGGCTCGACCGCGGAGGCTACGCCCCGCTCATTCTCGTAGACGAGCTGCGTATCGTTGGCCACGAGCCACTGCCGGAGCCGCTCGCCGCCGATCTCCCGCGGCTCTTTCGTGGCGGTGACAACTGCCGCCGCGTGGCAGTCGAGGGCGTTGTGCGTGCCATTGAATCCGACGGCCGCTACGACGGGCTGATCCTCGACGTGGATTCAAGGCGCATCCTCGCGCGGTTCCCGCCCGACGTGTCGCGCGACCTGGCCGCGGACCTCATCGATGCCACGGTGCGGGTCGTCGGCGTGACGGCCGCCGTCCGGAATGCACGCGGGGAATTCCTCTGCCCGTCGCTGTCGATCGGGGCCGCGACAGACATCGATGTCGTGGAGTCAGCCCCCAGCCCGCCGTTCGAAACGCCGCTGATCCCTCTCGACCAGATCGCACAATTCAGCGGAGCGCCGCTCCCGCGGCATCGGATCCGAACCCGAGGCACCGTGTCGGCAGCCCTGCCCGGCAACGTGGCATTCCTGCAGGCACATGCGGGCGGCCTGCGGGTACAGGCGTCGGCGGCGGGCGACATGCAGCCCGGTGACGTCGTCGAAGTCGCGGGCTTCCTCGACATGAGCCGTCAGATCGCCGGGCTTACCGAGGCGGTCGTGCGCCGCACCGGTCGAGAACCGGCTCCCGAGCCGCGGCCCATCACACCAGACGAGATCGCCACGATCAACATCACCGCCCGACGCAGAGGCGAGATTGCCACGCCCGGCGACTTCGACGGCTGCCTCGTCACGTTTCCGGCGCGGGTCGTGGAAGTGAAGCCGTCGGCCGGCGGCGGCCACGTCGCTCTCTCGAGCGGCGATGCGACGCTGGCCGCCATGCTCGACGACGCGTCGTTCACACGGCTCGCATCACTCCAGCCGGGCAGCGACGTGCAGGTGACGGGCGTGATTCAGCTACAACTTCAGGGAGACGAGGGCCTGCGGTCCGTCTCGTCGGATCCGGTCGTGCAGCAGATGTCGCTTCTCTTGCGGTCGGCCGACGACGTGACCGTGCTCCGCGCGCCCTCGTGGTGGACGCCGGCCCGGCTAGCCGCGCTGCTCGGCGCCGTGCTCGCCGTGCTCGCCGCGGCGCTCGTGTGGGTGGCGCTGCTACGGCGGGAGGTGCGATCCACGACGCTGCGGCTCGCCGACGAGATGCGATCGCGCCGCAATGCCGCCATCGACTTTCAGGCGACGCTTCGCGAGCGGAACCGGCTCGCGGCCAACCTCCACGACACGCTCCTCCAGACGCTCCGCGGCATCGACTTCCAACTCGGTGCCTGCCAGGCCCAGGGCGACAAGCCCGCGGGCAATCCCTGGGAATACCTCGACGTCGCCCGCAAGATGGTCAATCACGCGGCCGAGGAGCTCCGCGGCTCCGTGTGGGCGCTCCGCACGATGCCGGTGGCCGGCAAGTCGTTCGCCGAGTCGCTGGAAGCCATCGCGCGGCAGACAGGCCACGGCCATGCCGAGCACATCGCCGTCCGCACGAGCGGACAGGCCTTCGAGGTGCCGCAGTTCGTGGCCGGCAATCTCCTGCTCGTGGCACAGGAAGCGATCCACAACGCGCTCGCCCATGCCGATGCCGGACAGATCGACGTGGACGCCGCGTTCGACGCGGCCGCCGGTACGGTGGAACTCACCGTCGTGGACGACGGCAGAGGCTTCTTGCAGGGCAAAGAGTCAGGCCCGGATCAGGGACACTTCGGCCTCACCGGCATGCGGGAACGAATCGAGCGGCTCGGCGGCACGTTCGTGATCGAGTCGCGGCTCGGGGGCGGCACGGCCGTACGGGCGAAGGTCCGCAGACACGACTACGACTCGCGGATCGACGTGACGGCAGCAGAGGCAGCCGCGGAATCCCCGCGCTCATAAAAGCCCCCAGGCGCAAGCCGGGGGATCCCGATGCCTTCATAAAAGCCCCCAGGCGCAAGCCGGGGGATCGTGCAACAAGATCCCCTCGCTCGCGCTCAGGGCTTGTATCAACCGGTCCCAGGCGCAAGCCGGGGGATCGTGCAACGACATCCCCTCGCTCGCGCTCAGGGCTTGTATCGACGGACATGTACGCCCGCCGCGTCGTCAGCGATGCGGCTCACCCGCCCGCATCCTCCTTCGCTGGCTGCTGCTCTCTCAACGCCCGGGGCTCGGGCGCGGGCCGCACCTTCCACTGCGAATATGGCCGCTGGTCGGCGTCCTTCTCCGCCGCCGTGCCGAAGAGCAGCCGCTCCACCTTGGCCGTATCGATGCGGGCGGCTCCAAATGCGGAACTCGTACCCTGGATCGATTGTCCATCGACCGCCTCCGCCACCAGCCCCACGCGACGACCGCCCGGCCAAATGCCCGTCACGGCAAATCCCTGTGGCTGCGGCCGCTCGGCGGCCGGGGCGTCGGGCTGCTGCGGGTCGAGCTCCTCCGGATGCAGCCAGATCGCCCGCGCCACCGCGTCCCGAGGAAACACCTGCTCCTTGCCCGGTAACTCGATCCGCACGGTGGTGTCGTCGGCCGTGATCAGCCGCCCCCGCACGTAGTCGCCGTTCTTCAGCCTGAGCACGTGCGTCGGCGGCCGCGATCGCTGCATGCGGGGAATCGTGAGCAGCCGCTCGAACCGCACGCGGTCGAGCGCCCGCCCCGGCACCGAGGGATCGAACTCGACTGCCTTCACGAGTGCGGCCGGCACATCCACCGGCTCCTCCGGGGTGCCTGCCAGCGGCGTGACCAGCCGCAGGCGTTCGGCGTCGATCGCGACGACCCGACACGGCGTGCTCTCCCCGCTCGTCAGCACGACCACCGCGGGAAACGCGACCACGTCGCCGGCCGATTCCGGGGCCGCCAGCTCCGCATGCGTCTCGAGCGCCTGCCGCAAGAGCTGACCACCGGCCATCGCCAGCCGCCCGCGCACCAGGTCAATCGTCCGCGGATCTGCGCCGGCGGCGTCGGTCACCTTGATCCTCACCGGCGTGCCGACTTGCCCCCGAAGCAAGTCGGTCACCTTGTCGGGCTCGAGCCCCTTGGTGGACACGAATCGGGCCTTCTCGGCAGGGGCGATCGCCACGATCCGATCTCCGGGCTGCAACCGGCCATCCTGCGCCGCGGCGCCGTCTTCGGCGAGCATCGTGACCACGAAGCTGCCATCGTCCACCCGGCTCACCATTCCGCCGATGCCGCCCACAACCCCCGATTCATCTGTGTCCGCAGGCGCCGCCACATAGTCGAGGCGGCCCGAGAACGGCTCGGCCGTCGTCGCGAAGCCACTCCCGACGACGCTGCCAACCGGCTGCCAGCCCACGCCGCCATCCACTCCTGCGAGCACTCCGCGCATCGCGAATCCGTCTCCCTCCAGCCGCCCCTCGCGGCCCGGCAGTTCGAGAGCCGTCACAGCTGGCGCCAGCGACTGCATCGCCACGAGTTGCGCGAACGGGATGCCGAGCGGCTCCGCGAGGCCCTGCCGCCAAATCCACACGCCCTGCGGATCAACCCTCACGAGTCTGCCCGACACGACGTCACCGTTCACGCCGATCGCACGCACCTGCGCCGCCTGCCTCGGCGGTGCAGCCTCGGCCCGCGGTAGCGAGATCTCCATGACGTCGGCCGCCGGGATCCGCGTCACCTGCCCTGCCTCCCGCACCATGAATGCACCGGCCTGCGCATCGAAGCCTTCGATCTCGCCCGTTCGCGGACCGCCGGTCCGCACGCTGATCGTGGCCTGCTCGAATTCGTCGAGCGTCGGCTCGGCCGCGGTCCAGGGCGTGACCCGCAGGCTCTCCAGACAGATGTCGCCGCTGGTGAGGGAGAGTCGTACGCCACGCAAAGGCTCGGCGCCAGCCGCACGGGCCAGTTCGATGTCGGCTGCGGGCTCGTCCCCACCGGCGGGGAGAACGACCGCCATTCGCCCCCGCGGCTGATCGACGAAGAGCACGATCCGCAGCGAATCGGCAGCTGCGTCGAGCGAGATCGGCTCGAGTGTGGCCTTGCCAGCCCTGCGGCGCACGACGGCGAGCGCCGGACCGCCCGCAGCGGGCCGCAGCAGTTCGAGCACGAATTGGTCGTCGCCGGCCACGCCATCGGACACGAGCGAGAATCGAAACTCCGCTGGCGTCGTCCACGACACGCCAATGTCGTATCGGGCCCGCGGCGGCGCCGCCACGTCGCGTGAGATCGAGCCGCCGCGCCGCGACGTGAGCAGCCGCCCCGCTTCCTCACGCCAGGCATTACCAGGCTTCTGGTCCCAGCCACCCAGACCGCCGGGCCCGTCGAATGAACCGCCACCAGCACCGCGTTGGGCGATGCTCTCCACCTCGTCGCGGCGGATCTGCAGCGTCTGGCGGCCAGCTCCGCCGACGGCCTCGACCGTCATCGTGTCGGCATCGATCGCTCGCACCACGCCGGTGATGATGTCGCCGCCGCGCAGGTGCAGCCGAAACGCGTCGCCCGGGGCCTGGCCTGGACCGCCCACCGCCGCAAATCGCGCTCCCGTCACATCGGCCAGGCGAAACTCGAACGGTTTTGTGAAGAGCGGCGACTGCCACAAGAGTGTCTCGTGACTGTCGCCGGCCTCGGGCATCGGCACGAGTGCGCCGGAAAGGAATCCGCCCCCACGGAGATCGAGCACACCCTGGGGTGCCGGGCGATCCGGCTGCGGTGTGGCGGCGAGCGACGCACCGCAGCACAGTGCGGTACAGGCAATGACCGCCGAGAGGCAATCCCCGTAGATTCGTGATGGCATGCTCGACATCGCTGACCTCCTTCACTCGGACGGCGCGTCAAGTGTAGCGGCCAGGCAGTTGCCCGAAGTAAGCCTGTCACTCCGTGACGGGCGCCCCGTAGGCCTGTCACTCCGTGACGGGCTTTGTCGGATAGCCCGTTGCGGAGCAACGGGCCTACATGCTCCGCAACGGGCCTACACGCTCCGCAACGGGCCTACGGCCAGCGCACTACGCCCGCCCGGCCACCCGCGGCGGCGGCACATACCGCCGACACCGCGAAAAGAGCGTCAGTGGGTTGTCGAGCACGACTTTCT
>CAMDDA010000153.1 GCA_945890755.1 Candidatus Kuenenia stuttgartensis
AGCTCTCCCCAGTCGGCGGGTGGCCCGCGGGCGGGAGACACGGGCGGCGGCTCGAGCGGTTCGCCGAGGTGTGTCAGGATTTTCCGGATCGGCCCCGGATCGGTAATGAACGCGATGAGTCGGATGTCGCCACCACACCCCGGGCACTCGAGCGGAAACTCCTCCCCCACGCGGGCCATGAGTTTGGCCCAGGCAATCCGCGAGGTGTCGTGGGAGCGCGGTTTGTCGCATGAGTCGCAGCAGTCGCCGGTGGCATCTCCGCGCGCCGCATGCCCACACTTGCGGCCGCGGCCGGGCCCGACCCAGTTGGCGGCCTTGTGCCTGGGCAGCACGTAGCGGCTGCGGGCGATCCGGCCGTCTGGGCTGCGGATCACGGAGAGCCGTTCCAGCGCGAAGGGCGGCCGGGCACAGTATCGCAGCAGGTGCTCAAGACTCTGAAAATAGCTCGGCACATCGCGGTCGACGAGCGTGATCCGGACACTGGCGTCGACTGAAAACTCGCTGTTCTCTCGAGCGACCATGTCGCTGGCCGCATCGGCGTCGAGGAGCCGCTGCATGCGGAACCACCGGATCACGCGACGGCGGACCCGCTCGGTGAGCGCGGCCAGATCGGCTTGGGAAATCGGCCGGGCCGGCAGGAACGTCGGCGGGGTGTCGCCGCCTGCCGCAGCACAGAGCAGTCGCTCGATCTCATCAAGAAAGATCTTCGTGAGGGCGGCAACGGCTCGGGGTCGGTCGGCAAGCATGCCCCGCAGCCGCTTGGGCACGGAGATCACCCACTGCCGCACGGGCACCGGCGGGATGACGTGATCGACAAGATGCGCGGCCGTCTGGGCCATGTGGCGGCCGTTGCAGGACGGGCAGACGCCGCGGCCCTTGCAGGAGAAGGCCACGACGAATCCCGTGCGGCGCGTCATGCAGACCGCGCGGGCGAAGCCGAAGCAGAGGAGCCCGCAATCGAGATAGCCGCGGAGTTCGTCCTCGACGTATCCCGGCACGGGCCGCTCGGCGGCTTCGCGCCACTCGAGCTAGCTTTCGAGGTTCTCGGAGACGACCTTGTGGAGCGGCGTCTTCTCGGGCCGACGCCGCTCGTAGCGATGAGACGCCGCGGGGCCTCCGTGCGGGCGGCGTCGGCTTCGCGCGGGAAACCCTGTGACCGCGGCGACCATGGGTGGACCGGCAGGTGGACGGCGGGAGTAAACAGCCGTACACTATCTGCGGGACAGGGCGGTTCGCCATCAGCCGATTCACGGTCGTGAAGCGGGAACGGATCGACGGCAAACTCGGCGACCATGAATACCTGTTCGCGAAAGTCCGCCACGAGCCGTTCCGGCGACTTCGACCCGAAGAACACGGCTTACAAGTTCGGCGTGAAGTAGCTGCGGGTCCACCCACGCGGTGTGCCGCCCCATACAAGCCCTGAGCGCAAGCGAGGGGATCCCGCTGCGCGAGCCGCGGACGGGTCGCTCCATAAGGCGACGTCGCCCCGTGAGTCGGCGGCAATCCGCGCGTCGACGTTGCCGATGCGTGCGCATCAGGATCCCCCGGCTTGCGCCTGGGGGCTTGTATGGGAGGGGATTTCCCGACGCGTGCTCGCGCCTCCCGCGGCGCGAGCCGCCAACACGTCACGGAGCCGGCGGCGGCATGAGCCTGGGCCAGGCGGCCCCGAGCTTCGGCAGGGGCGGAATCTCGAGGGGCGTGCCCGGAGCGAGGGCCACCCGCGGATCGAGCACGCGGTTCCAGGCGAAGAGCGCCCGGTAGAGACGGCCGTCGCCGTACGCCCGTTCCGCGAGCGACCACCATGAGTCGCCGGCTTGTACCGTATAGCTGCTCCCCGCGGAGAGAGGAGCGCGAGCGGCGGGAGGCAGTTCGGCAGGCGGCTCGGCCAGCTCGACGGCCGCTGCCTGCCGCACCGGGAACCGCGCCGGTGGTGGCTCCGACGCGATCGCCTCGGCCGGTGGTGGCAGCAGGTCGTCGGCCACCGTGGCTGGTGGCCGGGCTGGCTCGGCTGGCGGGGGGGCGAGCTCGGCTTGCGGCGAATCGAGAGGCCGCTCGATCGCCGTGGGCCGCTGGACGAACGGATCAGTCGCAGGCAGCGGTTCTGTCGGCACGATTGAGCTTTGAACATTCTCGTCACGCAGATCCCGTCGCTTCCGCTCAGGGCTTCCGAAGCCTGTCGCATGACCGGATTCTTCAGTCGGGGCCGGGGGAGGTGCGGCCGCATCGGGCACCAGCGGCGGCGCGGCGGAGAAATCCCAGGCCCGCGGAGCAAGAGCCGGTGGCTCGACGACCTGCTGCGTCTCGACGAACTCGTCGGCGGTGTGGATGTCGGGGCCGGCGCCGTCGGGGGGGCGAGGCACGAACAGCTTCATCGACAAGACGCCCACGAACACGCCGGCCAGCAGGCCGAGCATCCCGAGCAGGATTTTGGTTTCGCGTCCCATGGCGTGCGGGCGGGTTCGGGGCGCACCAGGGGCGCCGGGGGCGGGATTCTGCTGAAATGCCGGCCGCGCCGCCAGAGCGGTCGGCGACGGCGAATCCGGCCCCGGGCCGGCCGGATGCGTCACAACCGCTGGGCTGCTCGGAGCTTCGCCGACCGGCTGCGGGGATTGCGCAGAACCTCCTCGTTGCCTGCCTCCACTGGCGACTTCGTGAGGCTCTCCCAGACCTGGCGGTTGCGGAACGCCTCTTTGACGAGCCGGTCCTCTAAAGAATGGAAGGAGATCACGGCCAGCCGCCCGCCGGGGGCGAGCCGGGTGGGAATCCGTTCAAGGGCGATCCGCAGCGATTTGAGCTCCTGGTTGACGGCGATGCGCAAGGCCTGGAACGTGCGGGTGGCGGGGTGAATGCGTGGCGGCGGGTATTGCCGGGGGATCGCCGACATGACCACGCGGGCGAAGTCGCGGGCCGACTTGATCGGCTCCTTCTCGCGGACGGCGGCGATCCGGCGGGCGATCCGGCGGCTGAACCGCTCCTCGCCGAACTCGTGGATGATGTCGGCGAGGCTTTCAGGCCGCATGCGGTTGACCATCCGCCAGGCCGGCTCGCCCTCGGTGGGATCGAACCGCAGGTCGAGCGGGCCGTCGGACTCGAACGAGAACCCGCGGGACTGGTCGGCGAGCTGGTCGCTCGACAGGCCGACGTCGAGGAGCACGCGATCGACGCGGTCGATCTCCAGCGCGTCGAGCACCTCCGGCAGGTTGCAGTAGTCGGCCTGGGCGAACCGCACGGGCCGTCCCGCGAGCTCGCGGGCGCCGCGGTCGATCGCGGCGGGGTCGCGGTCGATCGCGATCACCAGGCCCGTCGGCCCCACGGCCTCCGCGAAGAGCCGGGTGTGACCGCCGCCGCCCAGCGTGCCGTCCACCACCCGCATGCCCGGCTCGATGGCGAGATACGACATCACCTCCGCGGGGAGAACGCTCGTGTGTATGGAGGCCGGATCCATCCCCGCCACTGTAGCAGGTAGGCTGGGCCGGATGGGCGACGCCGATCTCTATAACTACGACCTGCCGCCGGACCTGATCGCCCAGGAGCCGCTCGCTGATCGGACGGCAGCGCGGCTGCTTGTCGTCGACCGCCGGACCGGCGGGCTGGTGCACCGCCATGTCCGCGACCTGCCGGAGTTGCTCGCGCCGGGCGACCTCGTCGTCGTGAACGACACGAAGGTGGTGCCCGCACGGCTCATGGGCCGGCGGGTGCGGACGGGCGGCAAGTGGGAGGGGCTCTTTCTCCGCGTGGAGCGCGACGGGGATCAGGCCGGCGCCTGGGTCGTGCTCGCCCAGACCCGGGGCCGGCCCGAGCCGGGCGAACGGGTGCGGCTGACCAGCCGTGACGCCGACGCGGCAGATGCGGCGGCAGATGAGGTGGAGATCGAGCTCCTGGGTCGCGCCGCAGGCGGGGCGTGGCTCGCGCGACCGCTCGTCGATGCTCCGGTCGAAGACGTGCTCGGCCGCGTGGGCCGTGTGCCCCTGCCGGGCTACATTCGTGGCGGCCATGAACAGCCCGGCGATCTCGAACGGTATCAGACCGTGTTTGCCCGTGAGGCGGGCTCGGCGGCGGCACCCACGGCGGGACTGCACTTCACCGCCGACTTGTTCACACGGCTGGCTGCGCGGGGCATTGATCGAGCGACGGTCACGCTGCACGTGGGGCTCGGCACGTTTCGGCCGATCACCGCCGCGTCGCTCGACGACCACGAGATGCACACCGAGTGGTGCGTCTGCCCGCCGGAGACGGTCGCCGCGATCGCACAGACGAAGGCCCGCGGTGGCCGCGTGATCGCGGTCGGCACGACGGCCATGCGGACGCTGGAGACGGCGGCCCGCTCGGGCAGCCTCGCCCCGTTCATCGGGCCGACCGACCTGTTCATCCGGCCCGGCTTCTCGTTTCACGCGGTCGACTGCCTGCTCACCAACTTCCACATGCCACGGACGACACTCATGGTGCTCGTGAGTACGTTCGCGTCGCAGGAGCTCATCTCCGCGGCGTATGCCGAGGCGATCCGCGAGCGGTACCGGTTTTTGAGCTACGGCGACGCGATGCTCATCGTGTGATGTCGGGTCGATGATCCCCCGGCTCGCGCCTGGGGGCTTGTATGAGCGAGTGACGCCACCCGTCACGCGATCCCCCGGCTCGCGCCTGGGGGCTTGTATGGGGCGGATCAAAGCCCCGGGTGCGACCGCGGGCATCTGTCCGCTTTCGGATTCCGGCCTCCGCCCGATATGCTGCCGCGACCCTTTTGGAGACGACGATGTCGGAATTGCCGCAGGAAGACGTGCTCGTGGTGCCGCGGGCCTTGTTCGACGAGGTCGGGGCGTTTCAGGGGTTCTGCGGTGACACGGCGGCCTACCTGCCGGTGCTGCTCGATCCGCGGCATACCTCGTGGCGGCCCCGGGCGAGCGTGGAGGAAGACCCGTCGTTCAAGCAGCTGATTCCCTACTGCGTGCTCGCTTGGAAGGATGCGGCTGGAGCGACCCACTACTTCGCCTACACCCGCGGCGGCGGCCAGAGCGAGAAGCGGCTGCGGGCCAAGCGGTCGGTCGGGATCGGCGGCCACATCTCGAGCACCGACGGTGAGCACGGCGACGACACCTCGTACGAGGCCGGCATGCGTCGCGAGCTGGCCGAGGAGATCGCCATCGCAGGCGGCTGGCAGGGCCGCTGCGTCGGGCTCATCAACGACGACTCCAACGCCGTCGGCAGCGTGCACCTCGGCATCGTCCACATCCTGGAGGTGGAGCGGCCCGAGGTGGCGTCGCGGGAGAGCGAACTCGTGGAGTGCGGCTTCGACACGCTCGCCGCGCTCTTGGCCGACCGCGAGCGGTTCGAGAGCTGGTCGCAGATCACGCTCGATGCCCTGGCCGAGGGTAGACTTGGCTGACGCCATGTCAGTCTCTCCGGCCCCGATCTATCTCGACAACCACGCGACCACGCGGCTCGACCCGCGGGTGCTGGAGGCGATGCTGCCGTGGCTCACCGACCACTACGGCAACGCCGGCAGCGTGACGCACGATCTGGGCCGCGAAGCCCGCGCGGCCGTGGATTCGGCGCGAGAGGCGTTCGCGGCGGCCATCGGCGCGGCAGCCCGCGAGATCGTGTTCACGAGCGGGGCCACCGAGAGCGCGAACCTCGCCCTGCTCGGGTTGGCGGCTCGCCAGACGAATACGGACCGCCGCGGCCACGTGATCACGATCGCCACCGAGCACCACGCCGTCCTCGATCCGCTCGAGCACCTCGAACGCACGGGCGTGGCGGTCACCCGGCTGCCGGTCGTCGGCCAGCATGACGGGGACGGCATCCCAGGGCGGATTCGGCTCGCCGACCTCGAGGCCGCCTTCACGCCCGACACCTGGCTCGTGTCGGTGCTCCTGGCCAACAACGAGATCGGCGTCGTGCAGGACGTGGCCGCGATCGCGGAGCAGGCGCATGCCCGCGGCGCGGTGTTGCATGTGGACTGCGCCCAGGCGGTCGGGCGGATGCGGGTCGATGTCGATGCGCTGGGCGCCGATCTGGCGAGCTTCTCGGCGCACAAGTTCCATGGGCCGAAGGGCTCGGGGGCGTTGTACGTGCGGCGGCGTGGGCGAGCCGTGCGGCTGGAGCCGCTCGTGCACGGCGGCGGTCAGGAGCGCGGCCTGCGAAGTGGCACGCTCGACGTGCCGGCCATCGTGGGGCTGGCGACGGCGGCCCGACTGGCGGTCGATGGCCTCGCCGACGACGTGCCGAGCATTCGAGGCCTGCGCGACGCGCTCTGGACTCGGCTTGTCGCGACGGTGCCCGGGATCGCCGTCAACGGTCCCGGGCTCGATGCGACGGACGCACGCGGCGCGGCGGTGCGGCTCGTCAACAATCTCAACGTGCGGATCCCGGGTGTCGATGGCCAGTCGCTGTTGGCGGCACTCTCGGCTGCCGGCCTCGCCGCGAGTTCCGGCAGCGCCTGCTCCGCGGAAAACCCGCGGCCGAGCCATGTGCTCCGCGAACTCGGCCTCTCCGACGACGAGGCGCGGGCCAGTCTGCGGTTCGGGCTGTCGCGGTTTACGACGGCCGCCGAGATCGACGTCGCCGCCGACCGAGTGGCCGCGGGCGTGGCCGAACTGCGTGGGCTTTGCCTGCGGGGCGGGGCGGGCTAGTATTTCCACAGTCCGGGTTGCGATATATCCCGGTGCCGGTTTTCAGCAGGGCGGTTTTCAGCAGAAGAGGAGTTCACGCCATGTCGGTCATGCTCACGGAAAAGGCTGCCAGCGAAGTCAAGAAGATCATCACGGATCAAAAGCTCGATCCGGCCACGGTGCTCCGCGTGGGCGTCGCCGGCGGCGGCTGCAGCGGGTTTCAGTATTCGCTCGGCTTCGATACGGCGTTCGATCCGAAGGCCGACACCAAGACCGACCAGCACGGCGTGGCGGTGGTCGTAGACAAGAAGAGCGACCTGTTTCTCGACGGTACGACGCTCGATTTCCACGAAGGGATCGACAAGCGGGGCTTTACGTTCAACAATCCGAATGCCAAGAAGAGCTGCGGCTGCGGCAGTTCGTTCCAGGCTTAAGACCGTTCAACGCCCGTCGGATTGCGGCCTGCCGCTCCGGAAAAGGACATTCGCGTGGTGGCAGCGGAGAAGGTGTACATCGTCGGGATCGGCGACGACGGCGTCGAAGGCATTACCGCGCACGCACGGCGGATCGTCGAAGCGGCCGACGTGCTGCTCGGCCCTGAGTCGTGCGCGACGCTCCTGCCGGCCGCGCTGCGGAGCCGGCTGCAGACGGCGGCGAGTCTCGACGATCTCGTCGACAGGATCGAGGCGGCTGCGGGCCGGCGGATGGTCGTGCTCGCGTCGGGGGATCCGCTCTTTTACGGCACGGCCCGGTTCGTCTGCATGAAGCTCGGCAAGGACCGGTTCGAGGTCGTGCCGCACGTCAGCAGCATGCAGCTTGCGTTCGCCCGCGTGAAGGAATCGTGGGAAGAAGCCTTTCTCGCCAATCTCGCCGGCCAGTCGATCGAGCGGGTGATCGACCGGGTGCGGTCGAGCGAGACGGCGGGCTTGTTCACGAGCGAACAGTGGCCGCCGGCGGCCGTCGCGCGGGCCCTGCTCGACGAGGGCATCGACTACTTTCAGGCCTATGTTTGTGAAAATCTCGGCTCGCCCGACGAGCGGGTCACACAGGGCAGCCTCGCCGACATCGCGAAGGAGTCGTTTGGTCCGCTCAACGTGATGATCCTCGTGCGGAAGGCCCGCGCGGCCGACACGCCGGGCGAGGCGGGGCATCGCGTCTTCGGCAATGCCGACGAATTGTTCCTCCAGTCGCGACCCAAGCGGGGCCTGCTCACGCCCGCCGAGGTGCGGGCCTTCCTCGGCTCTCTCGATGACCCGGGCATGGAGGTTGAGATTGCAGTCCGAAAATTTGATGTTCCCCATCGTTTCTCAGAGGCTGCAGAGCAGGTCGCAGCAAAGCT
>CAMDDA010000154.1 GCA_945890755.1 Candidatus Kuenenia stuttgartensis
TCGCGAGAGCTTTAAAACCGTGTCCCCTGGAACCTGCATCGCGAGCAGGACGTAGCCGCGTTGTGGCGGACGATTTGTGCGGGGCGGCTGAGCGAACTTGCTTTCGTTCGCCGAGATCACCCGCTCCCGCAGCCGATCCGCGTAGTCGAGGGCCTCACGCGAGGCGATCGCTGCGGCTGCCCCGAGCGCGGCGGGATCGCGGGCCAGGCTGGAAAAGCCGCTGTAGCCGAGCGAGTCAAGACTGAAGTAACCGCGGAGGTAAGAATGCTTGAAGCGGCAGATGCCGGCGCCGGCACCGACGGAATGGTGTGAGAACAGGAAGGCATCGGGCGCAACGACACGCGGCACGAAGTCTTCATGCATGCGCGTGTGCCGAGGCGTGATACGAGCCCCCAGTGTGCCGAGCGCGAAGAGCAGTGACTGCACGAACTGCGAGATGACTCCGGACAGTTCGCCGCGGTTGTCGATCCACGGCAGCGCCATCTCCACGCCCACCGTCGCTCCGGTGTCGGCAAAGAATTGCCGCCATGACTCGGGATCGTCGGTTCGCACGAGCCGCATGTGTCTTCCATCCGGGTGTCGGTCTCTTCGGGCGGAGCGTACCGCGAGCCGTCGCCGCGGGCGAGGGGGGCGATCAACAGGATGGTGAGCCGGCCACCGAATCGGTGAAAGCCGCGTAAGTGCCGTAAGAAACGCGGTTGTTTGGCGCTGGGGGCGGCCTCGCCGCATTGGCTGGCCACCGAGATGGTGATTCGCGCCCATGCCGCCCACCAGGTCGCGATCGGGCATCTGGCCGACGTTTCTGCGGGCTTTTCGCCGCCGCGCGAACTTCGCAGGAGTTTTGGCACGGCGAGTGCATCTCTTCTTCGCCGTCGAGACGTGGAAGTCACTCCGAGGTGTTCGGAAGGCTGACACGACGGGCGACTCCAAGTCTTTGGAACAGGAGGTGTTCGATGATGGTCGTGGCTGTGGGAATCACGTCTGAGGAAGTGCGTTCGCTCGCCGGCTCGCCTGCGGCTCGCACGGTGCGTGGTCCCGGTGTGATGAAGAGCCTGGTGGTGTCGGGTGATCGCGGCCTCCGCAATCGCCTCGAGGCCGTCTCCGAGCTGAGCGGCTGGTCGGCATGCGAGGCGCCGGTCGAGGCCGCGGAGCTGGGCTCTGTTGTCGAGGGCGAGTATCAGCTCGTCGTCGTCGATATCGCGAATCCGGTCGGTGATCGCGTCAACGATTCGATCGAGATCGCCGAGGAGTTTGCCGGCCGTCCGGGAACGCTCCTGGTGGTGTGCGGCTCCGACGACAGCGTCGACGAGGAGCTGTGGGCCCGTCAGCTCGGTGCCTGGGTCTATCTGCCCGGTGTCTCGAGTGGCGATGCGTTGGTCTCCCTGTTTTCGGATGCCCGGCGTGTCGCCGAGCGTCGTGGTGTCTGCCAGTTCGTCTAGTTCCGGTTTTTTGCCGTCGGTCCTCCATTTCTTCCCACATTTTTCAAGGCGTCCCAGTCGGGACTTTTTTCAAAGGAGCAGTGTCATGAGCGCATTCGTAGGGTCTTACCGTGACGACATGGACGCGAGCTACGCGGCCGACTTCGGTCGGGATCGCGAGCCGATCCAGAAGAAGAGCCGCTTTCCGGAATACCGGCGCAAGGGCGGCTCGCCCACCCGGGTCAGCGGTATGCACTGTCGCCGCAGCAAGCGGTGGACGTGGGGCAGCGGCCGAGGCGCCCGCATGCAAAATCTCAGGGCATTCGCCAGTTGTGTGGCGGTGGCCCTCGCCGGGATCGCATCCCAGGCCGTGGCATCTCCTCTGACGTTCAAGGAGATCGGGAATCCCGGCAATGGAGCCCAGACGACCGGCCCGAACGCCGGTCTCGGCTCGGTCGCCAAAACGTTCTATATGTCGTCGACCGAGACGACCGTCGCACAGTACACGAGCTTTCTCAATCAGGCGGCGAAGTCCGACCCGAATGGCTTGTATGACCCCCAGATGTCGACGATCGGCATCACCAGGTCGGGTGCTTCCGGAAGCTTCGTCTACACGAGCTCGACCTCCTTCAATCTCCGGCCGGTGACGTACGTGAACTGGTATGACGCCGCTCGATACGTGAACTGGATGATGACGGGTACGACTACCGAAACTGGGGCATATAACCTCGCCCTGTCTGGCTCGGCCGCCTTCCAGCGTCAGCCGGGAGCCACCTACTTCCTGCCGAACTCCAGCGAGTGGTACAAGGCCGCCTTCTACAAGCCCAGCTCGACCAACTATGGAACGTGGGCTTCGACCGTGGGCTCCGGTACGGTGACTCCTTCCGCCTCGGTCCCGGTCGGTACCGCACCCGCGGCCAACTACAACAACGTGGCGGGCAGTTCGACGACCAACGTCGGTGCCTACACGACCACCTCTTCGGCTTACGGCATGTACGACATGCTGGGCAATGTGACGGAGTGGACCGATTCGGCGGGAAGTGCGACGCAGCTCCGGGTTTTCTCCGGTGCCTACACGATCGCTCTGGCGAACGTGAGCAACTGGGGGGCCAACGGTGTGAGTCAGGTTCGCCTGGCAACGAACGCCAACGACAACATCGGCTTCCGGGTGGCGGCCGCTGTGCCGGAGCCGGGTACGATCGCCCTGGCCGCCACCGGCATGGTGGGGATGTTCGGAGCGGGCTGGCTGAAGCGGCGGAAGCGGCAGGCCGTGCTGCTCGCCGCGGCCGAGGCAGTCGCGGTCTGACCCCGACTGAACCGATTTGTTCGAAAGACCGAGCCCCGTCCCTCGCATGCCGAGGGGCGGGGTTTCTGGTTTTGTGGTAGGGTCGATGCATGCCGACATTCGATGATCGCTCCGGATCGCAGGCCGGTTCGCAGCCCAAGTCCCAGGCTGCCCACACGGCCGCTCGTGACGGCTCGACGAGCCGCCTCGATCCCCCCGACGACGCCACCGTGATCTCCGCGCCGGCCGGGGCCGCGGCCGCGCCACGGTCATCGGCGGAGATCGGCCTCCGGCTCCAGGGCACGATGCTCGGGGCGTATCGGCTCGACAGCTTCATCGGCGGCGGTGGGATGGGGGCCGTGTTCCGGGCCCTCGACACCACGCTCGACCGGATCGTGGCCGTCAAGGTGCTGGCCGGCGGCCAGGCCGACGACGAGGAGATGCTCCGCCGCTTCCGCAACGAGGCCCAATCCGCGGCCCGCCTCGACCACGAGAACATCGGGCGGGTGTTTGCCGTCGGTTCCGACGAGGGCTGGCACTACATCGTCTTCGAGTTCATCGAGGGGCAAAACCTCCGTGACCTCGTCCGCGAACAGGGAGCCTTTCCTCTCGGCCGGACGATCGACGTGGCCGTGCAGGTGGCTGATGCACTGGAGCACGCCTCCCAGCGTGAGGTGGTGCATCGCGACATCAAGCCCTCGAACATCGTGATCACGCCGGCCGGCAAGGCCCGCATCGTCGACATGGGTCTGGCCCGGCTGCATCACGTCGAAGGAGGCGGCGATCTCACCGTGAGCGGCGTCACGCTCGGCACGTTCGACTACATCTCGCCGGAACAGGCTCGTGACTCGCGGACCGCCGACGTGCGGAGCGACCTCTATTCGCTCGGTTGCACCATGTTTTTCATGCTCACCGGGCGGCCGCCGTTCGCCGACGGCAGCATGGTGCAGAAACTCCTGCAGCATCAGCAGGAACGGCCGCCGGCGATCGATGCCCTGCGGCCGGACGTGCCGCGGGCGTTTGGCGAAATCCTCGAGCGGCTCATGGAGAAGGATCCTGCCGCCCGCTATCAAAGGCCGGCCGAACTCGTGGCCGACCTCGTCGCCTTCGCCGACACCCACGGCCATGCCATCGCGGCCACGCGGCCGGTCCTGCTGCCCACGGCCCAGAGCGGTCCGCAGCGGCCTGCCGCCCGGCTGCCTTGGGTGGTGCCTTTGCTCGGGCTGGCGGCCACGATCGCCGCACTCTGGTATCAGGCCGCGTCGACACGGGCCCTGCCGATCCCTACGACAACGGACACGCCTCTCGACGGCGGCCTCCTGTCGACCGAGCCGGTGATCCGGGTGGGCGACTCCGTGGCCGGCATCGCTCCGGATGCGACGATTGTCGCGGCCGATCTGCGGGTGGCGATCGAGCGGGCAGGCGATGGAGGTGTCGTGGAACTGGCCTTCTCGGGCGTCATCGACGCGCTGCCGATCGTCGTGGGTGACCGACGGCTCACGCTGAGGGCGGCGCCGGGCATGCGTCCCACGCTGCGGTTCGTGTCGCTCGTCGATGTGGGCTCCGGCCTCGAGGCCGCGTGTCATGTCGGGGCGGGTCAGCTTTCGATTGAAGGCATGTCGCTCCGGCTCGAGGCGACCGCCGCGGCCGGCCGGCGGCCCGCGCTGTTCGTCGTGTCCAGCGGCAGCCTCGCCTGCATCGATGCCTTTCTCGTGATGCCTGGCGATCCTGAGACAGCGGCTGACCTGCCGGCGGATGTGGCACCAGCCTTCGTTGCGGCTCAGGGTGTCGGGGGGCAGGGCGATGCGGCTGCGGCCGCCGTCCGCTGTGGTCTCACGATGGAGCGGTCGTGGGCCTGCGGCGATGCGGTGTTCCTCGACACTGCCGGCGTCAGCGGTGGCCGCATCGTGATGTCGTGGTCGGGTGGCGGGCTCCTCACGCCGCGGCCGCTCGTGATGGCCGACGGGGGCAGCGAATCCGGGGGCGGGCTCACGATCGATGCCTCGCTTGCAGACGCCGTGTTCGCGAGTCGGAGCCCGGTCTTCTCCCTGCACGATTCGCCCGCGCGGCCATTGCCGCCCCGGCTGCAGGTCGTCGCCCGGGCCTGTGATTTCCTGCTCGACGGCGAGCCCCTCATCGTGCAGAGTGGCATTCGTGAGCCCGCCGAGTATGAGTCTGCCGTGTCGTGGCGGGATCAGGCGAGCCGCTACGCGGGGGGTGACATTCTGCGGCGGGTCGATGGGGCGGCCGAGCGGCTGGAGGATATGTTTCGCGACCAGCCGGTGGCCATGCGGACTGTGTCGAGGGTCGCCGCCTGGCCAGACCCGGCGACCTGGCAATCCGACTGGGAGGACGCCGGCACGGATAACCCCGGCGGGGAAAACGGTGGCGGCTGAGAGGGTTGTGTGGGCTCGGCCATGCCCGCCGGCCAAAAAACCGGTTCCATTTCTTGACGCAGCAGAAATTTGTCGATCTAGTTATCTCGGCGACAGGCGGCGGCCCCGAGGCGGGGCGGCCACCAGGCCGCGCACCACCGGAGCTTTTTCATGATTCGCAGCAGCAGGTTTGCATGTGTCGTCGGGATCGGTCTGGCGGTCGCCGTGGGCTCTTCGGCTCGCGAGGCGTTTGCCATCAAGCAGTTCTTCGACGAGTTCAAGACCGTCTACGTGAAGGATGGCACGCCGCTGGCGGCCGCCGTGGAGACGGCGAAGTGCAACGTCTGCCACGTGGGCAAGAGCAAGAAGGACCGCAATGCCTACGGCAATGCGCTGGCCGAGAAGCTCGACAAAAAGGAAGACGCCAAGAACGTCGAGAAGATCCGCAAGGCTCTCGAAGAGGTGGCGGCCCTGCCGAGCGACCCGGCCAAGGCCGACTCCCCCACGTTCGGCGCGCTGCTGGCGGAGGGCAAACTGCCCGGCGGCGCGGAGTGAGCGGCTAGCCCGCGCACTCCAGCACGATCGACTCGAGTTCTGCGCAGCCGGCGATGGCGGACGCCATCGCCGGCTCGCAGAAGATTCTCACGCGCTTGACAAGGTCGTCGAACTGCTCGCGGGCGAGGCTCCGCACGACCGGTGAGAGTGTTTCGAGGCCGCGCCAGGTGTGGCCGGCACCGTGCGGTACCTTCTCCCGTACCTGAATTCGGAACTCCACCTCCCGTTCCGCGGGGGGCGCATCGACGAGCACCGCATGGTGCGGGATCACGGCGCCGAGCCGCTGTGAGAGCGCGGCGGCCAGCCGGGCCGAGACGGCCACCGCGTCGGCGTAGGGGCGGCCGGCGAGGGCGCGATGCACGGCCGGGTGGTGGGCCGCATCGTAGGTGGCGGCCCGCTTGTAGAGCCGGCGGGTGTCGCCGAAGAGGCCATGCGCCAGCGGTTCGGCGGCGGTGCCAGCCGCCGCGGCCATGAGCCAGCCGGTGAACGCGGCGTCGTCGCTACGGACGAGGCTGGCCGCGTCGATTCGTTCTCTCGCGATCCAGACGGCCCGCTGCACCATCGCGGTGGCGGAGCGGACGGCATGGTGCCAGTAAACCTCGCTGAACATGACGTAGCGGGCGAACACCATCAACTCGGCGGCAGTGCGGCCCTTGTCGGTGATGGCGAGCGTCGTGCCGGTGGCGTCGAGGCACAGGCTCGTAAGCAGCCGCTCTTGATCGAAGTGGCGGCCGTAGGGAACGCCGGCGTGCAGGCTGTCGCGGGCGAGGTAGTCCATTTTGTCGACGTCGATCGGCCCCGAAAGCAGCGAGCAGAGGATGCGGCCGGCTGGATCATCGGCGGAGCCCTCGATCAGGGCGGCCACGCGGGCCGGATCGAGCTCCCAGCGGTCGGCAAGGATCCGGCCCGCCGGGCCGTCGCGCAACAGCGACCGCACGAGCGATTCGTGCCGCGGCAGTTCGGGCAGGCCCATGTCTTCCAGCGGATGGCAGTAGGGCCAGTGCCCGACGTCGTGCAGGAGCGCTGCGGCGAGAAAGGCGGCCGCGTCGGCGGCGGTGACTGCGGCGCGGAAGCGATCGTCGTGCTGCAGACGACCCAGAAATTCGAGTGCCAGGCGATACGTGCCGAGCGAGTGCTCGAGCCGTGAGTGCGTGGCACCCGGATAGACGAGTGCCACGAGCCCGAGCTGACTGATTCGGGCGAGCCGACGCACCTCCGGCGTGTCGATCAGGGCCCGCACACGGGGCGTGAGGGGCACCGTCACATCAGGGGGTATGCGAACGCCCTCGCAGGATGAGCCGACGGCCGCGAGCTCCGGCAGCAGCGATCCATTCATGCGGGATCCCGTCATGTGCGAGGCCGTCATGCCAGTTTCACAGCGGCGGCAGGCCGGCCAGCCACCGCAGGAGCGCCGTGAACAAGACGTAGAAGGAGAAGTGGGCGACGGCCGCTCCCCAGTCGAGATCGAGTGTGGCGAGCGCCGCGAGCGCACCGGGCACGACGAACAGCGGGCCGAGGTAGATCCATTGCCACATATCGGCGGTGGCATCCGCGGGCAGCATGCCCTTGGCCGCCCAGAGTCCGGCATACACGGCGGCGCAGATGAGTGACCGCAGCCAGAGCGATCGGCCGCGGTAGGGCTCGAGTTCTCGCTCCCTCGCGGCGGCGTAGCCGAGGAGCACGCACGGCACCGCCAGTGTGAATGCAGCGGCGAGGAGCAGCCAGTCAGGAGGCGTGTCCGGGCGGAAGATGAAGCCCGTCAGCCAGGCAGCCAGGAGCGAGACGAGAACGCCTGCTCCGATCGCGGCCCAGGCCACCGCGGGGATCGGCTTCTCGACACGGCGGAACGGGATCGTGGAGCCATGGCCCGCCGGGCCGGCCGCTGCGGCCGGTTCCGGTTCGTGGATCGTCACGGCCTGCACGGCCGACGCGGGGATCGTGATCGGCTTTTTGCACTTCGGGCAGGGGCCGGTTTTGCCGGCAAACTTGTCGCTGACGGCGAACCGTGAACCGCAGCCGGTGCAGAGAACTTGGATGGCCATAGGGGGGCAGTGTCAGACCGGCCGCCGGCGGCGTCAAGTCGCCGAGCGTAGGGTAGACTGTTGGGCGGCGTCGATATGACGTGCCGGTCAGTTCGTGCAGGGGAGTCGGATCCGTGGCGGATGAAAAAACGAGAGTGCTGACGGCGGCCGAGGCGGCCGGCCTCGTCGTGGAACCACCGCGGTTCGTCAACG
>CAMDDA010000155.1 GCA_945890755.1 Candidatus Kuenenia stuttgartensis
GTCACGGAGTGACGGGCCTACAGGCGGTGCAGGTCGTTCCGCCCACGCACCGCCGAATTTTGACAGGTACACTTGCGGGGAAGCTCTCCCATGTCGCTCCCCATCCTCACCCCCCCCGCGTCCCGGCCTCCGCGCACTGCAGCGCAGCCACTACCCACCACCCGGGCGGAGATGCTCGCCCGCGGCTGGGATGAAATCGACGTGGTCTTCATCTCGGGCGACGCCTACGTCGATCACCCGAGCTTCGCCAACGGCCTCTTGGCCCGGCTGCTGGAGGCCGCCGGCTTCCGCGTGGCCGTGCTCGCCCAGCCCGACTGGCAGTCGTGCGAGCCGTGGCGGCAGTTTGGCCGGCCGCGGCTCTTCTTCGGCGTGTCGGCCGGCAACATGGACTCGATGATCAACCACTACACCGCCAACCGGAAGGTGCGAAACGACGACGCCTACTCGCCCAACGGCGCGATCGGCCGGCGGCCCGACCGGGCCACGCTCGCCTACTGCCAGCGGTCGCGAGAGGCGTTTCCCGGCGTGCCCGTCGTGGCCGGCGGCGTGGAGGCGAGCCTGCGCCGGATCGCCCATTACGACTACTGGAGCGACACGGTCCGCCGCTCGATCATCCTCGACTCGAAGGCCGACCTCGTCGTGTTCGGCATGGGCGAACGGACGATCCTCGACGTGGCCCGCGGCCTCGCCGCCGGCAAGACGGTGAAAGAACTCCGTGAACTCCGCGGCATCGCCTATCGACTCGGCGCGAGCGAGCCGCCCCCGTCGGGCCCAGGCGGCGGCGCGGCCGACACGATTGAGTTGCCGACGTACGAAGCGGTCTCCACCGACACGCTGGCGTTCTGTGAGATGACGCGGATCTCGCACCTGGAGACGAATCCCCACAACGCCCGCCGGCTCGTCCAGCGGCATGGCCGCGAGGCCGTGGTCGTGAATCCCCCCGCCCTGCCCTTGGAGCAGGACGAGATGGATCAGGTGTATGGCCTCCCCTTCACGCGGCGGCCGCATCCGGCCTACGGCGCCGCCCGGATCCCCGCCTTCGAGGTCGTGGAGACGAGCGTGCAGATCATGCGTGGCTGCTTCGGCGGCTGCACCTTCTGCTCGATCACGGCCCACGAGGGGCGGATCATCCAGAGCCGCAGCCAGGAATCGGTGATCACCGAGATCAAGCTGCTCGCCAGCCAGCCCGGCTTCAAGGGCACGGTGTCGGACATCGGCGGCCCCACGGCCAACATGTATCAGATGAAGTGCACGCGGCCGGAGGTGGAGGCGAAGTGCCGCCGGCTCTCCTGCGTGCACCCCACCGTCTGCAAGCTCTTGGGCACCGACCACGGCCCGCTCAAGAGCCTGATGCGGGAGGCCCGCACCGTCGAGGGCGTGAAGCGGGTGCTCGTGGCCAGCGGCGTGCGGATGGATCTGGCCCGCCGCGATCCCGAGTATCTGGAGGAACTGGCCGCGCACCATGTCGGCGGCCACCTGAAGGTCGCGCCCGAGCACACCGACCCCGAGGTCTTGAACCTCATGAAGAAGCCGTCGGCCGACGACTACGTCGAGTTCGACAAGGCGTTCACGGCGGCCAGCCGCCGGGTGGGCAAGAAGCAATACACCGTGCCCTACTTCATCGCCAGCCACCCCGGCAGCGGCGTGGAGGAGATGATCGAACTCGCCCTGTTCCTCAAACGCAACAGCTACAAGCCCGATCAGGTGCAGGACTTCATCCCCAGCCCGTTCGACATCGCGGCCTGCATGTACTACACGGGCCTCGACCCGATGACCCGCGAGCCCGTAAAGGTGACGAAGGGCTTGAAGGACCGGCGGATGCAGCGGGCCCTGCTCCAGTTCTTCAAGCCGGAAAACTACTTCGAGGTGCGGCGGGCGCTGGAACAGGCCGGGCGACAGGACCTGATCGGCTCCGGCTGCGACTGCCTGATCCCGGAGCGGCCGCCGCAGGAGGCCCTCGACAAGAAGCGCCGCGAAGCCACCCGGGCGTTCACGGAAGAGACCTCGGGCGACCACATCAGAGGCGGGCCGGCAAAAGCCCGCGACCGCAGCGGGCCGGGGAAGGCCCGTGGCGGCCGCAAGCAGCGGCGGCCCCGCAAGTCGATCGGCTACCGCCCCGAACGCCCCGGCACGTGAGCCTGTCCCTCGGCCGGCACGTCGGAATCCACAATCCAGTGGCCAGTGTGGCTGGATCTTTCGGATCGGCCCAGGATCCGTGCCAGCCTGAGCCCTTTCACGACAGAACCAGAACCTTTGAACATTGCTGCCCCTTCAGGCTGTTGATTGCAACCCCTTGGCGTGACAAGATGTCGGTCAGATGCAACAATAGCCGACAAATTGTCACAGCCATGACTGCAACCACCCAGGCTCAACGCATACTCGAACTGCTCCGTCGGAAGGGGATCGTGCGCGGTGCCGAGCTTGATCGCCTCGGCATCCACCGCATGCACCTGAAGCGGCTCGTCGATCGCGGCCTCCTCGTCCAGCGGTCCCGAGGCGTCTACGAGCGCGCCGAGCCCCGAATGAGCGAGCACGACAGTGTCATCGAAGTGGCCGTCCGGATTCCGAAGGCGACGCTCTGCCTACTCACCGCTCTCCGGCTACATCAGCTCACCACCCAGAACCCTTTCGATGTCTGGATCATGATCGACCGCAAGGCCCGGAAGCCGTCGATCAACTACCCGCCCATCCGCGTTGTGCGCGCTTCTGGCTTGGCGCTCAGCGAAGGCGTGCAAGTGATGAAAATCGACGGCGTCGATGTCAACGTCACCACCGTCGCCAAAACCATCGCTGATTGCTTCAGGTATCGGAGCACCGTCGGCGTCGATGTTGCCCTCGAAGCGCTGCGTGATGCCTGGCGGCAGAAGAAGGCTACCGTAGATGACATACTCGCCGCAGCCAAAGCCGACCGCGTCGCGACCGTGATGCGGCCATACCTGGAGTCACTGGTATGACGGCCGCCTCGCAGCCGCCCAGAGACGCTGCCGCAGTGCATCGCGGTCTGCTGGCCATCGCACGCAATCACAAAGCAGATTTCAACGCGATTCTGGCGCAGTACGCCATCGAGCGACTGATTGACCGGCTCTCCAGGTCACCCGAGTCACCGCGGTTCGTGCTCAAGGGCGCCATGCTCTTCCGTGTCTGGACGGGCGAGCTGCACCGACCGACCAGGGACGTCGACTTCCTCGGCCACGGTGACCCATCGCCAGCCGTCGTCGCCGACGCGGTCCGCACCATCGTCTCGGTCGAGACCGATGACGGTCTTCGGTTCGCCCTCGAAACTATCTCCGCAGAGGAGATCCGCGAGGAGCAGGACTACGACGGTGTCCGCGTCACCGTTACGGCGTACCTGGCACACGTCCCCATCACGGTCAGAATCGACGTGGGATTCGGGGACGCGGTCACACCCGAGGCCGCGCAGCGACCGTTCCCGACGTTGCTCGGCCACGACGCACCGAGCATCCTCGCATACCCTCCCGAGACGTCCATCGCCGAGAAGGTCGAGGCGATGTGCAAACTCGGCATCATCAACAGCCGGATGAAGGACTACCACGACGTCATCCTGATCAGCCGACGCTTCGAGTTGAGTGGCGAGACGCTCGCCCGCGCGTTCAGGGCAACTTTTGAGCGGAGGACTACCGCGCTCCCTGCTGGCACGCCGACGGGGCTCTCGGAGAAGTTCGGGGAGGATGACGAAAAGCAGCGGCAATGGACTGCTTATTTGACGCGAATGAGCGTTGATGACGTACCGCCGTCGCTCCGCGATGCGATCACAACAATTCAGCAATTCGTGTTACCGGCGCTCTGCGCTGCGGCGGGAACCGGCCCGACACCCGGGCAATGGAATCCGGGGTCGGGGTGGAGCGACTACCAAGGATAAAACGATAGGCCGGCCAATGGCACGCGGGCGAACACCCCTGGCTTGCTTCACGGCGGCAGTGGTGGGCTCCGCAAGCATTGGCGCCTCGCAAGTCGATCGGCTACCGCCCCGAACGCCCCGGCACGTGAGCCGGCCGTCGTGCCTTCTGCTTTATGGAAGCGCAAGCAGGGGGACCATCAGACGTGTGCGCACGCCTGGGGACACCATGGCCGAACCTTGTCGCACCGTGGCCCGTACACTTTTTGCCACCCTCACCCAGAGGCCCTCCATGCCCCGCTTCGCTCGCCTTGCCGTCTGCCTGCTCGCCGCCGCCGTTGCCTTGCCCGCAACGCCCGCCTTGGCGATCTCACCGCAGAACCCCTACCGCAGCTTCAACCTCTCGGGCATCAACTACGGCTCGATGCAGTGGGAGCGGGCCCAGCGGCAGGGCAAGCGGGTGTGGCCCTACTACAACACCCCGTCACGGAACTACTCGCGCGGCGGCGTGGTGACCGCAGGCGGCTTCGTGGGGGGCGGAGGCGGCGCGATCATCCAGGGCAGCGGGTATCGCTCCAGCCCCCGCGTCTCTCGCCGGTCCCGCCGGTAGGGTGAAATCCGCTCCCGTCCCCGATTTCAGCCCGTGATGGCGGCGTCGTAGATGCGGTATTTCTTGGTCACGAGGGCGCCGCCGCGTTCGAGCGTGCGCTTCGAGAGGTGGTTGCTCTCTACCACCCAGGAAAACTCCGCCTCCTCCATTCCCCAGTCGAGCACGGGCTTGACGAGGGCGGCGGTGAGCACGAGCCCCACGCCCCAGGCCTGGTATTCGGGCACCACGTTGGTGCTGATCGCCCGCATCCGCTTGATGCCCCGCTTGTTCCAGAGCAGCTTGAGGAAGCCGAACGGAAACAGCCGGCCGTTGATCGCCTTGATCCGCGGGTTGTAGTCGAGCAGACAGAAGACGGTGCCGATCGGCTTGCCATCCACCTCGGCCACGAGGGCCAGCTCCGGCACGATCAGGTGCTTGAGGCTCGCCGCCATGTGCTTCACCTCCCCAGAGCTGAGCGGCACGAAGCCCCAGGTGCCCCCGAGGCTCGAGTTGTAGACCTCGAGGAACATCCGCACCTCGGCGTCGAACCGGCTGCGGTCAAGCGGCCGCACCTTCACGCCGAACCGCTCTTTCACCCCCTCCACCATCGTGCCCAGCTTCGAGTCGAGCGACGAGAGCATCGAGGTCTTGCCCCAGAAGGCGTAGAGGTCCTCGATCTTGCCGAAGCCGTTCTCCTCGACGAGCTTCGCGTAGTAGGGTCGATTGTGCGTCATCATGAAGAACGGGGGCGTCTCGAAGCCCTCGATCAACAGGCCACACTCGTAGTTGAGCGACGGATTCGCCGGCCCCCGCACGCTCTCCATGCCCTGCGACCGCAGCCAACTCTTCGCGGCCTCGAAGAGCGCCTTCGCAGCGGCCGAATCATCGTCACACTCGAAGAACCCGAAGAAGCCCCGCTGCTCCTCGTAGCGTTCGATATGGCCCTGATTGACGATCGCCGTGATCCGCCCCACGTCGCGGCCGCCCCGCGTGGCCAGGAACGACCGGCTCTTCGACCGTTCGTAGAAGGGATGCGGACGGAACCCGAGCAGCTCCTCCTGCGACATCACGAGCGGGGGCATCCAGCAGGGGTCGTCCTTGTAGATTCGCCACGGGAGGCGGACGAACCGCCGCTGCTGGGACCGGGTTTCGACCGGTTCGATGCCGACATCCGCCACGTGGGCTCCCTCGCCGCCGCAGGCCTGCCCGGGCGGCGCCCGGCAGCCGGCGCGGCCCACAACCAGCCGGAAACCGTGTCGCTTCAACACCTTCCGTCCAATCCAGAGCATCTTCGTAGGCGGGCGGCATGCGCGTCAACGCCGGCAGGACCGCCCACGCCCCAAATTCGTCCCCGGCAGTTTTCCGATCTACAACTGACAGCCTGGGATCGTGGCGATGGATCGATCGACCCGGGCGCAGCCATTTCGCCTCGAGGACGATGCTCCGATGATCGCGTCACGCGTGTTCGATGCCGCCGGCGACTGCCTCGTGACCGGGGCCACCGGCCTGGTCGGCAACAACGTCGTGCGGATGCTCGTCGGCCAAGGCCGGAGCGTGCGGGTGCTCGCCCGCCGGTCGAGCGCCGTCGGCGACAAGGCTTTCGCCGGCCTGCCGCTCATGCAGGTTGCTGGCGGGCTCGATGACGAGCGTGTCCTGCAAGACGCGGTCGATGGCGCCTCCTGCGTGATTCACGCGGCTGCGATGGTGCACTGCGGCTGGAAGTACCTCGCCGAGATGCGGGAGGTGAACGTCGAGGGCACGCGACGGATCGCGCGAGCCGCTCGGCGAGCCGGCGCCAGGCTCGTGCACGTGTCGAGCGTCGATGCGATCGGCCTGCGGCCCGACGGCGGCCCGGCCGACGAAGAAACGCCCCCCGGCGGCATGCCCGAGTGCCCCTACGTCGTCACGAAGCGCGAGGCGGAGGCGGCAGTGCTCGCCGAAGTGAACGAGGGCCTCGACGCCGTGATCGTGAACCCCGTCTATATGATCGGCCCGTGGGACTGGAAGCCATCGAGCGGTCGGATGCTTCTGGAGGTTGGCGCCGGCAAGGGGCTGTTCGCGCCTCCGGGCTCCAACGACTTCGTGGACGTTCGCGACGTGGCGGCCGGCATCCTCGCGGCCCTCGCCCGCGGCCAGACCGGCCGCCGCTACATTCTCGGCGGCCACGGCCTCTCCTATCTCGACGCCTGGCGGGTCTTCGCCCGGGCGGCAGGCCGCATGCAGCCGCTGGGCATGGCGCCCCGCGCGATCATCCGCACGGCTGGCCTCGTCGGAGACCTGGCCGCAGCCATGCTCGGCCGTGAACCCGACATCAACTCGGCTGCCACACGGATGTCGATGCTGGCCCACAACTTCTCGTGCCGGCGGGCGGAGCAGGAACTGGGCTACCACTACCGGCCCTTTGAAGAGACAGTGCAGGACGCGTGGAACTGGTTCGTGACGCGGGGCTATGCTCGTGCGGTGGCGGCACGGCCGGAGCTCGTTCGTTAGGCCGTGTGTACACGGCATGAAGCGAAGCGGTCAGATACAACCCGGGTTGGTGCTCGCCTCCCCGGGTCGAAGTTCGTGTCCGTGTTGGATGATCGTCGAGTGAGCTGCCGGCATGCCGCATATTTTGGTGGTTGAGGACGAAGAGCACCTGGCGTTTGGGATCAAGTACAACCTCGAGTCCGAGGGGTATGCCGTCAGCACGGCGGGCGATGGGCAGGCGGCACTCGAGCTGCTCGAGGCTGGAGATTCACCAATCGATCTCGTCGTGCTCGACCTCATGCTGCCCGGCATGAGCGGCTACGCCGTTTGCGAGGCGATCCGATCGCGGGGCAGCGACGTACCCGTGGTGATGCTCACCGCCCGCACGCTCGTCGAGGACCGGATCCGGGGCTTCGATGCCGGCACCGATGTCTACCTGCAAAAGCCATTCGATCTCGACGAGCTGATGTCGATCGTCCGCAACCTGCTCGCCCGCCGCGGCCGCAGCGACCGCCCGGCCACGGAGGGCACACCGAAGGCGCACGTCTACCGGTTCGGCTCGGCCGAGGTGAACTTCGACAGCTGGGAGGTGTCGTCCCGCGGACAGCCGGTGCGGCTGACGAACCTGGAGATGAAGCTGCTTCGCTACCTGGTGGATCACGAGGGGAGCGTCGTGTCGCGGGAAGAACTGCTCAAGAACGTCTGGGGCCTTACACGCGCGCCGGCCACACGCACGATCGACACGTTCATCCTCAACCTGCGGAAGTATTTCGAGGCCGACCCCTCGAAGCCCGCGCACTTTCTCTCCGTCCGCGGCACGGGCTACCGCTTCGTGCGATGACGCGGAGGATCGCAGGCCGTCACTTCCTCGTAGGCCCGTCACTCCGTGACGGGCTCTCCACACAGCCCG
>CAMDDA010000156.1 GCA_945890755.1 Candidatus Kuenenia stuttgartensis
GACGTGATTACCCACCCGCAACGTGATCCCCCGGCTTGCGCCTGGGGGCTTGTATGAGAGCGGCAGAAGCCGCGGCAGGCGGCCCCACCGCATAACGTCGCCCGCGCCGCGGAACCGCCTCAGGCCTCGGTGATCGGCTCTTTGATCAGCTGCACGAAGTGGTTGGGGCCGAGATCGGCCGCCTTCTTCTCCGCCGCCCGCTTGTCCGCATACTCGAAGGTGACGAGCTTCTTCATGCCCTGGTTGAAGACGCCCCAGTAGGCCTTCATCCGGGTTTCCTTGACCACCTTCTTGCGGGTCGTCTTCTTGGCGGCGACCTTCTTCTCCTTGACGACTTTTTCCTTCTTCTCCTTGACGGGCTTCTCTTTCTTGGCCGTCTTGCCGCGGGCTTCCGCCGCATCCGCCTGGGCCCGCAGTTCCTTGCGATTCACGACTTTCCGCGCCATGTGACCTCGTCGTCCTTCCGATGGGAGAATGGGAGTGGCGGCCAATAAACGCTCGCCAGCGGGCGGCAGTATACCGCGGCCGGGTTTACCTGCACGGCCTGCTTATACTCGGGAGCACCATGACAGCGACTGCCTCCGCCCCCGCCTTCGCCTCCCCGTTTCCGGCCTATCGCGGGCTGGAAGATGCCGCCCTCGCCGAGCGGATCGAGGCCGTCCGCCGCCAACTCGGGCCCCGGCTCGTGATCCTCGGCCACCACTACCAGCAGGACGGCGTGATCGCCCACGCCGACTTCCAGGGGGACAGCTACCAGCTCTCGAAAAATGCCGCGGACCGGGCCGACTGCGAGGCGATCGCCTTCTGTGGCGTGCACTTCATGGCCGAGACGGCCGACATTCTCGCCAACCGTCCGGAGAAGGTGGCGGCCCGCGGCGGTCGGCGGGTGACCGTCGTCCTGCCCGACATGGCGGCCGGCTGCTCGATGGCCGACATGGCCGCGATCGACCAGGTGGAGGACGCCTGGACCGACCTTGGCACCGTGATCGACACCGCCGATATCACGCCAGTCACCTACATCAACTCGGCCGCGAGCCTGAAGGCCTTCTGTGGCCGGCACGGCGGCATCGTCTGCACGTCGAGCAATGCCCGCGCCGTGCTCGACTGGGCCTTCGCCCGCCGCCGCCGCGTGCTCTTCTTTCCCGACCAGCACCTCGGCCGCAACACCGCTCGCACGATGGGCATCCCGCTCACCGAGATGTGCGTCTGGAACCCGCACGATCCCGCGCTCGGCGGCAGCTCGCGGGAGCAGTTGCAGCAAAGCCGTGTGATCCTCTGGCAGGGCCACTGCAGCGTGCACGCGATGTTCAAGCCCGAGCACGTCGATGCGATGCGGGCGAACATCCCGGGGGTGAAGGTGCTCGTGCACCCGGAGTGTGCGATGGAGGTGGTCGACAAGGCCGACCTCGCCGGCTCGACGAGCTACATCATCAAGCAGGTGGAGGCCGCGGCCCCTGGCACGAAGTGGGCGATCGGCACGGAACTCCACCTCGTGAAGCGGCTGGAGCAGAACCACCCGGAGCAGACGATTCGGTTTCTCTCGCCGGTGGTCTGCATGTGCGCCACGATGTATCGGATCGACCTGGCCCACCTCTGCTGGAGCCTCGAGCACATCGCCGCGGAGAAGCCCGTGAACGTGATCCGCGTGGACGACGAAACGGCGAAATGGGCCCTCACGGCCCTGGAGCGGATGCTCGCGGTGAAGTGAGCGGCGCGGTGGCCGTCAGCAGGCCACGCGTCGCGGCCGACGGGCGGCCGTGAACGCGGCGGCCGCAAGGCCGACGCCGGCGAGCACGAGCGTGGAGGGCTCGGGCACGGGGGCGATGCCGTTGAATACCACGAGGCTGTTTCCGTTGATGAGTGGCAGTTCGGAGAACGCCGGCCCGAGTTGCTCGCTGAGATCGTAGACCTGCAGGGACGCGATCGCATCCATCACTGCCAGGCCCGCTGGGTCGGTGATGGCACCGAATACCGCATAGTTGCCGTCGAGCGACGGGTTGTCGGTCACGTTGAAAAACCACCCGCTCGTAGCACTATTCGGATCAGTGGTGCGGGCCATCGCGATGGTGCCGCGGGTGTTGGAGAACGTAGCCTGGAGCGGAATCGGGTCATCCGTGGCGATCTCATTGATCGTCGAACCATCCAGCACATAGCTGCCGCCTTGGATGATTTGGATCTGCTGCGGATCGTAGGTCGTGCTGCGGTGGATGAGCGTGTCGGTGTAGCGGCCGGTGTTCACGTAATTCATGAAGTTGTTCACGGTCGTCGCGAGCGCGGGGTCGCTCGAGAGAGCGACGTCGAAAAACGTGGTTCCAATTGAAAATCGCACGATCGTCTCGGCACTCGCCGGGGCGGCGGCGAGGCCGAGGCACGAGGCGAGGAGCGTGAGCGCGACGCGGAGCGTGGGGCGGAGGGTTCGCATGGCATGACTCGCGGCCGGTGCGAGATCCCTGCGAAACCGATGCGGCCCGAATGGGCCACGATGCGCGAGTGGGTCAGCGGTCTGCCGAAGCGATGCCGTGAGATCACGGCCGGAAACGAGAGGCTACTGACGGGTCACCCGGCGCATCGCCCTGCGATATCTCGCAGGGCAGGCGGCAGCAGGATGTCGCACGCGGTCAGTAGCGGTTCCGAATTGAAGAGGCGGACGGTTTCCGCCGCCCGACTTCTGAAAGCCTATCAGGCGGTGCGGCGGTTGCAAGAAGTTGGCCCGTTGCTCCGCAACGGGCTATCTGCACAGCCCGTCACGGAGTGACGGGCCTACAGCTCCGCAACGGGCTGCCCGTCACGGAGTGACGGGCCTACGGCTCCGCAACGGGCCTACGGGGCTGACGAACCTGCAAGCTGGGTGTGGAGGGCCACGAGGTGGCGGTGGCGGGCGAGGCTCTTGGCGAGCGTGGCCACGGCGGCCGGACGGGGGGTGAATCGGGTCGGGCTGCCCGAGGCATGGGCGGCGAGAAACTCGGGCCAACTCGGGGCCCGGCCGGCCAGCGACTCGGCCCGGAACTTCGCCAGCAGGGCCGCGCCCCAGGCCGTGCCCTCGGTGGCCCCGTCGAGGATCGTCACCGGCGTGGCGAACGCGTCGGCGAGCAGCTGGCCGAGCGCGGGGGTCTTCGTGAGGCCGCCGGAAAGGATGATCTCCGTCCGCGGGAAGCCCTGGGCGTCGAGCTGATCGCTTCCCATGCGCAGGTTGAAGATCGTGGCCAAGAGCATCGCCTTGGCGGCGTTGCCCGGCGTGGCGTTGCCTGCGGAGAGTCCCACGAGGCTCGCTGTGCCCCCCCGCGACACGCCGAGCCCTGGTTCGCCATCCAGGAACGGGAGCGCTGCGACGCCGCCGCAGTCGTCGGCCGCCGCGAGTAGGTCTGGCATCACGGCGGCGAAGGCATCGCCGCGGCCCGCACCGTTCACCTTGCCGAACATCTCCACGACCGTGTTCATGGGCGTGGTGCCGTTGCGGAGAAAGACCATGTTGATCGGCCGGCCGTCGGGCGAGCAGAAATGATCGATCGCCTGCGAAACGCCGCGGAACGGCCGGTCGCCCACCGAGTTGGCACAGACGCTCGTGCCGAAGCTCATCGACACCATGCCGGGCAGGCCGATGAGCGACCCTGCGAGCGCGGCCGGCTGGTCTCCTTCGGCCGGCGCGACCGGCGTACCCACGGGCAACCCCAGCAGCGCGGCGCCGGCGGCGTCGAGCCGGCCGCCATCCTCACCCGCCTTCCGCACGCGTGGCAGGAGATCGCGGAGCTGCCGCACGGCCGGGCCGCCGTGCGCGGCGGCCACCAACGCGTCGAACTCCGCGAGCAGCCGGGCGTCGTAGTCGAGCGTGGCCTGATCGATCGGAAACATGCCGGCGGCGTCGCCGATGCCGAGCGTCCACTCGCCGGTGAGACACCGCGCGAGCCAGCCCGACGGCGTGGTGAGGTGGTGGACCCGCGCTGCGAGCTCCGGCTGGTTGCGGATCGTCCACAGCCACCGGGCGGCGGTGAGCCGCTTGGGACACTTCACGCCGAATCGTTCCGTGAGTTCATGCCCCTCGGCCTCGTTGCGGCCGTCGCACCACAGCCGCGCCGGCCCGAGCGCCGCGCCGACGCCATCGGCCAGCACCTCGCCGTGCATCTGCCCGGAGATGCCGATCGCCTTCACGTCGGGCGTAATGCCGGCCGCGGCGAGCTTCGCCCGCAGGTCGGCCATCGCCGCGCGGAGTGCCGCCTCCCAGTCGCCGGGCCGCTGCTCGTAACACTCGGCTGCGAGGCCCGGCACCATGTCGTAGCTGCCCTCGCCGTGGGCGAGGATCCGCATGTCGTCGTCGGTGAAGATCACCGAGAGGCCCTGTGTGCCTGCGTCGATTCCGAGATAGCCGCTGCGGTTCATGATCGTGACGTCCTGTCGCGTGTCAGAAAGAAGGTGGCCGGGAACGGCACTATACGGTGCGGGGGCCATCCGGTTCGATGCGGCGGGGCGGATGGATACGCGGGATTCCCTCGCTTGCGCGCGCACCACAAGACATGGTGGGGTTGCCCGTACCCATGAGCCGGCGTATGCCGCCAAGCGCAGGCAGGATGCCGAAGCGCAGGCGGCATCGAGCGAGCGGAGGGCATGGATGCCCGAAGCGAGCGTCCGGCGACAGGGTACGGGCAACCCCGACCCACACCACCCGACGACGCGTCAGCCCCAGCGGAGCGACGACGAGCCGCCGTGGCCGCGGGTGCCGCAGAACGACACCTCGATGCCGAGGTCGCGGGCGACGGCCGCCTTCATCAGGGCGGCCCGGTCGGCGCCGGCGGCGTCCTTCGCGTAGGCGACTTGAATGTGGTTGGCCTTGTGGCGGGCCATCATCTGGTCGCGCGACACGCCGTAGGTGACCGCATGCATGATCGGCCACTGTTTCGTGGTCGCTTCGAGCCGGCGGCGGGTTTCTGCCTCGGGCAGGGCAATGACCTGGGCGCGGCCGATGTCCATGCAGAGCTTTTCCGCCGAGTCCGGCCCGCCACGGCCGGATGGGCCGCCCGTGCCATCGACCCAGATCCGGCTCCACACGATCTCGCCCGGCTTGCTCACGCCGGCCAGCGTGCTGCCTCCCAGTCGGAAATACATCGGCGGCTGACGAAAGCCCTCCGCCCCCTTCCAGCCGCCGCGGAAGTGGCTCGGCGGCGCGGCGCCCGAAATCTCGAACACCCACACCCACTGGTCGGTCGAGCGGGACTGGTCCCAGTCGCCCCAGCGGATGTCGTGGAGCGTGTTCTCGACCGGCTCGCCGAGGGCCTCGTGCACCCGCTGCGTGAGCAGACCGTCGAGCCCGGCGCACTCATCGACCTCGTTGAAGTGCACGAGGGGCCGCCCCTTGAAGAGCAGGCGGGACGAGCCCTCGGCCGTGACGGGAGGACGCTTCGAGTCGTTGAGCATGCCTTCGACGAGGTCGCTGGCCGGAAGCAGATCCTTGAGCCCCTGCTGATACTGGATGCCGATGGAGTCACAGCCGAAGCGGTCGGCGAGCCGCACGGCGGCCACGTACATCTTGCACTGCAGGAGCACCTGGGCCCGCGTCAGTTCCGTGGTCTCATCCTTGCCGAAGTGGAACCGCATACCCGCCTGCTCGAGCCAGCGGAAGATGCCCTTCGCCTCGGCATCGGAGACCCGCGTCGTCTCGTAGTAGAGCGCGCTCTGGCTGAGCCGCTCCTTGAACACGCCGGTGGCGTGGAGCAGCCGGTCGGGGATGATCGCGTTGAACATCCCCATGCAGCCCTCATCGAAGACGCCCATCAGCGCCTTGCGGCGGCGGAGGTCGGCCGCGATCGATTCGGCTGCCTGGGCGACGGGGCGGGGGATCTTCACGCGGTCGATCGGCACCACGTGGCTCGTGTCGTGGTGTACGGAGCGGTGATCGAGCCAGGCGGCGAGGTGGCGGTCGAAGCTCGGGCTCGCGAAGTCGTCGGCCCAGAGCGTGGAGTAGGGCACGCCCGCCTTCGTCAGCGAGCCGTTGAGGTTGAGCATCCCGACGAGGCCGGGCCACTGCCCCGACCAGTTGGCGACGGTGAGGATCGGACCCCGGTGGGTGGTGAGACCGGGCAGCACATGGTTGGAGTATTGCCAGACCGCTTCGGCCACCACGAGTGGTGACGATGGGTCGATGCCGGCGAACACATCGAGCCCTTCCCGGGCACTGGCGATGAAGCCGTGGCCGCGTGCTCGCGAGACGGCGTGGCCGCGGTCGAGCGTCCAGCCGGCGCGGGCGAAGGCGGCAGTGAGGTCGGCCTCGAGCTGTTTCTGCGCGGGCCAGCAGACGCGGTTGGCCTCTTCCCGCAAGTCCCCGCTGGCCACGAGTACGGCCCGCCGCGGTGTTCGAGACCTGGCAGCCGCTGCCGGCTGGGCTTTGCTGGGCTTCGGCATCGTCATGGCTGCTCCCAATCGGGTGGTGGCGCAACTATACTCGGGCTCTCACGGCGGATGCCATGCTCGCGGTGCTGACCGCCACTGGCTGACGACCTGGATCACGACCGATTTGAGGAGGATGGCTATGAAGCCGACGACATGGGGCCGCTGGGCCATGGGACTCGTGATGGCGATGGGTGTCGCCGGAGCCATGCATGCAGCCGATCCAGCCCCCCCGCAGCCGGCCGCCGCAGCCACGCTCACCGACTTCAAGCGGTGGGTGATCGCGTCGGACTACTCCCGCGACGGTAGCCTGCTCGTCACTGCCGGCGGCGAGAGCCTGCTCTATCGCCCCGGGGACGTCGTCGTGTGGAAGGTTGCCGACGGCAGCCGCGTGGGAGACCTTGCCGGTCATCCCACGGCCGTGTGGGCGGTGAAAGTGTCGGCTGACGGGAAACTGGCCGCGACGGCCGGCTACGACGGACTCGTGAAGCTGTGGGACTTCCAGGCCCGCACGCTCAAGCACGACCTCAAGAAGCACAAGGGCTGGGTGCGGTCGCTGGCGTTCTCACCCGACGGCACGCGGCTCGCGTCGGCTGGCGAGGACGGCACCGTCGTGCTCTGGGATACGGCGACGGGGGCTGAGGTGAAGTCGGTGCCGGCCCACACCGGCGCCGTCACCACCGTGGCCTTCTCCCGCGATGGAGCCACGCTCGCCACCGGGGGCGGCGACAAACTCGTGAAGCTCTGGAACGCCGCCGACGGCGCCGAGAAGGGGAAGCTCGAAGGGCATGGCGACGCGATCTGGGCGGTTATGTACTCGCCCGATGGCTCGAGGCTGGCGACGGCGAGCGCTGATCGCACGATCCGACTTTGGAACACATCCGACTCGAAGGAGTATGCCGTGCTTCCGGGCCACAAGGACTGGGTGACGAGCGTGGCCTTCTCCGCCGACGGCGGTCGGCTGGTGTCGGGCAGCCTCGACGGCGCCGTGAAGCTGTGGGACGTGAATGCCAAGGGCGAACAGGAAGGACCGGCCAAGCTCGCATCGAGCGTCTGGACCGTGGCGTTCACGCCCGACGGCAAGTCGATCTTCGCCGGCACACACGCCGGCCCGCAGACGGTGTCCGCTCCGGCGCCGAAACTCTTGCCGCCCCCGCCTCCTCCCCCTGCTCCGGTTGAGCCCAAGCCCGCCGCCCCCGCGGCGGAGCCGCCGAAGCCTGAGGCTGCCAAGCCGGCGGAACCTGCGAAGCCCGCCGAACCTGCGAAGCCCGCCGAGCCTGCGAAGCCCGCCGAGCCGCCCAAGCCACCAGCACCTGCACCAGCACCAGCACCTGCACCTGCACCTGCTCCTGCTCCGCCGGCTCCCGCTCAGCAGCCGCCGGCGAAGTAGCCTGTGGCAACCGTTTTCTCTCGGGCATTCGTGAACGTCATGCACATTCGATC
>CAMDDA010000157.1 GCA_945890755.1 Candidatus Kuenenia stuttgartensis
CGCCGGCGAGCGGCCTGCCACCGCTCGTTCGCAGCGTGCATGGCAGCTGCCGGTTGCCAAACGCCATGATGCCGCCTTGCAGCACCCGCGCCGCCCGCCGGTTGGTAATACCGGCCCGAAACGTAAGGCCGATCCTCACGCCCAGGTCGTCGAGCAGTCTCGGTAGTTCTCCGCGGGCGACTGCGTTCCCGCATACGGCCTCGATCCGTTCAATGACTTGCATCGCCTTCCGCACCTCTGCATCGACATCGAGAGGAGCCGCTGACGGGAGCCGGGCATCGTGTTCGGCAAGCCTCTCTTCCACGTCGGCCAACTCGGCGGCGAGTTCACGTGATGCGATCCGCAACTGTGTCCGCATCGCGTCATCCTCCTCCTCGAGGATCCGCCGCGGAGCCTGCTCCACCAGCCTGCGGAGCCGCATCGCCTTCGCGGCCAGCTCGTCGCGGATTGCTTGTTGCGGAGATCGCGATTCCGCTGCGGTCGTTTGGATCCGCTTCCTGACGGCCGCCTCGAGCTTGGTAACGCCGCCGCCGGCCGTCACGAGCTCGGTAATCGTGCGAATCGTGAACGTCAGCAGGCCCTCGGCGTCAACGGCGTTGTGGTGGCACGAGCCACGACGCTTCATGTAGATGCCGCACCGGTAGAGCCGCCGCCCACCCCCACGGGCCCTGCGGGCTGCCCCCTGCATGATGGAGCCGCAGCCGTCGGTCAGGTCGAATACCCGCGCAGCAAGCGGGTAGGCACTGGCATCCGGCGCCCGACGCTGTCCTCGCTGGGCACGACCACGCTCGACGAGTTTGGCTTGGAGTCGGTGCCAGCGTTCCGGATCGAAAAACGCCCCACCCCCAGAATCCGCGCGGATCCGCACATCCGAATCATTCTCGACGATGCGGCCAGCGCCGTCGTCGAGAAGTTCATCTGCATTCACTGCCCTTGGGCCATTCGGTCCCACGCGGTGATGCATCCCTTGGCTGAAACGCCCGTACTCCTTCTCGCCGATGATCAAGGCGTTCATGGCGAGGGATCGCACCGTGTTGTGATTCCACTTTCCCGACACGCGGCCGCCGAACTTCCGGCCGCCTCGGTGGCGTCCAGCATCGGGGCCGGGAATACCGAGTTCGTTCAGATGCTCTGCAACCCGCTTGTAGCCCCAACCCGCCTCGAGCCACTCGAGGATCCGCACCCAGATTCCTATCTTTGCCTCGTCGTTGGGAAGGAACCGCACATGGCAGCCAGCCTCCTTCACCTTGCGACCTGGCGGCAGTTCCTCCAGCGAGGTGCCAGTCGCGTCGACGAGAAACCTGCCAAAGCCATACGGAGGCCGGCCGCCGGTGCTGTAGCCCTTGCGAGCCAACGAAGCCTGGACCAGCACGACTCGTTCCGACAGCTTCTTGCTGAACTCGCCGCTCTCGTGGTACCCAAAGAGCGACATCGCCGTCTGGCCGAGGGCGGCGGTCCCACGGTCCGCCGGGTCGATGACGCCATCCGACATTTCGACCCGGACGCCCCACGACCGAATGTCGCGTTCGATCACCATCATGTCGACCGGGTCGCGCGGACGGCCGAGCCGGTCTCGCTTGAACGCAAACAGATGGGACACGTGCCTATTCGAGCGGGCCTCATCGAGCATGGCATCAAACGCAGGTCGCTTCTTCTTGCTGCCGCTGACGGCGTCGTCCAGAAAGAGGTCCCGGTACGCAATCAAGCCGTGCCTCTGCATGTGCTCGATATCTGCAGCAGTCGCCCGCAGCGGTACGCCGATGCTCCGGGCCTTCTCGATGGCCCAATCCAGTTGGGTTGCCAGCGAAGACTCCTGCTTTGACGAACTGCGTCGCAGGTACACCCGGCCTTCGTTCGTCGTGCGACGTTCCATTATTTCACCTCGCCCACGAACGGTATGTCACGGTGGCGGCAGAGAAAGTCGGCAAACGCATGCACGATCTGCTCCATATCGAGGCCAGCATCCCAGTGCAGCGCGACGTCGCAGCCCAGATGCTCCCGGGCCGCCGGACAGCACGACTCATACCAGCGTCGCAACAGGCCAATCATCGCATTTGTGCCGCGACGGTTGTCGTCCACGGCCCCGGGATCATTGCGGCATCGCTCGATAGCCTCACCGATCCGATCATCGATCGACAGGCCATCCGCGTCGTACCAGTCGATCACGCCGGCGGCCTGCCACTCCCTGACCTGCAGGAGAGCCGCCAGTTCGAGCAGGAACTCCTGCGGAAGGGCTGGCGGCGTGATCTCGTTCGGCCGCATCAGCCCGAGGCTGAGGAAGAACGCGACCACAAGATTGGCAGCGTGGTCCATCTGCCGAAGGACGGCGGCGATGAACGCGACCACTTCGGGGGCTGCTGTCGTGTGAGCCGCGGCTGGTTGTCTGCGGGCGGAATGCTGGCGAGAGCGGCGTGTCATGTCTCCTCCGATGAGACAGCGGGCGATCCGTCGGAACCTTGGCCAAGCATTCATTTTCGCAGCATCTGCCGCGAAACGCAAGCAACTTCTTGCCCTGCGCGACGCTTCCACATCAATCGATTCATAACTGTCTCCGCCTCTGGCTTGTAAAGACGGCTATATATGGTCCGTGTCTGTTAATTGTTAACACCTGCGATTGCCTCCTTCGCCGGGTGGTTTCCGGCCTTCGGCCAGGATTCGCTTGGCGATGATATCCGCGAGGAGCCTGCGAAATCGCTCGACTGCGTCGGCGGGCCGCGGTTCGTAGGGCGGATTCGCATCGATTCGACGGACGCCTTCCGCGTCATCGTCGCCTGGCTCCGGGGTGCCATTGCAGGAATCGTTTTGAGTCATGGGTCGTCGTTTTCGTGAGTAATGCCGGCGGCGTGCCCGGGTGCCACGTCGGCCCCGGTCGGCACGCCGCCGGTCGTGTTTGCCGCGATGGCCGTCAGGCCACGCGACGGCGGCGGAGTCGCCTGCCGCTCAGTCGCACCGGGCGGCGCCGCAGACGGGGCTCAACGGCGGCATCCCAGTCGATGCCGATCGCCGCCAGGTCGACGGTGTCGTCGTCGTCAGCGGCGTGACATCGCCTCGCGGGCCGCTCCAGTGGCGACGCGTAGCCGATCGAACCGCCGTCGATATGGAAGCCGCGGCTGCGGACGAGGGCGATCGTCTCGCCCAGGGCCGTTGCGACGGCAGTGAGAAGACGTTCATCATCATGAAGAGACATGGGCGCATTCCTTCCCCGCATGGGGATCGAGGGAGACGCTGGCGACGAGCGTCGTCGCCAGCAAGAGAACCACGTCCGGCATGGCAACGTGCCTGCCGGACAGATCTGTGCCAAGCCGCTACGACGCGGTCTGGCGGAATCGTGGCTGTCCCGGAATCACCGAGTCAGCAGACGGAAGGACTGAAGGAGGTCGACGATCAGTTTCGGGGCAACACCCGGGATCATTGCCCGCACGATCGGCGGCAGCCTCTCGTACGCGACGAATCGCTCCCGCAGAGATGGTGGCTCATGATCGGACTCGCCGTAGCGACTCGCATAGTCGTCAGCAGACCACACCGTGCAACCGAGACCGCCGGGCATGAGCAGCGCTGCGGCGTAGACGACGCGATCGTCATCGAATGCCGGAGACGAGCCTGCGACTCGTGAAAACACCGACGGACCTTCGAGTTCGAGGTTGTCGATCCCCAGTTCAGCAAGTCCAGCGAGTTGCTCGTTGATGGGATGGATCGCGGAGTCGGCCAGCGCGAGGCTGGCACGAATCAGATCGGCCAGATGGGCAAGTTCAACGGCTCGCCCGGTAAGAGTGTCGTGCATGGGCATATTCCTTGTGAGATAGAGCGGCCGATAGAAGTAGGCCGCTCAAGGAATATGCCGTGATTTCGCCCGATATTTAGCACTTGGCGGCAGTCGCGTTGCCGTCCCAAGAGCGGCGAAGCACGCGACGGGACATAGACAGCCCGTGCCGCAGCCCGGCCGATCCCACGGCGTAGCGACGCGGCGGCATCGGCTGGGCGTCTCCTCCGCTACTGCGTAGGGCCCACTCACTCGCTGATCCCTAGACTTGACGACGTCCGTCGTCACAGGTACAGTGCCTGGCGACGACGTGCGTCGTCTCTAGGAAGAGAGGCGGCGTGGCCGCGGGACACGGGGGCAGATCATGGCGAGGAAGACGACGGTAACCCCGGAAGGCGATCTGACGCCGGCCCAGCACGAGCTCCTCGCCGTGGCCTGGGACGGTCCGGCCGTGGGCATGACGGTGGCCGAGATATGGCAGGCGGTTGCCGACCGCCGGGGCGTGACGCGAACAACGGTGCTGAACCTGGTCGACCGGCTCGAGAAGCGGGGGTGGCTGTCGCGGGCCGTCGTTGACGGCGTCTACCGCTACCGGCCCACGCTCGACCGGGCGACGGCCGAGGCGCGGCTGGCGGCGGGATTCATGGCCGGATACTTCGGCGGCTCGCCGACACAGCTCGTGCAGAGCTTGCTGGGCTCCGATGACGTGTCGTCGGCCGACATCGATCGGCTGGTGAAGGTGGTGGCGGAGGCGAAGCGACGCAAGGCATGTGGCGGCGACCGGCCGTCCAAGGGAGGTCGAGCATGACACCTGTGCTGGATGGACTGCTCTTTGATCGAGCATGGATCTGTACGAGTGCGGGCGCGGCGGTGGCGGCCGTGAGCGTGGCGGCCCTCGCGCTCATCGTGGGACGGGCCCTGCGTGGCAAGCCGGCGCCGCTGAGGTATGGCCTGCTGCTGGCAGCGCTCGTCGTGCTCGGCATCGTCCCGGCCGTGGCGGTGGCGAGTCGTCTCGCGGGCTGGGGTGTCGTTCGCGTCTCGCCCGTGACCGTCGATCGTCCGCTCGCGCCGCGACCGTTCCTCGTCGCGTCCGCCATGCCGCGGCCCGACCTCGTGCCCGCCAGCGCAGCCGGCGACGAGGCCATGCGGCCAGAAGGCGTCGCAGATCCAGACGTCGTGCCAATGCGGGTGCCCACCTTTCGTGAAGCCGCGTCGGGCCTGCTCTGGGTGTGGCTCGGAGGCTTCGTGTTCTTCGCGGGACTGGTGATCCGTGATCTCCTCCGCCTGCGACGTCTCCGTCAGTCCCTCGTGCCCTGCTCCAGCGAGTCCGCAGTCGGCTTACTGCGCGAGGCGGCACGGTCGGTCGGCCTCACTCAGCCGCCGCGGCTGTTTGAGTCAGCGGCAGTGCCGGTGCCGGTCGTGATCGGGCCGGCCAAGCCGGTCGTGGTGCTGCCCGCAGGCATGGCAACTTCGCTCGAACCCGAGAAGCTTTCGGCGGTGTTGCTGCACGAAGCGGCGCACGTGGTGCACGGCGATCTCTGGGTAGGCCTGCTTCAGCATGCCGTGGCGGCGGTCTTCTGGTGGTGCCCGCCCGTGCATCGGCTCAACCGCCGGCTGGCGGACGTCCGCGAGGAGATCTGCGACGACTACGTGGTCGCGGCCCAGGGCGACGGGTTTCAGTTGGCTGAGGTGCTTGTGGAGATGGCCGCCGGACTGCGGGAGCAGCGGCAGCGGCTGGCGATCGGCACGCTCGGCGTCATCGACGAGAAGCCCGCGCTCGAGGGCCGCGTGGAGCGGCTCGTCGATCTCACCGGCAAGGCCATCCCGATGACCCGCATGAACCGGATGGCGGTGGCGGCGGCCGGAGCGTTTGGGGCGGTCTCGCTGGCGATCGTCGTCGCCACGACGATCCATGCGGCCGACGACCTTCCGGCCGCGGAGCCGAAGTCATCGGCGGTGGGCGGAGCTGATCCACCGAGCGGTTTCGAACACCAAGACAAGAAGCCCGAGACGCTGATGCTGCTTTCGCACGACGGCACCGTCGTGCGAAAGCTCTGCGACGTTCCAACCCATCCCACCATCGGCTCCCCCGCCCTGTCACCGACCGGTGATCTGATCGCGTGCGATGGCAATAGGCCGGGAACGAGCTACCAAGGCACCGAGCTGCTCCTGATGAAGGCCGATGGAACCAATGTGGAATGCCTCGGCACCGGCGCCATGCCGAGTTGGTCCGCCGACGGCACGCGGCTCGCCTTCTCGTGCTTCGCACCCCGCGGCGTCTGGGTTCTCAACCTCGCAACGAAGAAGCGGGAACTCATCGACAACGAGGGCTGGGGAATCCAGTGGTCACCGGATGGGAAGTATTGGGCCTACGCGCGCCGGGGAGCGCTCGTCGTCAAGAACGTGGCGACGGGCGAGGTGCATGAGCAAGTGTCAGACTTCCGCGACGACCAGGTTTACTGGGATCAGAACATGGCCTGGAGCCCCGATGGCCGTTCGTTGTGCGGGGTCGTCCGCTTACGAAACAACCAGAGCGCCGTCGTAGTGGAGAAGCTCGAGCTTCCGCAGCCGGAAGCGCCGCGTGCTGCGGCCAATGCCCAGGACGTCGATCAGTTCGACGGCGGTGGCATGCGGCTCTTCTATGTGGGCCATGACATCAACAGGGACGTAGCCTGGCATCCATCCGGCCACCGCATAGTGTTCACGACCTTCTCGGCGCCAACGGGCCGGTTTCAAATGTTCGAGTTTGATCCGACGAAGGATTCGATGCCCAGCCTGGTGGCCGGCCAAACGGCCACCAACAACTTCGACCAGTGCTGGTCGGCGGACGGGAAAATGCTCCTGTACGTGGCCGAGCCCAATGTTGATGGAGACGAACAGCATTAGGAAGCCGACCGTTCACAAGTAACGAACGGCGACTTTCCATCGCTCACAAGCCATGTTCAAGCCGAACAGCCTCCGCTGCTACGAAGCAGTCTTGCTGCACAGCACACTGGCGGAAGTCGATAGAGACAAGCCCGTAAGCCGAGTCGTGACAAGACGTTCTAGGCGAGCTCCGACGGCGGGCGTAATCTTGCTATCGGGGCATAACGGGATGGCTACGAGGTTCCGCAGAATTATTGGTTAGGCCCGTGCAGTCTCTCTCCGAGGTTCCCGAACGATGTGGTTCACGATCGTCGGTGAGATTCGCGACATCGAGCCAATCGCCCTTGGCCGCTCGGTGCGCGTTCGGCTTCGGCTCCGCAAGTTGTACGGCGGCCTTCGGTGGCGAAAGCTCAAAGGAATAGCCGAGGTCCGCCTTCCGAATGGCACGCGTCGCCTTGCCGAAGTACATTGGTATGAGTCTCACGGCGTCGGGCGAAAAGAGTTCAAAATCAAGCGTTTGTTGAAGGCCTAGCCATGCAGAAGTCCGCTCGATTTGCGATTTGCGTCCGAAATGCAGGTGTCCCGGCATCGCTCGAACTGCGAAAGGTATATCGCCTCGTCGCGGATGCCGCAGCCGCCTCCCAGGGCCTCGTCCGCGTCGTGGATGAGTCGGGCGAGGACTACCTTTATCCGGACACTTTCTTCGTGCCGATTGAGGTGCCGAAGGCAGCGGTTCGAGCGTTTGCGAAGCGTTCGGCCTAACCAGGCGCTGGATCAGACGGCGGCTCGCGTCCAGCGGCGAATCTGAGTCGATGGTCCGCCGCTGATCAGCTTCAGCGTTCGGCAACAAACGCACTGTGTTTTCGCAGTTCAGAGGTCAGCCCTCTCTCGCTATGCTTCTCGCTGGCTAACCCGAGTAGCAAATCCGTACGCATTTGTCGCCACGTTTCCCTTATGGAGTAGTGTGATGCCGCATAAGCTCTGGACCGGAGTGATGTCACTGACCATGGTTGCGGTGGTCACCCCACTTTGGGCGCAAGGCCCGTTTGATCGCAGCGGCGTCAGCGTAACCGCCACAGGTGAGGTGAAGGCAAAACCGAACGCAGTGGAGATCGATGTCATCGTGGGCAATACTGAAGCCCGCGCCGCCGATGCACTGGCCAAATACGGCG
>CAMDDA010000158.1 GCA_945890755.1 Candidatus Kuenenia stuttgartensis
CTGGGGCAACGCGCCCGACGGCTATCTGCCCGACCGCAAGGTCGTCGGCCGCGACTACGCGCTCACGCCCTCGATGCAGCCGCTGGCCAAGCACAAGGACAAATTCAGCGTCATCCAGGGGCTACACCACCGACACTCGGTGGAGGGCCACTGGGCGAGCACGTTTTGGCTCACGGGCGCCAGCCGCTACGGGAAGCCAGGCAGCAGCTTCTCCAACACGATTTCGGCCGACCAGATCGCAGCGAAGCAGTGGGGTGTGGACACGCGGTTCGCCTCGCTCCAGCTCGACTGCGCGAATGCCTACGTGAACGGCCACGGCGTGGGGCTCTCGCTCGCCTGGGACGACCAAGGCAAGCCGATGGCGGGCCTCGAGAATCCAGTGATGGTGTTTCACAAGCTCTTCTCGGCAGAGGGCGCGACGCTCGAAGAGCGGCAGGCGGCGATCGCCCAGGGCCGCAGTGTGCTCGACGCGCTCAAGGACGACGCTGCCGACGTGCGCCGGGATCTCTCCGCCGCCGACGCCGACAAGCTGGAGGAGTACTTCCAGTCGATCCGCGACATCGAGACCCGACTCGCCCGCGAGGAGCAGTGGCTCACAGTTCCCAAGCCCACCGTGCCGGGGCTCAAGGAGCCGGAGAAGGGACTCGTGGGGATCGCCGAGATCACCATGATGTATGACCTCGCAGTCGCCGCACTGCGGACCGACTCGACCCGTGTGATCACGTACCGCCAGCCGGTGCAAAACCTGCTCAACAGCATGGGCCTCTCTGTGGAGCAGCATTCGATGACGCATCCGTCACCGGGCCCACTCCTCGAGGCAGCCCATGCCCGCGACAAGCAGCAGCTCGAACTGCTCGCGGGGCTGATCGACCGCTTGCTGGCGGCGAAGGAGCCGGACGGCTCGAGCCTCTTCGACCACACGACGCTCGTATTCGGTGGCAACACCCGGACGGTGCACATGGTGGACAACTGCCCGACGCTCGTGGCCGGGGCCGGCGCAGGCTTGAGGCTCGGCGAACACATCTCGCTCCCCGACAAGACGCCGCTGTGCAACCTGTGGCTGACGATGCTCCAGGGCTCGGGCGTGAAGGTGGACGCGATCGGCGACTCCACCGGCACGTTCGACGAACTGCAGGCGTAGAAGGATCTGCATCCTCTCGGCTCACGCCTCGGGTTTTTTCCGTCGAGCTTATCGATTGGTAGTTCCCATGCACGACTCCCTCCCCAAATCTTGAGCCAGATCTTGTGAGAGAATCCTCGTGCCCCTGGTGGGGCGGGAAAGGGCTCTCTGATGAAGAAGCGACGCAGTACAAAGCAGATCGTGGGCTTGCTTCGGCAGGCTGACGTTGACATGGGGAAGGGTGGGAACGTGCCCGACGTCTGCCGACCGCTGGGTATCAGCCAGCAGACGTACTACCGCTGGCGAACGAAGGTCGGGGGCATGGATCCGAAGATCGCAAAGCAGCTTCAGGAGCGCCTGAAGGCTCGGGCAGAACCGAGGCACGCAGCGTCACCCTCCAAGGAAAGTTGATGGTGACCGCGAGTTGCTCGGGGTGATGCGCAGGATCGTGGAGACGTTCCCGAGGCGCGGGAGTCACCGGGCTCCACACACGAATCATGTGTGGAGCTACGAGTTCCTGACGGAGCGGACGGAGGACGGCAGGCAACTGCGGATCCTCGTGGTGATCGACGAGTGCACGAGTTCGTTGCCGGGCTGGATGATACGGCCTCCGGGGATTGGCGGGGGTGCCGTGGAAGGCCGCCAGGTAGGCCGCGATCTGGGCCGTGTGCTTGGCGGTCAGATCGAGTTTTCAGCGTCGGCCCGCAGTGTGTACGTTGCATCCGGCAGCCTGGAACATCCGGAGGCTATGGTAGTCGCCGCGACACATACGGCCGCACTGAGTCGAAAGGGACGCCTGGTCACAACTCTTCGCAGGGAGTACTGAGGAGACCCGATCGCACCATAACAGTTACACTTCGCTTCTTCCCAGCACCACACCTGCGCCATGAGCCACGTTTTCATCACCGGAGCGACCGGACTTCTGGGGAGCCAGATCGTCGCACGTCTCTTGCAGCAAGACCGGCGCGTGGCGGTCCTCGTGCGGCCCACGGCGAGGGCGTCGGGCCGGGAGCGCATGGAGGTCGTGCTGACCGGCCTGGAGGAAACCCTGGGCATCGCACTCCCGCGGCCGGTCGTTATCGAAGGCGATCTCCCCGCACCACGGTGCGGCGTGAGCGATGTCGATACCGCCTGGATCGGGCGGAACTGCTCCACTGTGCTGCACTGTGCCGCCTCGCTCGAATTCGTCGGACCGGATCGGACTGCTGAGCCCTGGCGGACGAACGTCGATGGCACTCGGATGCTGCTTGACCTCACCCGTGTCACCGGCATCGATCACTTTCACTACGTATCGACCGCCTATGTCTGCGGCCTCGCACCCGGACCGATCGCCGAGACGCCGTCGTCCGGGGCACATGGTTTCCGCAACGACTACGAGGCCAGCAAACACGCCGCCGAGACCCTGGTTCGGTCTGCGGCATTCCTCCGCGAGCCGACGTTCTATCGGCCGGCCGTGATCGTGGGCGACTCGCGGACAGGTGCCACGTCCACCTACCACGGCCTGATGGCCATGCTGCAACTGATGATCGTGATCGTGCGGAATCTTCCGGCCGACGAAACCGGCTTCCGCAAGGTCGACCTACGGCTATCGATGACCGGCGACGAAAAAAGGAATCTCATTCCGGTCGATTGGGTCGCCGAAGTGATCGTGAGGCTCCTCGCCGATCCTCGTGCCCGCGGCCGCACGATCCACCTCGCCCCCGAGCACCCGATCACGATCCGGCAGATCATCGACTTCACCAGTTCCTACCTCAACTCCGGCGGCGTCGAGTTCTGCGGACCACGATCCATCGACGACCTGTCCGACACCGAGTCCGCCGCCTACGTCGGCAAGGGGCTGTACGAGGCCTACGAGCAGACCGACCCCGTGTTTGCCATCGACAACCTCCGGGAGCTACTGCCCGATCTGCCGTGTCCGATCATCGACGAGCCGATGCTGCATCGGTTCCTTGCCTACGGCGATGCCGACCGCTGGGGCAAGCGCCGCCGGCAGGCCTCTGGCCGTCGAGCCCTGGCTGCCGGGAGTCGATGAGTAGAGCAAACCCCGCCGGTGGCACGATCGCGATGCGGCCGACCTGATACGATGCCATGACCATCGTATGACGCTCGCCACACCCACTACCGACCCGCCGGTCCTCGTCGCCGACCAGCTTGCGAAAACGTTCGCTGCGGGCAGTGGCAACGGGGCGCTCGTCGCGGCCGTGCAGGGCGTGAGCTTTTCCGTGGCCGCAGGCGAGATGGTGGCGATCATGGGCGCCTCCGGATCCGGCAAGAGCACGATCCTCCACATGCTCGGCGGCATCACTCGACCGACGAGCGGCCGCGTGCTCCTCGAAGGCGTGGACCTCGCCGCCCTCGACGACGATCGGCTTGCCGTCATTCGCCGCCGGCGGATCGGCTTCATCTTCCAGCGCTACAACCTGCTGCCCGAGTTGTCGCTCGTCGAGAACGTCGCACTGCCGCTGGTGCTGGATGGCCGGCCGGAACGTGAGTGCCGGGAGCGGGCGCTCGAGGCGATCGCCGCCGTCGGTCTCGGACCGCGGGCAGAACACCGGCCCGACGCCCTCTCCGGCGGCGAGCAGCAGCGCGGGGCGATCGCCCGCGGCCTCGTGACACGGCCCGCCGTCGTGCTGGCCGACGAGCCGACCGGCGCGCTCGACTCCGCAAACGCCCGCGCGGTGATCCGGCTGCTCACCCGACTCGTCGCGGACCGTGGACTCACCGTCGTTCTCGTCACGCACGATCCCTTGATCGCCGCCACCGCGAACCGGGCCATCCGGATCGTGGACGGGCTGATTGCCGGCCCCGACGGTGAAAGTCCGCTGCCATGACCGAGCTGACGCTGCTGCTGCGGCAATGGCAACGCCGCCCCGGCCGCGCCTTGGCCACGGTGGCCAGTATCGCCGTGGCGATCGGCGCCATCGTCGCGACCTGGATCGCCAGCGACGCCTCGCGGGTGGGCTATCGGGCCCTCGCCGAATCGATCGAAGGCATGCCGTCGGTGGACGTCGTCGCCCGTGCGGGTGGCCGCTCGGATCCCAGTCTCGCGCCGAAGCTGGTCGGCATCCCAGGCGTGCGAGCCGCGGTGCCGCTCGTCTTTCGTCCGAGCCTGCTTCGCGCCGGCGACGCGCGGGTCCGGGACTCGGCCGTGGGCCTCGATGCCGCAGGGCTCGTGGAGGCGGGGCTTCTGCGGCTCACCGCCGGCCGCGGCTGCGAAGGTCCAGATGAGATCGTCTTGTCGCAGCGGCTCGCCGACTCACTCGACCGGAGCGTTGGCGAAGAGGTCCTTTTCTTCGCGAAGCGAGGCGTCCGCCGGCTCACGATCGCGGGCGTCGCCGAGCCGCAGTCACTCGTGTCGTTTGCCGACGGCGCCGGCATCGCCCTCGACCTTGCCGCCCTCACCGACCTCGCAGGTACGGGCGGCCTCGTCGATCGCATCCGGCTCGTGCTCCACGACGATGCCTCGCGGGCCAGCGTCGTGGCAGCTGCCAACGCCCGCCTCCCCGGCAACCTCGTCGCACAGGTTCCTCCCGGCCGGGCGAGCATGGCCGACGAGATGCTCGCCGGCGCAAACCTGGGCCTCGATTTCGTGACCGCGCTCACGGTGGCGATGGCCTGGTTCATCGTGGGCAATGCGATGCTCATGAACGTGACCGAGCGTCGGCGATCGTTCGCACTCCAGCGGGTGGTCGGCGCCTCGGGACGGCAGATCGCCCGGTCGGTGATGGCCGAGGCGGGCATGCTCGGGCTCGTCGGCGCGTTGCTCGGGATCGTGGGAGGCCTCGTCGCGGCCGATCCAATCGCCCGCAACATCGCGACGTTTCTCCGCAGCTCCGCGATCGCGATCACGGTGAATCCGTGGCTGATCCTGGCCGCGCTCGTGCTGGGGCCACTCGTCGCCATCGCAGCGGCCTGGTGGCCCGCGCGGCAGGCCGCTCGAGTCGATCTCCTCGAAGGTCTCGCCAACGTGCCGCCACCGGCGAGTGGCGTTCCGCACGCGCTCATGCTGGTGGCCGGCGGGCTGTGGTGCCTGGCGTTCGGCATTCTCGCAGCGGCCGGGGCCGGCTGGCTGCCGGCCCGCGCGGCAGTACCCGCCGGCATCGCCACGCTCCTCGCGTTCATCGCCACGACGCCCGCCACACTGGGCCTCCTCGCCCGGCTGCTCGCCGGCCTGATTCCGCGACGGCTCGGCATCGAGCGGGGCATCGCCCTGGAGCAGGTGCTGCGGCAGCCGGTGCGGACGGCGCTTACGACGGGCGTGCTCGTGGCGGCAATCGGGAATGGCGTGGGCTTGGGCCACGTGATCCGCGACAGCGTGGACGACATCCTCGGCTGGTACTCGCGGGCGCTCAACGCCGACTGGATCCTGATGCAGGCCGGCTCGCTCGCCGTGCAGGGGGATGCCTCGCCGTCGGCAGGGCAGGGGATCATGGATGGCGTGCAACGCATCGAGGGAGTTGAAGCCGCCGTGCCGCTCTCGATCGTGATGGGCAGCCTGGATGGCCATGCCTGCCTGCTTGTCGCCCGCGACCTGCCAACGAGCGGACGGCTGCCGCTCAACGCGGTCGGCATGTCGAACGAAACGCTCCGGCGGGTGTTGGAGGACGGAGGCGTGGCGATCGGCACGGCCCTCGCTCGGCAGGCGCAGCGCGGCGTCGGCGACGAGATCACGCTCGCCGCCTTCGGCCGCACGCTGCGGCTGCCCATCGGCGCGGTCGTGCGCGACTACATGGCCGGCGGCTCATCGGTATTTCTCACCCGCACGACGGCCCGGCGACTCCTCGGCATCGACTCCGTCGATGCGGTGCTCATCACAGCCACACCCGGCGCCGCAGCGGCGATCGAGCAGCCGCTCGCGGCGATCGCCCGCGAGCATTCGCTTCTGCTTCAGTCGCACCGCGAGATGCGGGCGATGATGGATCGGATCACCACGGGCCTCGTGGGCGCGCTCTGGTCGATCCTCGGCCTCGGCTTCGTCGTCGGCAGCCTCGGTGTGGCGAACACGGTGGCGATGAACGTGCTGGAGAAGCGACGCACGATCGGCCTGTTGCGGGCCGTGGGCATGACGGGCCGACAGGTCTCCCGGCTGGTGCTCATCGAAAGCCTGCTCATCGGCGGCATCGGGAGCCTGATCGGCGTGGGCGCCGGCATCGTCACGGCCCTCTTCATTCAGCTCTCGAGCCAGGCACTGCTCGGTCATCCGCTGGCGATGTCGATCCGGCCGACGGTGATCGCCGCGAACGTCGCCGCCGCCATGCTCATCACGGCCGTCGCCGCCTGGCTCCCGGCCCACCGGGCCGTCGGCCTCGACCTGCTCGACGCCATCGCGGCGGAGTGACGCCGCCCGGGGCAAGCCCGGTCGCGCCGTGACCAGACATGCCCGTCACGGCGTGGCGAGCCTCCGGGGTGTCAGCCGAGACCACGGAAGTTGGGCTTGAGCCGGTACAGTCCCGTGTCGTGCCTCTGGAGGATGCCGACGAGATCGCCGGCCTCGTCGGAGGCGGCGACCGCCGAGGCGGGAGAGAGCGGGCATTCGATCAGCCCTCCGCGGATAACGCGGTCGAGTTCCTCGCCCGCGAGCTGAGTCTGCGGCAGATGCCGAACCGCGGCGGCAGCGGGCAGCAGGGCGGCGAGCGTCGCCTCGAGCGAAAGCACATCGAGCGGCATGGATGCTGTGATCGTGAACGGCCCCACTGCCGTGCGGACGAGTGACTCCATCACGGCGGTCGTGCCGAGCGTCGCCGCCAGATCGCGGCCGATGGCTCGCACGAACGTGCCCGACGAACACTCGATGGCGAGCCCGAGCCGCGGCCAGTCGTATTCCGTGATCTCCAGCCGGTCGATCCGCACCGGCTTCGCCGCGAGCTCGATGGGCCGCCCCTTCCGCGCGAGCCGATACGCCCGCTTGCCATCGACGTGAACCGCCGAATAGTCGCACGGCCGCTGGAGAATGTCGCCACGGAAACCGGCGAGCCCTCGTTCGATCCCCTCACGACTTGGCCGCACAGGATCGACCTCCTCCTCGATAGCAGTCTCGAAGTCGTCCGACGGGCTCGACCGTCCGAGCAGGAACGTCGCCCGGTAGTGCTTCGGCGTGGCATGCACGAAATCCACCAGCTTCGTGGCATGCCCCACGCAGACGACCACCACGCCGCGGGCGAGCGGATCGAGCGTGCCGGCATGGCCCACCGCCTTCGTGCCGAGGGCCTTGGCCACCACATCGACCACCCGCCGCGACGATACACCCACCGGCTTGTCGATCGGGATCACACCAGTGAATGGGAACCGCATCGGACTCCGCGCTCGCTTCGGGTGGGCATGGACGACAGGGCAGGTCACTGGCGGCAGGATACACTCTCGATCCATCGGCACACCGTCGTGACCGATCCGTACCCCAAGAACGAAGGAGTCTTGATGCGGCCTTGCGATCCCCTGACATGGATGCTCTCGATCGCGTTTCTGTGGTCGGCCATGATGCCCGTTACCCTGGCGGTCGCCCTCGACACGGCAGACGCCAGCGGCCAGTTCGCCGACGGCCGGATCGTGTTCCCGGCTCGCGACGCGCGGGTGGAGGGGGGCCCTGCGCAGCGTGAACCGCATCCCGACGCTCACCGGATCGGCTTTGGGACCGACGCGGCCGAGTCGGTCCACTGGTCCCGCACGGGCACGCGGTGGG
>CAMDDA010000159.1 GCA_945890755.1 Candidatus Kuenenia stuttgartensis
TGTAGGCCCGTCACTCCGTGACGGGCAGCCCGTTGCGGAGAAACGGGCCTACGGTGATGGGCAGCCCCTGGAGGCCTGTCACTCCGTGTCGGGCAGCCCGTTGCGGGGCAACGGGCCTACGGCGGCGGGTCGGTGCCCGTGCGGCGGGCCTGCATCGCGTAGATCGACGTGCGGCGCGGGGTGGCTGCGATGGCGGCCGGGGCCGGGGCGGCCGCGACGGGATCGGGGCTCTGACCGCGGGTCGTCGGCGACCAGCCCGACTGCGTGGCCGGTGCGACGGCCGCGATCGTGGCCGGCGGCGCCGGGCAGCCCTGCTTCACCCAGTCGAGCCACACGCTTTGCATCTGGGCGACCGACGGCACGCCATAGTGACGCTGGAGCGCCGTCGACCAGTCGTCGCTGGCCAGGCCGTCCGTGAGAAACGCGACGTATGTATGCCGACCGCCGCGGTCGATGAGGTAGCGGGCCAGCGAAGAGCCCTGGGCGTAGAGCGGCAGCACGTCGGCCGGATACTCCCGCATCGCGAACATGTCGGGGAAGGCGATGCCCCGCTGCGTCGTGAGAAACTCGATCAAGAGCCGGTGCTGTCGCGCCCGCTCCACCGGATGCTCGACGGTCGTGCAGGCCCCCTCGTCGGCCCAGCGGGGCAGCGGCCGGCGGAAGTGGGTCGCGAAGATCGTATGCGTGACCTCGTGCGGCAGCACGGAATCGAGGATCCGCTCCTCGCTGCCTTGAATCGTCATCGTCCAGTTGAACACCTCACCGCGGTCGAAGACGAAGCTGGTCGCGCCGCCGGCGCCGAGATGCGGCGCCACCTGGGCCTTGATCGGACAGGGGCGACTCCAGCGCGGCAGCGGGGCACCGAGCCACTCGAGCGCGAGCGTGTGGCGATACTGCTCGGCGGCATCGCCGATCTTCCGGGCCAGGGCCTCGGTCGGGGCATCGACGAGAAAATTCGCCGTCCGGTAGCCGGCAGCCTCCGCGGGCCGTGCCGACGACGCCATCCCACCGACGACCGCCACCACCGCGACGGCCACACTCGCCCAGCCGCGCCACCACGTGCACCCGATCCGCATGCGTGCCTGCCTCCATGCCCGGCGGAGGAAGGCGGACGACATCCCTGTCGTCACCGCAATCCAGCCGCGAGGGGGCGGACACTAGCGGCGGTCGGCAGCGCGAGCCAGATCGCTTTCGACTTGCCTGCGTCGCCCCGCTTTCCACGTCGCGAGACTCCAGGCAAGCCCGGCAGCGATCACAATCCCACAGGTGGCCAGACCGCGACCGGCCGTGGTGTCGTCGGGCTGGCGGACGGCCCGAAGGGTCAGGTCGGCGGCGGCTGCCGTGGCGGCGAACGCCGCATCCGAGCCGGCTGTGGCCGGTGACGGCCAGCCCACCGCCCGCTGCCAGGCGGCTTCGGCGCCGGTGACTCCGCCGCTGCGGCGCAGGTCGATGAGCTGCCGCAGCCGGTCCTGCTGCCGCGGGTCGCTGGTGGCGATCGCGGCCGCGAACCGCTCGCCGATCCGCTGCTGCGCACCGCGTCGGGCTGCGGTGTGACCGGCCGTATCGAGCGCACGGGCAGGCTCGGCGAACCGGGCGTCGAACCCGGGAGGGGGCAGGATCGTCCAGATCACGTCGCCGGCCGGGAGGCCCACGAGCGCCGGCGGTGGCAGAGAGATTGGCCGCCCCGCCGCGAATTCAGGCCCGACATCGCCGGCGAAGATCGCCAGGATCGTCCGCGGCCAGGCGACGCCGTGCAGCCTCACCTCCCAGGTATCCGCAGCCCGCGGCACCGTCGGCACCTGCGTTCCGTCGACGAGCAGGTCGTAGAGCCGCATGCCGCGGGGCAGCCGCAGGCGGAGCTTGGTGTCGATCGTTTCCACGTCGAACCGCACGGCTCCCCGTGCCCGGCCGCGGCCATCGATCGCCACGAATACGTCGGTGAGTTCCACGCGGCTGCCCTCCGCCCGTGCAGCGGCAGGCACCTCCGGGGCCGCGTCATCGGCGGCGACCGGAGCGACCTCGATGGCCTGGAGCTGATACTCGGGGCCCGGCGCGTCATCGAACACTTCGGCTCGTTCGGCCGGCATGCCGGCCGGACTCGCACCGCTCGTGGCTCCCCGCACCGCCGTGCTCTCGGCGAGCCGGACCGCGATGTGGGCGGCGGTCTCGCCGGCGCACGACAGCATCAGCGGAGCCCCGCCGGCGATCTCCGCCCGCATGAGCGGCACCCGGCCGCGGGCCGGGGGTCGGATCCTGAGCCGCGCATCCACCACGAGCCGAAACCGGCCGGCGCGGGGCTGCTGCACGACGATCACCACCCGATCCGTGGCCTTGCGGGTCCACACGATGTCCACGGCGGGCTGCGGCCGCCCCGCGGCCGAGACGAGATCGTCGTCCTGCAGCGAGACCCGATCGATGATGCATCCGGGGGGAACCTGCAACGGGAGTTCGGTGAGCGCGAGCGTCGTGGCATCGATCTGGGCCCGCAGCGCCAGCGTCACACGATCGGCTCCAAACGTCACGGCCAGGTTCTGCACGCCGCGCGGCTGCTGGCGGCGGCGGCGGACCGTCACCTGTGGAGGGCTGCCGGCCTCGAACTCCGGTGCCGTGATGCCGCTGCCCGCCAGCGGATCGGCCTCGATGTCGAGATCGGCCGCCGCTTCCACGTGCAGTGTCCGCACTTCGCCGGCCAGACCATCGAGCCAGACCGCGGGCACGCGAAATCGGCCGACGGGATCGGCCAGCGGCATCCGCGACATGAGCGTCACCGCTGTCTTCCCGCGGCTCGCCCGTGGCAATTCGAGCCGCCATCGTCCCGGCCCGATGGCCTGGATGAAGGCCGCATCGGCAGCGACGACCTCCATCTTTTCGAGCCTCTCGTCGGCTCGAAGCAGCACGGCCGGCAGAGGATCTGCCGCATCGAGGGTGAGCGTCGTCTGCACGGTGCATGCATCGAGGCCCCAAAAGACATCGTTCACCGTCGTGGCCGCGGTCGGCTCGGTCGCAATCCGATCGCGCGGATCGAGCGGCCGCACGAGCCGCACCCGCTCGGCTCCCGAGACGTCGAACACCGGCGTCGGCGACGAGCCATCCACGAGCGGCGACCGCAGGAATGGCTGGCCTGGCGCAGCTGATTCGCATACCACCGCATTGGCAGGGAGCGGCTCGCCGACAAGGTGGATCGCGGCCGCGGGCGTACCGGGCAGTCGCACCTCGGCACGCTCCAGGCCACCCCGGCGTTCCGTCCGCGGCACCAGGTTGATCGCGACCCGCTGCCTGCCGGCTGTCGATGCCGTCAAACGCACGCCCGTGCCGAGCGGCCGCACGAGCACGCCCCCTCCCGCATCTGCCTCGCCGGCCTGCCAGACCGCACCCTCTGGCTCTGAGAGCACGAGCGTGCCGCCGGCATCGGAATCCAGATCGAGTTCGACCCGCCAGGGCGCGGCATCGGCCGGCAACCTGGCGAACACATCGCACCGCACCACCCGCACCGTGGCCGCAGCCTGTCCGGCCCCAGCGAGCTGCCGAAAGAGCGGCTCGGGCACGAGCGCCATGTCGCCGCTGCCACCGGGCGTGATGAACACCCGAAACGACTGCGGCTCCGCGGCCTTGACCGGGGCAGCGGGCGTGGCGACGACCGTGCCGACGAGCAGCGCGGCGATCGCGGCTCGGCGCGGCACCATGCCGCACAGGCAGCCCGCCAGCGCGGCCCACCACGCCGCCCGCGCCACCTCGTAGAGCGGCGCCGGCGCCCAGATCGCCGCCACTGCCGTCGTCAGGCAGAGCGTGATCGCGAGCGACCAGCGACGCGGCACCAGGAGGAAGGCCGCGGCCCCCACGACCAGCGCGGCGAGCAACACTGCCGACGCCAGCAGCCGACGCCGCATGACGACGACGCCACCTCCTTCGCGGCTGCCGCGGATCACGAAGGACTCGGCTCGAAAACCGGCCTCGGTAACCCGCGACTCGCCGCTGGCCCCGCCGGCCGACGCGATGCCAAAGAGGCGACGGAGCCAGCCGGCAGCGACGGGATCGACCGGCCGATAGCCGCCATCAGTCACCACAGCCTCGAGTTCCGGGGGCAGAAGCAGCCGCACCGATCGCTCGAGAATCGGCAGATCGACACCGCAGCCCTGGGGAGTGACCAGCCACCAGCCGAACGCCGGATCACGCGCGAGTGTGGACCGCACGACGAGGTCGACCCGCCGCTCGGCCGCCGGGAGCAGCACCCGCACGTTCGTGCCGGCGGCAGCCACTGCGTCACCCGGCATGGCATTGCCGTCGATGGCCACGCTCTGCAGCTGCTGGCCGGCCGGCACCGTCACCACGACTGCATCCCGGCCTTCGTTCTCGATCACGAACCGAGACTCGCACTCGATCGTTCCCGACTCTTCGCACCAGCAACTGACGTCCTCCCGCCAGGCCCAGGCACGCGCATCGACGCCACTGTCGGCGGGCCGCAGTTCGGCCGCCGGGCCGGCCGCCGGTGGCGGTGGGCCGAAGGCGAACTCCAGCGACCGCCGGCCGGTCGGGCGACCGTCGAGGCGTGTCGGCAATTCGAGGAGCCGCTGGTTCTGCACGTCGGGCAGCAGTTGGTCCGCCGACACGATCGTGACCACGCCCTGCGCGGCACTGGCCTCGCGAATCCAGGCCAGGGGCACGGGCACGGCCGCCGCGAAGGGAATCGTGCGGGCCGCCCGCACCACGACCGCCTCGGTGACCGCCGGCCTGAATTCCACCAGCCACGACTCGGCGATCGACTCCGGCCGCTTCGCCGCCCGCGACGCGGCATCATCGGGCGTGAGCAGCCGCGTGGTGACGGCGATGCCCTCGGGATCGACGACCACCCAGTCGAGTCCGGAGCCGACCGGCTCCGAGAAATCGACGACGACCGCGTCGACTGCGCCGGCCGTCGGCCGACAGTCGAACACGAACGTCTCGGCGAGCCGCTCCCCCCGCGTCTCCAGCCGCACGGCCACATCGGCATCGACGGGAGGGCGTCTGGTCACGAGCCGGCCTCGGCGAGCGGGCGACAGGTCACCGCCCGCAAGCCGGCCCCGGATCGCGTCTCCCTCCACGAGTCGTGCGAGCCGTCCCTCCGCCGGGAGCATGCCGACGGGAGCGTCGTCCACTTCCATGAACGAATCAGCGACCGTCTTGATGTCGATCACGGCCATACCCGCAGCCTCACCATCGAACCGCACCATGTCGATGTCGCTCGTCATGAATGCCGCCCCGGGCTGGATCCCGGCGCGATGCCCCACGACCCGCAGTCCGAGGCCGCGGGCCGGTGTGGCAGCGAGAGGCAGCCCGATCCGCAGCGAGTCGCCCCCCGGCGATTGCACGAATCGCCAATCGAGCGGGACCGCCAGCACCGCCGGAACTCCATTGGCCACCCCCTTCGGCGGCTGCTGGTCGCCACCGGCGGCCTCGTCGCCCCACTCGAGAAGCTCGACCGAATCGGGAATCCAGCCCGGCGCGAGCCGGGCGGTGATCTCGAAGGCCTCGCCATCGACCACGCGGATATCGCAGACGCTGCGGGCGAGCAGGGCCCGTGGCGACATCTCGACGGTGGTCACACGGGCGACGTCGAAGGTGGGCGTGCCCGGCCGCAGCGACATGCGACACGTCGCCCCGGGCCCCTGCTCTTCGATGTTGAAGATGGCCGGCCGTGCGGCCGACTCGTCGAGCCGCGCTGCGAGAGCGGCGGGCATCGGCCAGCGAGCCGCGACGGCAGCCGTGACGATCCGGCAATCGTCGAGGTCGACCGCGGCCACCCCGGAGGCTGAATCGACCGTGACGACGCTGCCTCCGCCCGACCACTGCCGTTGGGGCGCCGTCAGGAGCGGGAGCCGCCAGGCCGGTCCCTCCGCGGGCGCCACGCCGTGCACGGTCAGGTCGTCATGGCCGCCGGCGACCCAAGGGGGGATCCGGACGACGATCTGTCGGCCATCGGCCGACTCGTCCCAGGCGAGCGGCTCGCCACTCCCCTCCGCCTGCACGCTCGTGATCCGCACCGCCGGGTCCTTGTCGAGCACGGCCGGTCGGCTGCCCCAGGCATCCGCCGGCCGCACGGTCGCAGACACCGCAGCCTGGCGGCCGTGAATGGTCACGGCCGACCACACGGCGAGGCCGGCCGCGTCGTCCGCCTCTGTCCGAATCGTCAGCCCCAACTCAGTTCCTGGTCCAGCCTCGATCCGCCACGGCGCGGCGAGATCGGCCGGCGGCACGACGACCGCGGTCCGGGCCGCGGCGCCGAAGAGCATGGGCTCCGCTCCTGCGGGAAGTTCCAGTTCAATCGTCGTCGCCAACGCGGGCACGAGCGGGAGCCTGAACCTGCTGATGCCGGCCCCGATCGGCGGACAGGTGAACTCGAAGGTGTAGGTGCCCCCTGCGGGCGTCTGCATGAAGCTGCCGGTGGTCGGCGTGCCGAAGATGACGGCGTCGCGGCCGCCGGATCCACTCGTGAACGTACCGCGGCGGGCCGCCAGCGGACCGAGCGGCAGCGCCCGCATGATTTCGGCGATGCCCGGCGACACGCTGCTCGTCGCGAGTCCGGCAAGCGTGCCGTCGTCGGTGAGGCGGGCGGTGTAGGTCACCCTGTCGGCGACCGCGCGGGGCACGGCGACCGCCCCCGGCTGCTGCCCGTCGGCGGCGCGGGCCACGGCGGCCTCGAACTCCGCGATCGACATCGGCACATAGCGGTCGCCGCCGAGCTGCACCTCGTCGAGCCGACCGGCCGGCACGTGCACGCGGTGAAACTGCTGGAGCGGCTCTGCCGGTGGATCGGCGGCCCGAGCGCCCGCCCCCCGCAACGCGCCGACCCCCCACGGGGCGACCGGCATCGTGACGAGCATCTGCGTCGCCAGCGACACGATCACGGCTCGGAGGGACGTGCTCACGGCGGTCGTGCTCACGGCAGTTGTTTCGTGATCGCGGTGAGGCTGTCCTCGCGCCGCAACGAAGAGCCGACGACGACGAGCGACGGCGTGCCGCTCACCGACGGCGACGCACCGAGCGATCGCGTCATCGAACTCGACGACACGACGGCCGGCGACGGCCGCCCGGCGACCTCGGCCGGCCGATCGAGGAGCCCACGCAGCACCCAGGCAACCAGCGACAACGCGATGCCGGGCACGGCCGCCTGGCCCAGCAGGGCTGCCAGATCGGGGACTGCGGCGGCGGCCAGCACGGCGACCGCGATCACCGGCAGGATGATCGACGTGCGGCGCAGATTCGATCGATAGGCCACCGCCAGCCCCGCCGCCAGCGTGACGCCCGAGGCGACCAACACCAGGCACCAGGAGGGCACGATCCAGACCCGCGCCGCGCCGGGCGTGCCGACGCCGGAATACACGAGCCGCCGCTCGACGAGCGCGGGCTCGGGCACCGGGGCCGCGGTCCGCTGCGGCCCGACGACGCTGCCACTCGCCGCGATCCACCCCGCCAGCGCCTCGCGTGAGACGACGGGCAGCCGCTGAAAGCTCGTGCCTCGCCACCGCCACCGCTGCTGCGACGTCCACGCTGAGGGCGTGCCCAGGATGTGTTCGTCGGGCCGGGCAGCGATCTCCCAGTAGAACCGCCGCTGCACGATGCCGGCAGTGAAGACTGGTGCGGCCAGATCGACCGCCGCAGGCAGGCCGATGGCGCGGGCCCAGCCGCCTCCGCTCGCGTCCCGTGCGGAGACCCAGCGGATCTCCAGGACCCGCGGCCGGGCATCCGGG
>CAMDDA010000160.1 GCA_945890755.1 Candidatus Kuenenia stuttgartensis
CGACGTCGTCCAGCAGAAGTCGGAGCCCGATCTCGTCACGCCCCTCGGCACCTACGCCCGCCTGAAGGGCAGGGGACCATGACACTGCAGCCTCTCGAACATCGCGGTACCGCACTGGATGAACGTGCCTCCGAGTCCTGGGGCCGCGATTGGCTCCGATCGTGGAACGCCTTCTGGTTCACACCGGCCGACCCACTGCCGCTGGCGGTCGTGCGGATCGCCACCGGCCTCCTGCTCGCCTGGTCATGCTGCGTGTGGTTCCGCGACCCCGACGCCTTCTTCGGCCCCGGCGGCTGGCTGCCTGCCCACGAGGTCTGGCGAATGAACGACCAGCCCTGGCAGTGGAGCTGGTACTTCGCCGCCTCGTCGCCCACGGCCGTCCGCGTGCTCATCGGCCTCACGCTCGCCGCTGCATTGCTGCTCACGCTCGGCCTCGCCACCCGGCTGGCCGCCGTGGTGGCCCTGGCCGGACTCGTCAGCATGGCCAACCGGGCGCCGCTCAATGTCTTCGGCTTCGACGACACGCTCGGCCTGGTTCTGATCCCGCTGGTGGTGGGGCCGGCCGGTGCCTGCCTCTCGCTCGACCAGCGGTTCGGGCTCAGTTCCGCGACGCCGTCCGTCGGGGCAGCCATCGCCCTGCGGCTCCTGCAGGTGCAGCTCTGCGTCGTCTATTTCTTCTCCGGCTGCGGCAAAATGTTCGGGGCCAGCTGGTGGGAGGGCACCGCGATCTGGGGCGCCGTCGCCAACTCGCAGTATCGCACGCTCGACCTCACTTGGCTGGCCCGGCACCCACTTGTGACGAACGCCCTCACGCTGGGTACGCTGTTGTGGGAGGTCGCCTACCCGGCCATCGTCTGGCCGCGGCTCACCCGCCGGCTCGCCCTGGCGATGGCCGTGGTCGTGCACTTGGGCATCGGCCTCACCATGGGCATGCTGGAGTTTGGTCTGGCCATGATCACGGCCAACCTCGCCTTCGTGCCCGCCGCCACCTGGCGGTCCCTCGCCCGTTCCTGCCTCACGTCCCCGTCTCGTCCCGACACCCGTCTTTCCGAAAGGTCAGTCACAGGTTCTCCATGATCGACACGCTTGCAGTGGTCGGCGCCACCGGCGCCGTGGGCCGAATCATCGTCGATATGCTCGTGGCCCGGAAGTTTCCGGCGCGGCGGATCAAGCTGCTTGCCTCGGCGCGGTCGGCCGGCAAGCCGATGACGGTCGGAGACACGAGCTTCGACGTGGAAGAGATGCGGCCCGAGTCATTCGCCGGCGTCGACATCGCGATCGGCAGCACGCCCGACGAAGTGGCGGCCGAGTTTGTGCCGTGGGCGGTGGAGCGGGGCACGGTGGTCGTCGATGAGAGTGCGTTTTATCGCATGAACCCCGACGTGCCGCTCGTAATCCCGGAGGTCAATCCCGACGCGATCGCCACCCACAAGGGGATCATCGCCAGCCCCAACTGCTCGACCACGCAGATGGTGATGGTGATGAAGCCGCTGCACGACGCCGCGCGGGTGAAGCGGGTGATCGTGAGCACCTATCAGGCCGTGAGCGGGGCGGGACTCGCCGCCACCGACGAACTCAGGCAGGCCAGCCAGGGCTGGCTCGCGGGCACAGCCGAGCCGCGGCAGGTGTTTCCGCATCCGATCGCCGCCAACCTCATCCCGCAGATCGGCTCGCCGAAGCCCAACGCGTTCACGAGCGAAGAGATGAAGATGGTGCTCGAGACGCGAAAGATCCTGGGCGACGATTCGATCCAGGTGAGCCCCACGTGCGTGCGGGTGCCCGTCGCCAACGGCCACAGCGAGTCGATCCTGATCGAGACGGAGAAGAAACTCACGGCCGACGAGGCCCGCCGGCTCCTGGCGGGCTTCCCGGGCATCGTCGTGATCGACGACCTCACCGCGAAGCAGTACCCAATGCCGCGGGAGTGCAGCGGCCGCGACGAGGTATTCGTGGGCCGCATTCGCGAGGACATCTCGTGCCCGACCGGCATCGCGATGTGGTGCGTGTCGGACAATCTGCGGAAGGGGGCGGCCACCAACGCGGTGCAAATCGCCGAACTGCTGGCCACCCGCGGCGGGGCGCGGGCATGAGTCGCTTCGCCGGCGGTGTCCTCCAGCCGCGTGGCCCGCGGCCATGACGAGGCGGATCGGCCTGCGGCTCGCCTACGAGGGCACCCGCTACTCGGGCTGGCAGATCCAGCCGGAGCGGCAGACGGTGCAGGGGAGTGTGACCGCGGCCATCCGTGAGGTGTCGGGTGAGGCGGTGCTCGTCCGCGGGTCGAGCCGCACCGACGCGGGCGTACATGCGCTCGATCAGGTGGCGGCCTTCACATGCGAGCGGGACTTCTCGGCGGACGTCTGGGGCAAGGCCCTCAACGCCACGCTGCCCGCCGACATCACCGTCGTGGCGGCGCGGGAGGTGGCCGCCGACTTCGATCCCGTCGCGGCGGCCCGCCGCAAGCGGTATCGCTATCGGATTCACGACGCCGCCTGGAAGGCCGTGCTCGCCCGGCCGTTCGTCTGGCGGTGGCGGGGCCGGCTCGACGCCTCGCTCATGCACGCGGCGGCGGCGGCGCTCGTGGGCGAGCACGATTTCACCAGCTTCGAGACGACCCCCTCCACACGCGTTTCGAAAGTGCGCACAATCCATGCTCTCTCGGTCTTCAGGCCCGCGCTTGCAGACGCCCCCGGCGCTGCCGAGGTGTGGATCGAGGTCGAGGGGAACGGGTTCCTCCACAACCTGGTGCGGATCATCGCCGGCTCGCTGGTGATGGTGGGCGCCGGTCGGAGGCCACCCGAGTGGCTCGCCGAGGCGCTGGCGGCGCGATGCCGGCCGGCGGCCGGGCCGACGGCGCCCCCCGAGGGGCTCGTGCTCGTGCAGACAACGCTGGACTCCACCGCATGGCCAGACTCCCCGAACAGATCGGCCCCTTGAAGCTCGTGCAGCAACTGGGTGTCGGCCGTCACTGCCAGATCTGGGAGGCCCGCGACGGCGCGGCGGCACGGCCCGTGGCCGTGAAGGTGGTCGTGCCCGACATGGCGGCCGACCCGGCGCAGCGCAAGCTGCTCAACCATGAGTTGAAGGTGCTCAAGTCGCTCGACCATCCGACGGTGATCCGGGCCGATCGAGTGTCTGACGATGGTGGCCTGCCGCATCTCGTGCTGGAGCTGTTTCCCCACGCGAACCTCAAGAAGCAGATCGCAGGGGGCGTGGAGTCGCTCGCCCCACGGCTGCAGCGGATCGTCACGGAGATGGCACTGGCGCTCGATCACGTGCATGCCCGCGGCTGGGTGCACCGCGACGTGAAGCCCGACAACGTGCTGGCGGCGGCCGACGGCCAGGTGAAGCTCATCGACCTCGCGATCGCGACGAAGTCGGCCGGGCTGCTGGGGAAGCTGCTCGGTGGCAGCACGAAGGCCCAGGGCTCCCCAAGCTACATGCCGCCGGAGCAGATTCGCGGCCAGGCCCTCGATGCTCGCTCCGACATCTACTCGTTCGGCTGCGTGCTCTTCGAGCTCCTCGCGGGCCGGCCGCCGTATGCGGCGCCGACGGCCAACGAAATCCTCAACATGCACGTCTCGGCCCCGGTTCCCTCGATCAACGCGTTCAACCGCAACGCCACGACGAGCGTCTCGGAGTTCCTGCGGCAGTTGCTCGCCAAGAAGCCGTCGGCCCGCCCGGGATCGATGAAGGAGGTGCTCAAGCAGCTCCGCAGCATCCGCCTCCTCGAAAAGCTCGGCTGACCGTAGGCCCGTTGCTCCACCCGTAGGCCCGTTGCTCCACAACAGGCTATGCAGACGCCACCGTAGGCCCGTTGCTCCGCAACGGGCTATGCAGACAGCCCGTCACGGAGTGACGGGCCTACGCCCCTCCTTCTTCGCATTGACGCGGGCGGGGCGGGGCGGGGAAAATCCCGACTCCGTTCCCGCACCCGTGAGGCTCTTACCCAATGGCTGCCGGCCTGCATCGACTGCCGCTCGAAAAACCGATCTACCAGCTGGAGGACCAGATCGCAGCCCTGGAGGCGGCGCCACTCGGCGGCCAGCAGCAGGAGGAGCTGCGACGGCTCAAGCGGGAGCTGGTCGAGGTGCAGAAGCAGGTGTTCAGCAATCTCGACCCGTGGCAGACCGTCGAGGTCTCGCGGCACCCCGACCGGCCGAAGACGAGCGACTATCTGGGACTCGTGTTCGACGAGTTCGTGGAACTCCACGGCGACAAGTGCTTCGGCGACGACCCGGCGCTCCTCACGGGGTTCGCCAAGCTCGATCAACACAAGGTACTCGTGGTGGGGCATCAGAAGGGTAAGACCCTCGCCGAACGGCAAGCCTGTCACTTCGGCTGCGCCCATCCCGAGGGCTACCGCAAGGCGATGGGCAAGATGCGGATGGCGGCGAAGTATGGCCTGCCGGTGATCTGCCTGATCGACACGCCCGGCGCCTATCCGGGCGTCGGCGCGGAGGAGCGTGGGCAGGCGCAGGTAATCGCCGAGAGCATGTTTCTGATGGCCTCGCTCCCGGTGCCGATCGTGTGCGTGGTGATCGGGGAAGGGGGCTCGGGCGGCGCGCTCGGTATCGGCGTGGGCGACCGCGTGGCGATGCTCGAGCACGCCTACTACAGCGTGATCAGCCCCGAGGGCTGTGCGGGCATCCTCTGGAAGAGCGTCGAGTTCAAGGCCGACGCCGCGCGGGCGCTGCGGTTCCGCTCCCGCGACCTCAAGGAGTTCGGCGTGGTGGATGCGGTGATCGAGGAGCCGGCCGGCGGCGCCCATCGTCATCCGCGGCAGATGGCCACCCGGCTCAAGACCTTTCTCGCCCGCAGCCTCCGCGAGCTCGTCGGCCAGCCGCGGGACGAACTCGTGGCAGCCCGCTACGAGAAGTTCCGCCGCATGGGGAAGTGGCTCGACCTGCCCGCCTGACACGTGATGCGTCTGGCGTGCGGGTCGTGGTGGTCCCACCGCATATCAATTTGGACCGCCCGGAATCGCGGCGATCGCATCATCCGGGGGCGGCACGGAGTTGCCCGTGAAGCCCGAGGCGCGAGCCAAGTGGTATTCGGCCTGCGTCATGTGCGGCCACGCGAATTCCCTCGGCTCGCGCCTCGGGCTTCCAGGCAAGCGTTCACATGCCGGCAGCTGAATCAGTTGCCAGTAATGGCCGCGCGAAACTCTTTGATGAGGGCGGTCTCACCGCGATCGAACCTGCGGGCCACGAACGCATCGATGAGCACCGTCGTGAGCCCAGGGAGCCCCACGCTCGACTCGATCGGCTCGTACACCCCTTCGGTCAGTGCGAGCATCGTGAGGCGAGTGCCATCGTGCCGCCAGACCTCGGGAACACCCATCGCGGCAAACAGCTTCAGCTTGGCGATCGCCGACGACGTGATCTCCACCTCGATCACCAGATCGGGCGGCGGATCCAGGAGCAGATCAACCTCGTCCTTCGGCCGAATCTCATCGGCGTGGGCGATGTAATACGACTCGTCCGGCTCGAAGGCCCGGTCGAGATCCACCCGTTTAAACGTCGTCGAGGCACAACTGAGGATCTCGATGCCGCGGACTTCGGTGTACGCCTCAACAAGCCGACCGATCAGGCGACCAAGTTGTTCGTGCTGGCGACGGGGCGTCATGAGTTCGAGCACTCCGCGGTCGTAGGTCATCCGGGGCACGCTTCCGCTGCGGCCCTCGGCCAGTTCCAGAAACGTCTCCCACCGGACGTTGTCGAGCACGGTGCGGGTTTCGGCAGACGCGAGCAGCGGCATCGAAAACCTCCTCACAAAAAACGACCGCGTTCACCGCGGGTCACTGAACAGAATAACAGTTTATGCGTGAACGTCAAGACTGAGGCTGCTCTCGTAGGCCCTCACGAAGGCTCATTGCATCAACCGAATGAACTCCGCGATGATCCGTATATCTGCAACTTGGTCGGGATTGACCCAGATCGTCTGAAATTCCTGGTTCAGTGGCACGAGTTGGATGGCGGCGTGCGTCCAAGTATCGCCATCCGCGTCGGCTTCCTGAACTTTCAGCGAGCGATATTTCTTTACGGTATACGATCCGCCCAACTCAGGATCGCTGATCGCATGGTGCTGCACCAGGAGGATGCGGCCGCTACGGCTACCAGCCACGTCGGATCGAAACAGGCAGAGGGAGCCATCGGGAATGAGCGGCTCCATTGACCGGCCACGCACTCGCGACACGAAATGCCGATCGTCCGTGCGGACGCTCGGCGGCGACGCGATCCATCCGAGGCAATCCGCCGATGACGACGGCCCAAAGCCTCCCGCTGCTGCGCTGAGCTCGTAGACGGGCACCCATTCCTCGAACCGGCGGCCTGGCGGGATCGCGACGATTCGCAGAGCCGGAGCAGGGGGGGCGGCTTCGCTCGCGCTGGATCGCGTAGCCATGGTCCGCGCCGCAAGTCGCAGGCGATCGCGAAGATATTCCCGCAGGCCCGGGTCGGCACACCACACGAAGCAGCCCTTGCGGCCGCGCGACAAGAGCACTTTGTAGGTGTTCTTGATGATGGCCTGCACCTTGGCGAGCACCGCTTCCGTGGCGTCACGGTCGTCTTTCGCTTCTCGCAGGGATTTCTTCGAGCCCTTCAACGAGCTGTCGGTTCGGGCTCGCTTATCCGGATCGCCGACGATGCGGCCGTCTTCGAATCGGAGGTCGGGGCCGATGAGCACGCCAAGCCAGTCGAATTCCACGCCCTGGCAGGTGTGCACGCATCCCACTTGCTCGATGCCGTCCGTGGCCGTCGCCCAGTTTTCACCACTGAAATTCCACGGGAGCGAAAGGCCGTCGACCGTGACGTGCTTTGCGTGGCCGCGGCGTTGTCGGCCCGCCGTTGGCCATTCCCACGAATAACCCGCGACCAGGCGGGCCGTGTTTTCCGCATTTCGCGCCGTGAGCTCACGATAGAGCTCCACCGCGTCGTCGAAGACACGGAAGTCATACTGCTCATCGGCCCAGTTGTCGAAGTTGCCAGTGGGGCGGATCTGGAGCACGTCGTCGAGCCAGTTCAGATAGCCGTCGGAGCCGCCGCAGCGGAATTGGGCGGTGAGCGTGAACGGCGGATGCACGTGGGCCTTGAACTTCGTGGCAGCCTCGCGGATGCGGCTTTCGCCCCCACAGTCGTTCCATTGCACTCGCTGCGTTTCGTCGAGAAAGAACACGCTGATCCGTGCCGCGCGGACCATGTCTTCGACCATGCTGGCGCCGCGGTACTGATAGGCCTCGTCCTTGAGCCGGTGGGCCTCGTCGACGACAAGCACCTCGTGCAGGCGGTCTTTCATGAAGTCCGCCGTGTGAAAGCTCCACGACGACTGAAAGAGCGCCTGTCCGTCCTCGCGGTAGTCGCGGCTGCCGCGGGCGAGCTGCTCCACAAGCGTGTCGCGGAAGGCCTTGTTCGGCGCAATAAAGAAGCCAAGCCGCTTCGATGCGAGCACTTCGGCGAGGAGCCGGACCGCGATCACCGACTTTCCGGTGCCTGGTCCGCCATGCACGATGAACACCTGCCGCTTGGCAGCGGTCGCGACACCTGCAATCGCATGCCGGATCACCTGGAAGGCTTCGTTCTGCGTGTCGAGCAGGTCGAACTCCTCGTTGCCGTCGAG
>CAMDDA010000161.1 GCA_945890755.1 Candidatus Kuenenia stuttgartensis
GGGCCTACGGGTGACACGAGCCTACCGACCACGGCCGCCGTCCTGGCGACCGGAGCGGTTGCGGGCATCGAGGTTGCCGGCGATCACGATTCCGATGGCCTCGACCCAGCTCGGCACGTCGCGAACCATGTTGAGGCCGCTTTCGGCAAGCACGTCGTCATCTTCCGGCCGCGCTTCCCGCCGGCTGCCCTCGCGACCGGCCTCCTCGATGCCGAGAAACTCGAGGCCCTCGTCATCTTCGTCGTACCCGCCAGCCACCGGGGCAAAATCACTTCGGCGGCCTCGTGCGTAGCTCGACGACCGCGATTCGGATTCGCCGCGGCCACGACTGCGTCGGTCGCGTCGGCCTTCTCGGGAGGCCGAGCTCCGGTCGCGGGATGCCGGGGTCCCCGTGCGGCCTTCGCCCGTGCGGCCTTCAGATCCACGAGTCTCAGATCCACGCCGCCGACGGCGCCGCCGACCGCGGGTGCCGGAGCCCCCCTCGTCGTCGCTCCGGGAGGAGGGCTGCCGTTCCCGGTCGCCGGCCGGCTCATCGTTGCGGCCGGCCGGCCGCATGCCGTAGCTGGTGGGAAGCGGTTCGTCGTCGGCGCCCGCGTCGGATGGGCGGTCGCGCTCGGAGCGAACACGATCCGGGTCGCGATCGGAACCACGATCCGCGGTGGATTCGACGCGGTCGCGTTCACTGCGGCTGCGGCCCCTGCCGCCCCGGCGGCCACGGCGACGGCGGCGCGGACGACCGCCGTCCTCCGCCGATTCCGTCGGGCCAGTTGGCCGATCGCCTCCCTCGGCCGCCCAGGTGTCGCTGCGGTCGGCCGCCGGCTCCGCGTCATGATCACGATCACGAACGCCGGCATCGAACGCATCGTCGGCGGTGAGATCACGACCACGACCGTCACGGTCGCGGCGATCGCCGCCATCAGCCCGCAGATCGCTCTCCGGGCGTGCGTCACCGGACGTCTCGCGGTCGCGGCGCCCGCGGCCACCGCGGCGGCCACGCCGCCGCCGGCCACGAGACCGACCGCCGTCTTCGCTGCCGGCTGAGTCGCCATCACCCGGCGCTGCTCGCTCCTCGCCGCGGTCACTTTCGCCACGTGGCTCGTCAGAGCGCTCGAACCGATCGGTTCGATCTGCACGGTCGGCCTGGCCGACCCGCTCCTCGCGGTCGCTGCGGCCACCGACGTCGCGAGAGACACCTGCGTCGCTGCGGGCGCCACGTTCAGCTCGCTCACTGATCCCCCCAGGCCGCGTTTCCGTCGGCCGGGGCCGCGGTGCAACCGGGGGCTGTGCGGCATCGGAGTCCAATCCCAAATCCGAGGCCAGGGAGTCCCAACTGGGAGCAGGCGGGGCAGCGGCAGGACGGGGCGGCCGCCTCTCGCTCCGCGCGGGGCTGGTGGGACGCGGCGCTGCGGGAGGCGTAGGGGCCGGTTCGCCCGCCGAGCCGACGCCGAGCGATTCCGCGAGCGACGCCCAGGGGTCCTGCGAGCCGCCGTTCTGGTGATTCTGATCCTGCATGGGAGATTCCGTGAGCCAGTCCGAACGCGGGGCGAAGGGCCCCGCGGCAGCCCTCAGGATACCCCAAACGCCACGAATCCGTCAGGCCGTGGTGGTCCGTCGCGGGCTGCCCTCACTCCGACCGCCGCCCCGCGGGCCGGTCACGGCGACGGCAGGACGGGGGCGAGCGAGCGGATCATGCTGCCGTTGTCGGCCACGTCGAACAGCGGGCGGTAGGGGCTTGCCAGGCTCCGCCGCGATCGGCCCGCGGGGTAGTAGACGATGTTGATACCGAGGTTCCAGGCCGAGGGAGCGAAGGTGATGCTGTCGCCATCCTCGTCGATCGTCACGGTCTTGCTCTTGTCGGGAATCTGGTAGGTGAACGTGCTTTCCAGAGCCCACGACCGGGCGATCGGGGCCCGCAGCATCGAGCCCACGATGCCGCCGCCGCCGTCCACGCCACCGCCCCACACCTTCCACTCGTTGGCGTCGCCGAACTGGAGCCGGTAGAAACCGCAGTACATGTCGAGCGTGCCGGCGATGCCTTCGTTGTTGCGGATCGGTCCGAAGATCGTGGACTGGTCGCCGATGTTGTGGGCGCCCCAGTAGCCGAACTCGTGGTAGCCCCACACGTAGCTGATCTCGGAGCGGATCTGGGATACGTCGGAGGTGTCGTACCAGTTGTCGCTCAGGTAGTCGTACACCGCTCCACCCTGCAGTCCGCGGCCCTCGAAGGCGCGGGTGAAGAAGCCGGTGGTGACGAACGTCTGGTTGCGGGCGTTGTTCTGGAGCCGGCCGCCGTCGGCCGTCGTGACCGTGCTGGGCTGGAAGTTCGTCTGGGTGCCGCGGGCACCCACCTGCCAGCCGATACCGAAGGCATTCCAGAACGGCATCGCCCAGTTGAGATACTCATTGGTGCCGAAGTTTCCGTTGATGCCCAGGTCGGTCTCGTTCTCGAAGGCCGTCACGCCGGCGCTGGCGGTGAAGTCGCGGTACCACCTCCAGCCGTAGTAGGGCTTGCCGAAGCGTCGCAGCCACATGCAGATGCGGCCGCTGTGCTCGCACATCATGTATTCCTCGTCCTCGCACTCGTACGGATCGTCGTAGAACGACTCGACGTGGAGCTGAGGCGGAGCGCTGCCGAGCATCATCTCGTCGCCGATCATGCCCTCCTCGAAGCCGTCGACGCTGCCGTAGCCAGAGCCATAGCCGGCGTCGCCCGGCATCTCCTCGATGATCGTGGTGTCGGGGAGCGTAAGGCCCTCGGTCACCGACCGCGGTTCGGGCGTGGCGATCCGCTCGGCGGCGGCGGCTCCGGGGGGCGTGCGGCCCGGCACGCCGGTGTCGTCGAGCGCGCCGACCTGGGGGGCCTGGGTCATCACCGACGGGATGCCGTCGACGTTCATCGCGAGCCGTTCGGGCCGCCGCGAGGCCGATCCGACGGCGGGCTGATACCGCGGGGCGAGGCCGCCGCCGAACTGTTCGGCTTCCGATCCCGCCAGCCGCGTTGCGTTGCGCTGCATCGCCACCGCCTGCCGCCCCTCGGGGGCCAGGATCTGGCGGGTGACGTCGCCCTGCGGCGACCGCGGGGCTGCCATGCCGAACACACCCTCGGGGTTGGTGGGATCGAATGTCTTCTGGATGGCGGCCGGAATGCGGTTGATGCTCGGCATGTCGCCCATGCGGACGGACGGCGAACGAGCCGGGGCATAGCCACTCGACACGCGCCGGGGGCCCGGGCTGATCGCGGGCACATCGGGCGGCAGCGAAACGGACGCGGGGCCGGTCGGGGCCGGAGCCGCAGACGGCGGCGCAGTCGCCACGGCCAGCGGAGCGGGGGCGGCAGGCGGGGCATCGGTTGCGATCGGAGCGGCAGGGCCCGTCGGCGCGACCGCGGTTGCGGCCCGATGGGGCGTCCACTTGAGTTGTTGCTGGCTCGACCCGCTACCCGGGGCCTGCCCAGCGGCCAGCGTCGGGAAGAGCGTGCAGGCAACGAGGGCCGCCGCGGTCACATGCTTCCGAGCAATCAACGCGTTCATGATCATCCTCCGCGACCAATCGCGCCGGCCATCCGGGCCGCTCGCCATCGGTCGATCGGAAGAGTCATCGGCATCCGCACAGCCGGAACTTCCGCCAAAATCTCCGCGATCGGGAGAGGCTTCCTATGTTGCCCAGTATTCGGCCGTAGGCCCGTCACTCCGTGACGGGCTTTCCCGATAGCCCGTTGCGGAGCAACGGGCCTACGAGGATGGGCCTACGGGTCGCCCCGACAAGCTGGCCCTACCCGAGAGCCTGGGCAAGATCGGCGACCAGGTCGCCCGAGTCTTCGATGCCGCAGGCCAGGCGGATCATGTTGTCTGGGATCCGGAAGGCGGCCCGCTCGGCTGGGGTGTAGTTCCAGTAGCTCATCACGAGCGGCTGTTCGATCAGCGACTCCACGCCGCCGAGGCTCGGCCCGATTCGCGGGATCCGCACCGCGTCGATCACCGCAGCCGTCTGCCGCCAGTCGGCATCCTTGATGAAGAACGTGACCAGCCCGCCGCAGCCCCGCATCGTGCGGGCGGCGACCGCGTGGAAAGGATGGCTCTCCAGCCCGGGGTACAGCACTCGTTCCACCCGCGGGTGCGACTCGAGGAATCGGGCCACTGCCAGGCCGTTGGCGTTGTGCCGCTCCATCCGCAGGGCGAGCGTCTTGAGGCCGCGCTCCAAGAGATAGGCGTTGTGGGGCGAGTTGATGCCCCCCATGATTCCGCGGAGCTGACGGACCGGGGCGAGTTTCTCCAGCGAGCCCACGACGACACCGGCCAAAAGATCGTTGTGGCCGCCCAGATACTTCGTGGCGGAGTGCAGGACGAAATCCACGCCCGCCTCCAGCGGCCGCAGATTGAAGGGCGTGCAGAGCGTGGCGTCGATCAGTGAGAGCACGCCCCGCCGCCGGCCGATGTCGGCGAACCGTTCGATGTCGACCACGCTGAGGTGCGGGTTGGTCGGGGACTCGCTGACGATGAACTTGGTCCGCGGCGTGATCGCGGCCTCCATCGCGGCGTAGTCGCAGGTGGGCACCTCGCGGAAGCCCACGCCGAACCGCGTGAGATGCTTGCGGCAGAACTCGCGGCTGCGGTGGTAGCACTCGTCGAAGAAAACGATCTCGTCGCCGGCATTGAGGTGGGCCATGAGCAGGCCGACCAGGGCTCCCATGCCACTGGCGAAGAGCACCGCCTCCTCGCCCCCTTCGAGGGCCGCGAGTTTCCGCTCGACCACCCGCTCGCCGGGATTGCCGTAGCGACCGTATTCCTCGCGCGGCTGATCCTGCTCGATGAAGTCGATGATCGACTGCGTGCTTGCGAACGTGTAGGTCGAGGCCGCGAAGATCGGGTCGGTGATCGCGAAGCCGGGCTTCTGTCGCGCTTCCCCTGCGTGCACCGCAGCGGTGGAGGGGCCGGCCGGGACGGACGTGTCTGTGTGCAGCATGCGTTTTTCCGCGAACACTTCGATCTCGCGAGTCTAGTCCCGCCCCGGCGGAGCGACAAGGAACGCCGCTGGTCCGCCGGTCGCTGGATCGGGTACAAGGGGGGGCATGCGCCGAACCCCTTCCGTGCCAGCGACCGCATCCGCTCGTCGCCTCTGGCCGCCGCGGCAGATCTTCATCACGCTCGCCTCGCTGGCGACGGCGATCCTGCTCGTGCGGGCCGGTCTGCTCGAGAGCATTGTGGGCAGCATCGTCGACCAGGCCGTCCGCAACATCATCAGCCTCATCCTGGCCTTCGCGGGGCTGATGTCGCTGCTCGTGTGGTTCCTGCGCGAGAGCGGGCACGCGCCCGCGGTCAAAAAGAGCGTGGGCTGGGGGCTGCTCGGTGCGGTGGCCCTCGGCTGTGCCGCCTTGCGCATCGAACGGGTGTCGGGAGATCTGGTGCCGGAGTTTGCCTGGCGGTGGGCGCCGTCGCGCGATCGGCTCTTGCCGCAGGCCGCGGCGGGGTCGCGGGGCGCTGGCGAGCCGCAGGGTGAGCCGGCGGCAGCGGCGTGGCAACCGACCACGGCAGGCGACTTTCCGCGGTTCCTCGGGCCGGCGGGGAATGCAGGTGTCGATGCGTTTGCCATTCCGGTGACCGGCGACGAGTTCACCGAGGTCTGGCGGCGGCCGATCGGCGCTGGCTGGGGCGGGTTCGCGGTCTGCGACGGCCATGCGGTCACGCTCGAGCAGCGCGGAGACGAGGAAGTCGTAGCCTGTTACGCGCTCGGCACCGGCGAGCCCGAGTGGAGCATCGCCGTGCCCGCGCGACATGAGACCGTGCTGGGCGGCGTGGGCCCGCGATCGACGCCCGCGATTCGCGACGGCATGGTGTACACGACGGGTGCGACCGGCTGGCTGCACGCGATCGACGGCCCGACGGGCAAGGTGCGCTGGCGCAAGAACGTGGTGGACGACATCGGCCTCGATCCGGCCGCCCATGCGCTGGCGGTCGCCTGGGGGCGGGCGTGCTCGCCGCTGGTCACCGAGTCGCTCGTGATCGTGCCGGCGGGCGGTCCGCAGGAACAGGGGGGAGGCGCCGTGTCGCTCGTGGCCTACGACCGCGCGACGGGCGACCGCGTGTGGACCGGCGGCGACGAGCAGATCAGCTATACGACGCCGATCCTGGTGACACATGCGGGCCGCGAGGTCGTGCTCGTGGTCAACGAGGCGAGCGTGGCCGCCCATGATCCCGCCGATGGCCGTCGGCTGTGGTCGTTTCCCTGGCCCGGCCACTCCAATTCCGACGCCTCCTGCTCGCAGGCCCACGTGCTCGATGACGGGCGGGTCTTCATCTCGAAGGGCTATGGCATCGGCGCGGCGGTGTTCGAGCCCGAGCCGGGTGTCGAGCCGCTGCGATTCCGGCAGGTCTGGGCCCAGCCCGGCATGTTGAAGACGAAGTTCACCAACGTGGCGATCCACGACGGCCATGCCTACGGCCTGTCCGACGGGATTCTCGAGTGCGTGCGGCTGGCCGACGGCAAGCGGATGTGGAAGGGAGGCCGTTACGGGCAGGGGCAGGTGCTGCGGGTCCGCGGCGTGCTCGTCGTGCAGGCCGAGTCGGGCGAGGTCGTGTTCGTGGACTGCTCGCCGGAGAAGCATCTCGTTCGCGGCCGCCTCGCCGCCCTCGACGGCCAGACCTGGAACAATCCCTGCGTGACGCCCGGTCGGCTCCTCGTCCGCAACGCGGAAGAGGCGGTCTGCTATCGGTTCACGGCAGAGGCCGCGCGATGAACGACCTGGCCGGTCAGACCGTGCTCGTCACGGGCGCGACGCGGGGCATCGGCCGGGCGGTGGCCTTGGAACTCGCCGCCGCGGGAGCCCGCGTGGCGATCCACGGCCGGAACGCCGCCGGGGCGGCCGACGTGGCGGCAGCCCTCGGTGCAGCACATGCCGGGACGTTTCTCGCGGATCTCGGCGCCCCGGCCGGCTGCGACTCGCTCGTGACGGCGGCGACATCGGCCCTCGCGACCATCGACGCCCTCGTGCTCATCGCCGGCGCGGATGTGCTCACGGGCGATCCCGCGAAGTGGGGCTTCGAACAGAAGCTCGACGAACTCCTGCGAGTGGACGTGATGGCCACGCTGCTGCTCGCCCGGGCCTTCGGCCGCTGGATGCGGGACCATGCGGGGGGGGCGATCGTCACGATCGGCTGGGATCAGGCCCACACTGGCATGGAAGGGGACAGCGGCGAACTGTTCGCCGCGACGAAGGGGGCCGTGATGGCGTTCACGAAGAGCCTGGCCAAGTCGCTCGCGCCGCAGGTGCGGGTGAACTGCGTCGCCCCCGGCTGGATTCGCACGGCCTGGGGCGAGGGAGCGAGCGACGCCTGGCAGCAGCGGGCGGTTCGCGAGAGCATGCTCGGCCGCTGGGGCACGCCGGAAGACATCGCCGGCGCCGTGCACTGGCTCGTCTCGCCGCAGGCCGCCTTCGTGACCGGCCAGATCATCGCCGTCAACGGCGGCTTCCGCTCCGCGTGACGCGGGCGTGCGGGTTGTCCCGCTGAGGGGCGACGTCGTGTGGCGGGGGTTCGGGGTTGCCCATGCCCCGTCGCCGGACGCTCGCTCAGGACATCCATGGCGGCCGTAGATGCGACGCCGTACGGAAC
>CAMDDA010000162.1 GCA_945890755.1 Candidatus Kuenenia stuttgartensis
CGGACGGTGCCGAGGGCCTCGTGCGTGACCGAGATGCAGCGGCCCGCCATGAAGAGGTTGTCCACGTCCTTCGAGTAGAAGCAGCGGTAGGGCACGGGATAGCCGAACGTGCGATCGACCCGCTTGTCGTGAACGGCGATCGAGATGAACGGGTTGTCGGGGAACTTCTTCGCGAACTCTTGCTTCGGGTAGTGGAGGTCGATCGACCAGGTGCTCGGCACGCACCCATCGGAAAACTCCTTCTTCGACACGATGTCATCCTGCGAGAGCACCACGTCGCCGAGGATCCGCCGACTCTCCCGCGGGCCGCCCACGTAGGCCACCCATGTGAGCACCGCAGTGGGGTGCTTGGCCGCCCCGTCGCCGTTCTTCATGGCGCTCCAGGCCCCGAACACCGCCCTGAGATTCCAGTCGCGGATGCCCTCGGCGTCGCCCAGCGGGTCCTTGTCGAAGCCACTCTCCCAGAACCACGGGCCGTGATGGTCTTTCGGATACGGAAAGTCCGCCATTGAGAGCGGCAGCGCCCAGGGCGTTGCGGGGAACGTCTGCGGAGCCTCGCGGTCGTCCCAGGCCCACATGTTGCTCATACCCATCCGCCCCTTCGGCTCCATCACCGTCTCGGCGCCCGCGAGGTGGCCGATCGTGGCATGACCGGTGGCGTCGCAGAAGAAGGTGCCCGTGAACACGAGTTCCCGACTCGTCTTCGTGTCGAGGCAGGTCACGCTCGTGATCCGGCTGCCCTCCCGGGCCACGGCGAAGGCATGCGTGTTGAGGAACAGCTCGATATTCGGCTCGTCCCGGACGACCTGCTCCTTCAAGGCGTCGCCGAACTCCTCATAGGTGCCCGGGCTCTTCTTGGCTTTGTCGGCAAACTCCTCCACGATCTCGCCGATGTGGGGATACTTGCCCCGCTTGATCAGCCCCATCGCCCATACCCGCACCTCGCTCGAGCCGTTGCCGCCGAGCACGGGCCGGTCTTGGATGAGCGCCACCTTCAGGCCCATCCGGGCCGCCGAGATCGCGGCCCCCATCCCCGAGTAGCCGCCGCCGACCACCACGAGGTCATATGGGCCCTTCGTCTCCGGCTCTTTCGGCAGGCCCAGCGCCTCCCGCCGCCAGGCAGCGAGGATCGCCGAGTCGTTCGGCGGCGGGCTCGCATCAGTTGTGAACGCGATGCAGTCGCAGCGACCGTCGAAGCCCGTGAGGTCGTGCAGGGCGACCGTCGTCTCGCCCGCCGGCACGGTCACCGTGCCGCCAGCCTGCCAGCCCCACTGGGTACCCTTGGTGCCGAACGTTTCAGCCAGCGGCTTCCCATTCACGAGCACCTGAAACCTTCCCGGTGTGCCCGGTGCGTTCCACCGCGCCACCCAGTCCTTCGTTCGCACCCACACGTGGTACGTGCCCGCCTCGCGAAACGCCACCTTCGTCGTGGCATCGGCCACCGGCGTGCCGAGACCGTGGGCCAGGAGATAGGGCGAACCCATTTCGCGGATGAACTGCGTGTCGAGGCTCCAGGCTCCATGGTCGTTGAAGCTCTCGGCCTCCACGAGCACCGTCGCGGCGGAGGCCTTTGGGCAGGCCACGCTGCACGCTGCGACGAGGATAAACACGAGCCCACGCTGCCACATCGTCATACACGCCCCACACTTTTCTTCCCACAGACGAACCGGGTTTGCCATCGACGAACGCCGCAGTATAACACCCGCTTTATGGCCTCCAGCCTCCTGCTGCTGCTCGACGACATCGCGACGGTCCTCGACGACGTGGCGACGATGACGAAGGTCGCCGCCAAGAAGACGGCGGGCGTGCTCGGTGACGACCTGGCGCTCAACGCCAAGCAGGTCACGGGCGTGCAGCCTGCCCGTGAGCTGGCCGTCGTCTGGCGGGTGGCCCGCGGCTCGGCCATCAACAAGGCGATCCTCGTGCCGGCGGCCCTCGCGCTCAGCTGGCTCGCCCCCTGGGCGGTCACGCCTCTGCTCATCGCCGGCGGCGCCTACCTCTGCTACGAAGGCGCCGAGAAAATTCTCCACCGGTTGTTGCATCGCGATACCGCAGGTCACGACGGGCAGACACACGCCACTGACGCAGACACACCGCTGCTTGCTCCCACAGTCGATGCGGCAGCTCTCGAGTCGCAGAAGATCGGCGGTGCGATCCGCACCGATTTCATCCTCTCGGCTGAGATCATCGTGATCACACTCGGCGTCGTGGCGGGCAAGCCCTTCCTCACCCAACTGGCCGTGCTCCTCGCCATTTCGGCTGCGATGACGATCGGCGTCTACGGCCTTGTCGCCGCGATCGTGAAGCTCGACGACGTCGGGAGCCTGCTCGCCACCCGGCCCGAGCCGTTCCTTGCAGCCCTTGGCCGGGGCATTCTTGCCGCGGCACCGTGGCTGATGCGCGGCCTGTCGGTCGCCGGCACGGCGGCGATGTTTCTCGTCGGCGGCGGCATCATCGCCCACGGCGTGCCGGCCATCCATCACGCCCTTCACGACCTCACGGCCTGGCTCTCCGCGGGCGGCCACGCTCCGTCGCCATGGGCCACCCCGCTCGAGACGGCAGTCAATGCGATTGTCGGCGTGAGCGCCGGCCTGCTCCTCGTCGGCGGCGTCGCCGTCGTGCGAGCGGTCCCACGCGGAAACGCCGAACCGCAGCCGTAGGCCCGTTGCTCCGCAACGGGCTGCCCCTCACGGAGTGACGGGCCTACATGAACGGAAAAACGGCATGGTTGTCACGGAGTGACAGGCCCACGGTGGCCTGACCGCCGAACCGCGGGCGGCCGGCGAGCGTTTGCGCGAGGGCGTAGGCGAGCAGGAGCGCCGAGGCGGCCGTGGCCGCCGCCACGAGGAGCATACGCGTGCGGTTGCCGAGTCCGGCCCGCCGCGCGGCCCATGCGATGAACGGCAGCCACTGGATCGCGTGGATCACGACGCCGTGCGGAAACTTCACCACGCCCGCCGCACCAAAAACCTCCGGCGGCCGCCCGGCGGCCGCCTGCATGTCGCCGTGCGCCCCCGCCCAGATGCCGAGCAGGCACGACACGACGAGCAGCACGAGCCCGGCCCGCGCCGCCAGGAGCATGTCGGCAGCGACCGGCGGCCGCGTGCGACACCACCGCACCGTGAGGTCGATGATCACGGCCGTTACGAACAGGATCAGCCCGCCCATCACGTCGTAGAGCCATGAGTCGAGTGGCGTCTGACGATTGAAGTGGCTCGCCACGCCCCGCCACCGCTGCAGGTCGATGAGCGTTACCTCGATCAGGAGCGCCCAGGCCGTGAGCCGCGCGAGCCACGTGTCGCCGCGCCGCTCGCCCAGCTTCGACCACGCCCAGCCCAGCGAGAGCGCCGTCGCGCCGCCGGAGATGCCAAAGAGGATCGGCTTCCGCCAGGTGACCGGCCCCTCCCACGGCCCGCCGAGTACGGCCCACACCACGAGATGCAACACCCCGCTCGCCACGAGCACGAGACCGATCGCTGCCAGCGGCCAGGCGCGGCGATCGTGCCACCAGCGGTCACGGTGTCCGGTCGATGGGGCAGCAGGCATCACGCATCGAGTCTACCGCCGATCCGCTGGCAGGAGGGCGGCCGATCGGTCACACTCCCTCGCATGAACACACGCACCTTCGGACGGACGGGCTGGCAGGTTTCGGAAATCGGCTTCGGCGCCTGGGGCATCGGTGGCGGCCAGTGGGGCGGCGCCGACGAGGCCGAGTCGATGCGGACGCTCCACGCGGCCCTCGATGCGGGCATCAATTTCTTCGACACGGCCGACGTCTACGGCGACGGCCTCTCCGAGCGGCTCATCGCCCGGCTGCGGCGGGAACGGACCGAGCCTTTCTATGTGGCCACGAAGGCGGGCCGGCGGCTGCCGTCCCAGACCGTGGCCGGCTATTCCCGGGAGAACCTCACGGCCTTCGTCGATCGCAGCCTCCAGAACCTCGCCGTCGAGCGGCTCGATCTGCTCCAGCTCCACTGCCCCCCCACCGACGTCTACTACCGGCCCGAGGTGTTCGGCATCCTCGACGACCTCGTGGCCGCCGGAAAGATCCGCTTCTACGGCGTGAGCGTGGAGAAGGTGGAGGAGGCGCTCAAGGCGATCGAGTATCCGAGGGTGCAGAGCGTGCAGATCATCTTCAACGCGTTCCGCCTGCGACCGTCGGAGTTGTTCTTCGAGCAGGCGAAGCGGCGGAACGTGGCCGTGATCGCGCGGGTGCCGCTGGCGAGCGGACTGCTCTCGGGGCGGTTCACCCGGCTCACGGAGTTTCCAGCCGACGACCATCGGGCGTTCAACCGCGAGGGCGCGATGTTCGACCGCGGGGAGACCTTCTCCGGCGTCGACTACGACACGGGGCTCGAGGCCGTCGAGCGACTGAAGGCCCTCGTGCCTCCCGGGGCCACGCTGGCCCAGTTCGCCCTGCGGTGGATTCTGTCCTTCGAGGCTGTGTCGTGCGTGATCCCCGGCGCGCGGCGGCCGGAGCAGGTGCGCGCCAACGCCCGGGCCGCCGACCTGCCCCCGCTCGATGCCCACACGCTGGCAGCGGTGCAGGAGATCTACGACGCCGCGATCCGTCCGCTCGTGCACCAGCGCTGGTAGTGATGGAGACCACCGACATCCTCGTCGTGGGCGCGGGCGCGGCCGGACTGTTTGCGGCCACGTGGGCCGGCCGCGTTGCCCAGGCGGCGGCGGGCGAGGCGCGGCCGCGGATTCTCGTGGTGGACGGCGCCCGCAAGCTCGGCGCGAAGATCCTCGTGGCCGGTGGCGGCCGCTGCAACGTCACGCACCACGTGGTGAGCGAGGCCGACTACGCCGGCAGTTCGCCGGCCGCCATCCGCAAGGTGCTCAGGCGGTTCCCGGCAGCCGACACCATCCGGTTTTTCGAGGAAGCGGGCGTCGCGCTCAAGCAGGAAGACACCGGCAAGCTCTTCCCGGTCACCGACTCGGCCCGCACGGTGCTCGAGGCCCTGATCGCCGAGGCGACCCGGGCTGGTGCCGAGATCCGCCATCCGGCCCGCGTGACGGAGATCTCGCCGGGAGAAGACGGCTTCACCGCCACGACCGATGCCGGCCCGATCGAGGCCCGCCGTGTGATCCTCTGCACCGGCGGCAAGTCGCTGCCGAAGTCGGGCTCCGACGGCGGCGGATTCATGCTCGCCACGAGCCTCGGTCATTCGCTCACCGAGCCCCTCGTGCCGGCCCTCGTGCCGCTCGCGCTCGCCACCGGCCACTGGGTCACCGGCCTCTCGGGCCTCACGCTTCCCACGACCGTCACGCTGGCCTCGGCCACCGGCAAGCGACTCGTCTCGTTCAGCGGCAGCACGCTCTGCACCCACGTCGGCCTCTCCGGCCCGGCGATCCTCGACATCAGCCGCCACTGGCTCATCGCCCGCCATGCCGATCCGGGCGTGGCACTGGCCATCAACTGGCTGCCAGGCGTGTCCACCGACGACTGCGACCGGCTGCTCGTGGAGGGGCAGCGCCGCGGTGCGGTCGCCGTGCTCCGCGACATGATCCCCGACCGCCTCGCCCGCACGCTCTGCGAACTCGCCGGCGCACCACCGACGGGCGACGTGCCCCGCGATGCGCGGCGGCGGCTGGCGACGCTCGCCACGGCCACGCCGCTTCCCGTCACGGGCGACCGCGGCTTCGCGGTGGCCGAGGCCACGGCGGGTGGCGTGCCGCTCGCCGAGGTGCGGCTGGAGACGATGGAGAGCCGGATCCGCCCCGGCCTCTTCTTCGCCGGCGAGGTGCTCGACGTCGACGGCCGCATCGGCGGCTTCAATTTCCAGTGGGCCTGGGCCAGCGGCTTCGTCGCCGGCTCCGCGGCGGCCAACCGCGGTGCGTAACCGCGTCGGGGATCCCCTCGCTCGCGCTCAGGGCTTGTATGGCCTCGTGGAGGCCCCGCCGATTCCGCATTAAAGCCACGAGCGCGAGCGAGCGGATCCCGCGGCGGAAGCCGCGGACGCGTCGTGCCGCTACCGGGCGAAGCCCACGAAGAAGCTGAAGAGCTGCTTGCTGTCGTACGGGGCGTAGACCACCGGGAAAGCGAAGTCGAGCGCGATCGGTGCCGGGCCCATCGCCGGCAGCGTGATCCGCATGCCCACGCCCGGCGACACGCGGAAGTTCTTGATCGAGACGTTCGACTCGACCGTACCGAAGTCGGTGAACACCACGCCCCGCAGCGTGTCATCGGCCGTGATCGGGAACAGATACTCGACCGTGTTGAGCCACTCGAACGGACCACCGACGATCGCCAACTGGCCGTTGGGACCGGCCTGCCGTGGGCTCGCCCCGCGGAATACGAAGCCGCGAAGGGTGTTGTAGCCGCCCGCGAAGAAGTTGTCGTAGGCGGGCGTGTCGGGGCCGCTCATGCCGAGCACCGAGCCGACCGAGAGCACGTGGCGGCCCGAGCCGTCGGGCCGCTCGTTGAGCAGGAAGTATTGCCGCCCTTCGAAGATGCCGCGCGGGTAGACGAACGTGCCGATCACCTGCTCGAACTCGAACGTCGCCAGGTGCCCCTGCGTCGGCAGGAACGGGCTGTCGCGGGTGTCGTGGATGATGCCGCCGGAGAACCCGTAGACGCCGTTGGTGCCGAGCATGTTCACGACGTCGGGCGCGAGCACCCGGGGATTGAACACATCCACGCTCTCGCCGCGGAAGCCGGCGTTGACGGAGAGGTCGGGGGCGAACTGAAACTGATAGCCCAGGCCGATGCGGCCACCGGTGCGAGCTTCTGCCCAGTCGTAGAAGAACCGGGTGTAGTAGGAGGCCGAGAGCGAGAGGCCGATCCGCGTGTCGAACAGATACGGCTCCTGGAACGTGGCCATGTATCGCTGCAACTCCGTGCCCGGCGAGGCCTCGAGCCGGAATCGTTGTCCCGCGCCACGGAAGGCGGTGCCATTGCGGATGTCGTCCCAGCTCCGGGGCAGACGCAGAATGTCGAAGTTCTGCTCGTCGATGACGATGTTGCCGACGAGGCCGGCGTTGGAGTTGACGCCCGCCCCGATCATGAGCCGACCGGTCTGCGTCTCCTCGGCATCGACATCGACGATCACGTAGGGCTCGTTGCCGGGATAGACCTGCTGCGATGTGCCGAAGTCGGGCACCATGCCCGGCTGCTGGAAGGCGCCCGGCTGATTGGGATCCTGACCGTTGAAGGGCAGGCCCCCGGGGAAGCCCGCGGCTGGCCCTCCCGGAAACCCGGGCTGCATCTGCTGCTGTACGGTGTAAACCGGTGGCTGACCAGGCATGCCCACGGCCGGCTGCGCCGGGGGCGGAGCGACCATTCGCGAGTAGTCGAGCGCCTCGGGACCCGTCGGCGCCAGCGGCCGACCGCCCCACGGCTGCGGCTGTGGCGCGGCCTGGACGAAGGGCTGGGCCATCGGCTGCGCTCCGGGCTGGAGCGGCTGACCGAAGGCAGTCTGCGGCTGCATCGGAGCCTGTTGATACGCGGGCTGGGGGTACACCGGCTGCTGAAACCCGCCTTGCGGCGGCTGGCCGGCCATCGGGAAGGCCTGCGGGCTCTGTCCGCGCGACACCGGCGGCGTGGCCACGGGCTTCGGCGGCGGACTGGCTGCGGGAGCAGCCACGGCCGGGGCCT
>CAMDDA010000163.1 GCA_945890755.1 Candidatus Kuenenia stuttgartensis
ACGATTCAGCCGCGTCCTTCCAGACGAGACGAATCTGCTCGTCAGCCATGTCTCGGAGTTCTCGTGCCTTCGTCATGATGTCCTCACATTGCCCGCCGCTTCACAAACCGAACCCTGATCGGCATCTTGTGCGCGAGCCGCGCCATGCAGATCCGAGCCGCCTCTTCCGTCACGCCACCGATCTCATACAGGATCATGCCCGGCTTGATGACCGCGGCCCAATACTCCGGCTCTCCCTTGCCCTTGCCCATTCGAGTCTCGAGCGGGATCGAGGTGATCGACTTGTGGGGAAACACGCGCACGAACAGCCGTCCCTCCGTGCGGAGGTACTGCTGGGCCGCGATACGGCCTGCCTCGATGGTCGCGGCGGGAAGCCAGCCCGGCTGCTCGGCCTGAAGGCCGAAATCGCCGAAGACGACGCGGTTACCCCGCGTGGCTTCACCTCTTATACGACCTCTTTGGCTTTTTCGGTGCTTGACCCTCTTGGGCATCAGCGCCATCGCCAGTCTCCTCGTACATGCCTTGGTTGACCCACACTTGAATGCCGATGTTGCCCTGCGCGGTGGGAGCCTCGCAGAAGCCGTAGTCGATCTTGGCGCGGATGGTCGAGAGTGGCATCGAGCCGGCGATCGCCTTCTCGCACCGCGACATTTCCGCACCGCCTAGCCGCCCAGCCAACTGAATCTTCACGCCCTTCGCGCCGGCATCCATCGTCGAATCGATCGCACGCTTGAGCGTGCGGCGAAACGCGGCCCGCTTCACGAGTTGATCGGCGATGTCTTCCGAGATGAGCTGGGCCTGGATCTCGGGGCGATTGACCTCTTCCACCTTGAGATTCACCCGGCGTCCGAGCAACTGCTGGAGTTCCTCCTGCAGCCGATCGACTTCCTGGCCTTTACGGCCGATGATCACGCCCGGCCGCGCCGTGTGGAGGATGACCTTCACCTCGTCGCGAGTCCGCTCGATCTCGACCTTCGGAATCGCGGCGGCGCGGTACTTCGTCTTGAGAAACTTCCGCACCCGCACGTCCTCGAGCAGGAGCGCCTTGAAGTCCTTTTTCGCGGCGTACCAACGGCTCTTCCACGGCTCGGTGATGCCGGTGCGAAATCCGACGGGATGTACTTTCTGGCCCATAACTTAATTCCTCAGCGAATGCTTCCTGTGTGGCCGCCTCACTCCGCGGCGGGAGCAGTGGTTTCTGGAGCAACAGAGTCGAGCTTCACCTTGATGTGCGACATACGCCGCTTGATCCCAAAGGCCATGCCGCGGGCACGAGGGCGAATCCGCTTGAACATCGGGCCGCCGTCGATGCGGGCATCGACCACCACGAGGTCATCGACTCCGGGCGCCTGCTGGTGCTCCGCATTGCCGAGGGCGCTCTTGATCACCTTCTCGAGCATCCGGGCACCGCGGTGCGGCTGGAACCGCAGAATGTCGAGCGCCTCGTCGGCAAACTTGCCGCGGACGAGGTCAGCCAGCGCCCGCACCTTGCGAGGGCTGATCCGGGCGTATTTGTGGGTTGCTGTGTATGCCATGGTTCACCTCGACCGGCCCGTAGGCCTCATCGTCACTTGCCCGCCGGGGCTTCCTTCACCTTGCCGCCGTGACCGCGGAACGTCCGCGTTGGGGCGAACTCACCGAGCTTGTGGCCGACCATGTCTTCAGACACGAGCACCTTCAGATGCTGCTTGCCGTTGTGCACCATGAACGTGAGCCCGATGAACTCGGGGACGATCGTGCACGACCGCGACCAGGTCTTGATCGGGTCGCGCTTGCCTGAAGCAAGCTGCGATTCGACCTTCTCGAACACTCGCGGGTCGACGTACGGACCCTTTTTTGCACTGCGTCCCATCGATGATTACCTCAGCTTCAACTGACCGTACCGCCGACTCTTCCGCCGCCGAATGATCGCCGTACCCGACGGCTTCCGCGGCTTCCGCGTACCGCCGCCCTTGGCGCTCTTGCCCGTGGGGCTCACCGGGTGACGACCACCCTTCGTCCGTCCCTCGCCACCACCGTGCGGATGGTCGATCGGATTCATCGCCGTACCGCGAACGTGCGGGCGAATGCCCATCCAGCGACTGCGGCCCGCCTTTCCCAGACGAACGTTCATGTGCTCGCCGTTGCCGATCACACCGATCGTGGCCCGACAAGCCGCCGGCACACGCCGGATTTCGCCGGAGGGCAGCGTGATCTGGGCCCACTGAGCCTCGCGAGCCACGAGCACCGCGGCCGAACCGGCAGAGCGACAGAGGCGACCGCCACGGCCGGCCTGCATCTCGATGTTGTGAATCTGCATACCGAGCGGGATGGCCGACATCGGCAGGCAGTTGCCGACTTCCGGCGGGGCCTGGTCACCGCTGGAGATGGTCCGACCAACCGCGAGCCCATCCGGCGCGAGTATGAACCGCTTTTCGCCGTCGGCGTAGGTGATGAGCGCCACGCGACAGGTGCGATTGGGATCGTACTGGATCGACTCCACCTTGCCAGGAATGCCATCTTTGTTGCGACGGAAGTCGATCAGCCTGTAGTGCTGCTTGTGGCCGCCGCCACGGTGCCGGGCCGTGATCTTGCCTTGGTTGTTGCGGCCGCCGGTCTTTCGCTTGCGGAACCGCAGCGCCTTGGGTGCCTCGGCACCGGGCGTCAGCTCGGCGAAGTCCGACACACTCGCGCCGCGGCGGCCGGGACTGGTCGGGTTGTACGTGCGAATGCCCATGATTGTCGGTTTTCTGCTGTCGTGTTCTGGGTGTCGGTTTTTAGAAGAGGTTGATCTTGAAGTCGGGCTTCAGCTTGACGACGGCCTTCTTCCACGCCTTGGTGCTCGTCTGCCGCGTTCGGCTCCGACGCACCTTGCCGATCCGGTTTTGCACGGCGACCTTGTCGACCTTGACGCTGAACATTTCTTCAACGGCCCGGCGAATGTCGGCCTTCGTCGCCTCGACGACCACCTCGAATGAGTAGGCGTTGTGGCGATTGGCACGATGCATGCCCTTCTCGGTCACCAAGGGCCGGAGAATGACCTGGTGCGGCGCGAGCCGGGGCGAAAACGTCGGTGGGGGGGGGACGGGCACTGACATGGCTTCCTTATGCCTCCTTCCCGGCCTTGACGGCCTTCTTCGTCGACTTGCGGGCGGCCGCCGGCTTGACCGACTTCTTGGCCCCCGCAGGCGTGACCGCCGCCGCCTTTGCGGTGGCGCGGAACGCATCGATGGCGGCGGTCGTCATCACGATCGAACGCGGCCGCAGAATCGACCAGGCGTTGAGTTCGGCGACTGGCGAGACCGACACGCCGGCGATGTTGCGGGCACTCTTCCAGAGATTGGCGTCGTGGCCCTCGGGAGCGACGAGCACCGTCTTCTCGCCGAGCCCGAGCGTCTTGAGCAGCTTGGCGACCACGGCCGTCTTCGGAGCCGCCACCGGCAGAGCCTGCACGAGTTTGACCTCGTCGTCGGCGATCTTGGCTGCCAGCGCCATCCGGGTCGCGGCTTGCAGCGCCTTCCGCGGCATCCGCCAGCCGAAGTCGCGCGGACGCTTCGCGAAGATATGACCACCACCCCGACGCGTACCGCTCCGTCGCGCACCGGCACGAGCATTACCCGTGCCCTTCTGCCGATAGAGCTTCTTGGTCGAGCCAGCCACCTCACCGCGGGTCTTCGTCTTCTGCGTACCCTGCCGTTGATTGGCCTGATACATGACGATGGCGTCGTGCAGCAGTTGCTTGCTCACCTTGGGGGCGAGTTCGGCGGGATCGATCTCGTAGGAGCCGACCTGCTTGCCGGCGATGTCGTAGACCGCAAGGTTCACTTGGCACCAGCCTTCTTCTTGCCGGTCGGAGCAGCCACCCCGACCCTCTTGATCTTGTTTGTCTGTCGCACGACGACGTAACTGCCGTTGGGGCCGGGAACCGCGCCGCGAACGAGCAGAAGGTTGTTGTCCTTGTCGATCCGAACCAGCTTCACATTCCGCATCGTGGACTGCTCATTGCCGTAGCGACCGGCCATCCGCTTGCCCTTGAAGACGCGGGCCGGCGACGTGTTCATGCTCGTGCCACCCTGATGGCGATGCACCTTCTTCACGCCGTGGCTGGCCCGCTGCCCCTTGAAGCCATGCCGCTTCATCACGCCGGCCGTCCCGCGGCCCTTCGTCGTGCCGGTGACGTCGACGAAATCGACGCCATCGAACAACTCGACGGTGAGCACCTGGCCGACCTCGGCCCCCTCGTAGACGCCGCGGAGCTCACGCACGAAACGCTGCGGCTCACAGTTGGCCTTCGCCACCGCGACCACGCCCGCCTCGGCCTGCCGCTTTGACCGCCGGCTGTCGAGCTTCGCCACCTGGCCCCGCACCGACTTGCTGGCCAGCCGCCGGGGCTTGTCCTTGAAGCCGAGTTGCACGGCCGCATACCCGTCGCGATCAGCCGACCGCACGAGCACCACCGGACACGGGCCGGCCTCGATCACCGTGACGGGCACCACGACGCCATCGGCGTCGAAAATCTGGGTCATGCCGACCTTGCGGCCCAGCAAACCCTTGCGCCCAGTTTTGTCCGGCACTGACTTCGTCGTTGCTGCCATGATTTCGATCGCCGTAAGGGGTTCATGGCCGGAAAAACAAACGCGGCCGACATTCGCTCTCGCGAACGCCGCTCGCATCTGCCTTCGATCACGCTCGAAGCCGTGGGCTGCGGGAGCACCCGGGACCACCCCCTACCCTCGCGGGCGGGAGTACCTGGGCCTTACCCACAACACCTTCCAAGCATGCCGTGCCGTGCGCTCCAAAAAATGCCTGATGAACTCGCTTCTCGACGGTGCCGCCACGGAGGCTGCACCGTCTGACTACCTCGATGATGCCTTGATCTTGATGTCGACGCCCGCGGGAAGACTCAGTTTGTTGAGTGCTTCGATCGTCTTGGCGGTCGCCTGCACGATGTCGATCACACGCTTGTGCGTGCGAATCTCGTACTGCTGCCGCGCCTTCTTGTCGATGTGGGGACTCGAGAGCACCGTGTAGCGCTCGATCCGCGTGGGGAGCGGGATCGGCCCGTGGACTTCGGAATTGGTCCGCTTGGCGGTGTCGACGATCTCAGCGGCGCTCTGGTCGAGCACGGCGTGATCGTATGCCTCCATACGAATGCGGATGATTTCCTGAGTCGGACCGGCCACGTCATGCACTCCAGTTCGCGATCGGGCCGGTCGTCACAGTCGACAACCCGAACCCGGCTCGCATCCATCGTTCGCAGCCAACCACGGGAAAACGCCCGTGCCGACCGAAAAGAAGCCCCGCGAAGGGCCCTGTTCCAGCTCGCCGTTGCCCATCCGTGAGGAGGACTGGCCGAGCCGCGTGTGGATCGTGGAATCTAAATGTCGGCCCGAGCGGTGTCAACATGCTGGAATTTTCAGGCCCGCCGGCACAATCCGCGCCAACGTTCACACGAAGGCGTCGGCGGTTTCAGCTGAGGCGGGTCCGTACCGCAGGGGGGCCATTGTGAAGCTCGCCCGGCCCTGGCTCACGCTCCGCACGGCCGCGGAATAGCCGAACATGCTCGCCAGCGGCGCCTCAGCTGCGAGCACGTTCACGCCGCTGCGGATCTCCGTGGCCGTGATGATCGCCCGCCGCTGCTGCAGGTCGTTGATCACGTCGCCGAGATGCTCCTCCGGCACGGTCACCTCGACCTTCATGAGCGGTTCCAGCAGGAGGCTGCCCGCCTCGGCCAGCATCCGGTCGACCGCCTCGGCGGCCGCCATCCGAATCGCCACGTCCGACGGCGGTGGATCGGGAATCGGGCTCTCCAGCACGACGATCCGCACGGCCCACAACGGGCAGCCCTTGAGCCCGCCCCGTTCCGCACTTTCCCGCACCGACTGCGTCATCGTGGCGGCCAGTTCCGCGAGCGACTCGCTCTCCGGAAACCAGCCCTGCTCGACCGTCACGCCCCCCTGCTCCGCCACCGGTTCCGCCCGCAGCGTGACCGTGGCCTGCAGGTTTTGCCCGCCCACCTGACGGTTGATGCTGCCGCTGACCGTGACAGCCTTCGCGAGCGTCTCCTTGTAGCTCACCCGCGGCTTGTGGACGCGACAGTGGAGGTTGAAATCCCGCTCCAGCCGGTGGCGAATCACCTCCAAATGCAGTTCGCCCATGCCGGAGATCAGCGTCTGACCCGTCTCCTCGCTCTCGATCGCGCGGAACGTGGGATCCTGCCGCTTCATCATCTCGAGCGTCTCGGCCAGCTTCTTCCGCTCCAGGCTCGTCTCGGGCTCGATCGCCATCGAGATCACGGTCTCGGGAAACTGGATCGTCTCCAGCACGATCGGGTGGGCCGCGTCGCAGAGCGTGTCGCCGGTAATACTCGCCCGCGGGCCGATCACGCCCACGATGTCGCCGGCCGACGCCTCCTCGATCTGCTCGCGGCGATCGGCCTGCACGTGCCACAACTGGGCGACGTTTTCCTTCTTCTGCCGGAGCGGATTCCAGGCCCGGCTCCCCGCCTTGAGCGTGCCGGAGTAGACCCGCACAAACGACAGATCACCATGTTTTTCCGCAATGATCTTGAACACGAGGCCGCAGAACGGCTCCTTCGGATCGGGCTTTCGGGCGATCGTTTGTGGCGGCCCCTTCTTGGGGTCGAGCGTCGCCGGATCGAGCCCCGTCACGGGCGGCACATCGGCCGGGCTCGGGAGATACCAGGCCACCGCATCGAGCACCGGCTGCACGCCGATGCAGTCGAGCGCTGAGCCGGCGAGCACGGGCACCACCTGCCGGGCGATCGTGGCCTGGCGAATCGCCTTCCGCATCAGTTCCGCGGGGATCGGGGCCTCGTTCATCGCCAGCTCGGCGACCTCGTCGGAGAAGTCGAACAGCGTCGACACGAGCTGCTCGCGGCATTCGGCCGCCACGTCGGCGAGTTCGTCCGGAATCGGCCCCCGAGTGATGGCCGCGAGCGCTGCGCCGCCGGCGAGAGCCTCCTCCTTCGGAGGAAACGTGAGCAGCTGCATCTCGACGAGATCGACGATGCCGCGGAAAGGGTCCTTCACGTGCGGCGGCCCCAGGCCGAGCGGGACGTGCAGCACGAGCGGCTTGGCCCCGAGCCGCTTCTCGATCTGGTCCACCGTGCCGAAGAAATCGGCCCCCTCGCGGTCGAGCTTGTTGACCAGGGCGATCCGCGGCACGCCGTACTTGTCGGCCTGCCGCCAGACCGTCTCGCTCTGGGCCTCGACGCCCTCGCGGGCCGAAAACACGACGACCGCTCCGTCGAGCACCCGCAGGCTCCGCTCCACCTCGGCCGTGAAATCGACGTGTCCCGGCGTATCGATCAGGTTCACCGCCACGTCCCGCCACTGGAACGACACGGCGGCCGAGTAGATCGTGATGCCCCGTTCCTGCTCCTCGGGGTCGAAGTCGGTGATCGTGGTGCCCCGATCGACCTCTCCAAGCCGGTGGCTCGTCTTCGTGTAGAAGAGCATCCGCTCGGTGAGCGTGGTCTTGCCGGCATCGATGTGGGCGACGATGCCGATGTTGCGGATCGATTCGAGCGAGCGGGGCATGGGGGGCCTGGGGGAGGGCTGAACGCGGACGAAGCTGCCAGATCATTTACCA
>CAMDDA010000164.1 GCA_945890755.1 Candidatus Kuenenia stuttgartensis
GCACCGCCATCCAGACGCGCACCGCCATCCAGACGCGCACCGCCATCCAGACGCGCACCGCCGTCGAGTCGCGCACCGCCATCCAGACGGCCCCCCTCGTCGAACCGGGCCCCACCGTCCAAGCCCCGGCCGCCATCGAATGAGCGGCCACCGTCGAACCCGCCGCCGCCAAAATCACGACCGCCTCCGTAGCCGCCCATGCCTCCGCCGCCATAGTGCATGCCACCGCCGCCTCCCATGTGGCCGCCGCCACCGCCCCCCATGTGGCCGCCGCCGCCACCGTGGGCAAAGGCCACGGCAGGGGCGAGCAGCTGGCAGGCGAGGGCCGCGATGGCGGCTGTCGTACCGAGCCGATGCAGGGGCGAATGCGAACGGGTCATGTGTGGTATCTCCCTCGATCTCACCTGAAGGTCGTGTTTATTGAACCGTGTGTCGTGACGTCATGCCGATCCCGTCGCTTGCGCTCAGGGCTTCTTCTTGAAATGCAGCGGCCGCTCGTCGGGCACACTCACGCCGTCGAGCGACCGGTCGATCGCGTGCAGCGTGAACCGCTCGGCACCGGCCGGCGAGATCACCTGCACCCACCGGGCCACGCGGCCCACCGCCCCTTCGGCCGGCGTGCCCACGAGCATCTGGTGAAGCGACGTGCCGTCGGATTCCAGCACGCCCTCGGCCTGAGCACCGGTCGAGTCGAATACCCAGCTGCGTACGACCCCTGTCCCACGATCCGCATGAATCACCTGCAGCGACTCGACCGCCGGTCCGTCCTTCGGCTGCCGCGTGCCGCGGCCCATGAGCGCATGGCCGTCGAGCCCCTTCGAGAACTCAATCTGCACGCTGCCGCCGTCATGATCGGTCGCCTGCCACGAGCCTACGAGCCAGTCGAGGCCGTCGAGGGCCGCAGCGTGGCTCGGCACCACGAGCGACTCGGCGAGCCGCCAGCCGCCGTCATCGAGCACCCGCAGGCTCTCGAACGGCGTCGCCACGGGCTTCTCACCCGGCGCACGCGTGAACCGCAGCACGCCCGACACGCGGGCCAGCGACGTCGCCAGCGGCTCGACCTCGCTCACCTCGATCGCGAGCTTCGCCTGCGGATGCCGGCCCAGCCAGCCCTTGATCGAGTTCACGATCGCGTCGCGGCCCTCGAGCCGGCTGCCTCCTTCGATGAGCTCGGCCTTCTCCGTCCACTGGGCGGCGAGCGCGGCGTAGTCACGCGCGTTGTAGGCGTCGGCGTAGGCGGCCGAGGCCTGCGTGACTGCCGCCACCGCCTGCTTGGCCACCTCGGCGGCCGAAATCTGCGGCGCCAGCTTGGCCGCGGTCGAGGCGCCAGCCGCAGGCGCCGCAGCGGGCTTCACGCCGCCCGCGGGCGCACACCCCGCCACCACCACCAGGCCCACGCCCAGCCAGCTCAGTTTCGTCTTGCGTCGCATGCTCACCCCGCTTGTCGTGTTCGTTCGTTACCGCGATGAAAGCCTCGGCTGCCCACAATCACCGCCAGGTCACGCGGAGCATAACAAACAGACGGCCGGCCGGCGCGATTCGGGCTGCCGTCGCCAGCTACTTCGCGTCAAGCGCCAGCAGCCGGCCCGCCGTGCGAAACACGACCCGCCGCCCCGCCACGGCCGGCGTGGCCCGGCATTCCTCCCCCAGCGGCCGCCGCCCCAACACCTCGAACGCTTCGCCCGCCCGAATCGTCACCACCTCGCCATCGGCGGACACGTTGATCACCGTGTCGCCCGCCCGGATCGGCGAGGCGGAGAAAGCCCCCCCCACGCGGCCCCGCCACTGCGTCGCTCCCGTCGCCGCATCGACGCAGGTGACGACGCCCCGGTCACCCCAGAGGGAGAGCCGCCCATCGACGGCAAGGGGCATGGGCACGTAGGGCGCCACACTCCGATCGAGCTGATACGCGACGGCCGGCGGTCCACCGCCAGGTTCCGGCATCCGCACGGCCACGAGCGTGTTGTCGCCGCCCCCTTCGCCGCAGGTGCCGATCACGAGCGGCCCGACACGCACCGGCGACGAAACCGTCCGCTTCGGAAACGCCGCCTGCTCCCAGAGCACCCGGCCCGTGACCGGCTCGATCGCCGTGAATCCGTGGGCCATGCTCGTGAGCACGACGAACGGCTCTCGCGCACCGGAAACAACCAGCGGCGTGGCGTAGCCGGCCTTCTGACTCTCGCGTGGCAGCCGCCACCGTTCGCGGCCGGTGGCCGCATCGAGGCCCACGACGAAGCTCGTGCCATCCTGGTCATTGGGCACGATCACGATGTCGTCGCATACGGCGGCCGTCGCCCCGAAGCCGTGCTCGCCCACGAACGCCAGCGATGGGCTGCGGGTGGAGGGGTTCACGCACGACGGCGAGCCGCGTCACGATACCGCGCGACGTGCCGATCGTGCCGACGAGCATCACCCCACGGTGGGGTTCGCAATGCGCACGGCGCAGCGATCGTACACATCACGCCGAGCGGCCGGCGATCGCTCCAGCCGGCCGTCACGGCTGCCGATCATTCGCGTCGTGCCGGCATTGAAAGGAGAGGTTCTCGACCCGATGCGCACCATGCTGTTCGCGGCCCTCGTGGCGGCCGCTGTCGTACCCGAGCCGGTCTTCGCCGCGAAACAAGCCGGCTTCGATCCCCGGATCGTCACGTTCGGCGATGCCCGCGAGGAGATCAAGAACACGCCGATCACCCAGCGGCCCAACCGACCGCTGCATGTCTACGGCAACTCGGTTCGACGGCGGCAGTCCCGCGGCACCGCGACCCGCTGACCCGCCGCATTTCAGCGGCCAAAACGCCGTTGTGCGTTGAGGGAGTTTCTGCGACCGTCAGTGTGTCGCCGGGCCACGTGCGCCCGCGGCAGTCGCACAGCACAGGAAGAACCCCATGCGGACGCTGCTCCTGCTCGGCCTGATCGTCGGAGGTCTCGTGGTCGCCGGTGCGATCCACATCTCGCAGTCCAACGGCAACATCGAGATTTCGGTGGACAAGCAGAAGGTGGAGGCGGTCACCGGCCAGGTGATTCGTGAGGGCGAGGCGATTCTCAAGAACGCCCAGAACGCCGCCCCGCAGGCCGGCACACAGACGCGATAGCGTCTGACGATGCGGTCACCAGTTCGACGCGGGCGAGTCCGTGCACGCGGTACTCGCGTCCGGTCCGACATTCAAAGCACTGCCGTCGGCTGCGCAGCTTCGGGCCGGCGTGAAAAAGCATCCCGCAGTCGGTGCGGAAGATCGCGCCGAGTGCGACTTCCTCGACTCTGACGCGTCCCGGGTCAGGCCGATCATACCGGGCCAGCGCGAGGAGCAGGCCGCGGTCGCTACACGTCGCGGCCGCCGGATTGCTCATCGACTGCGCCAGAGCCGTCGTGATGTCGGCCGGCAGGACGTTGGCCGACACGAGCGGGGCGAGCACTCCCTCGAACTCCCGTTTCCATTCGCTGCCGTGGGGCCGCAGCCAGCGCCGCGATGCCCGATGCCGCTCCCAGGTGAAGGCGTGGGCGATCTCGTGCAGGAGCGTGGTGAGAAATGCGTAGGGATTGAGGTCATTGTTGACGGTGATCCGGTGGGCCATCCGGCCTCGCCCCGGCGGCCGGTGGTCGCCGAGCTTCGTCCGCCGCGGCCGCGACAGCCGGACGTCGATCCGCTGCCGGCCCAGCAGATCGTGGACATATGCCTCGGTGCCCGCGGGGAGCAGGGGCCGCAGCTGCACCACGACTGCGCTGATCATCGCCGCATCTTCGTGCATCACGGCGCGGCCTCCGCACCGGGAATCGCCAGCGTCGGGATTGCCTCGGCATCCACGTCGTGTGTCGCAAAGTAGCGATCGACCGCCGCGGCCTGAGCCGCCGTCGGCCGTGGCGGCGTTTCGTCATGCACCACCCGCTCCACCTGCGGCCGTCCCGCCACGATCGTCTTGCGTTCCTCGATTCGCCACCGCGGGCCGAAGTGCCAGACGGCGTAATACATGGCCTTCGCCTTGGCGACGGCCACGCCCCCACAACGGCACGCCTCGTAAAACATCCGATGCACCTGCCGCCACTCGCGGTCGCGAGCCTCGCAGGCCACGTCGTGCACGACCGAGGCATTGCGAAACTGCCCCTCGAACGGCCCGCCGATCAACGACCAAAAAGCCTGTGGAATGCTCGCGCCATTCACGACCGCACCGGCCGGCGCCTCCCAGCGCGCGTCGCGCGGATCCACGTAGGCGAACGGCTCGACGAGCGTCATGTCGCGGCCATTCGCAGCCCAGCGTGCCACGACGTCGCCCACGAACCGCCCCCACTCACCGACTATCGCCTGGGGTTGCGGCTCCGCCATCACGTCATCCCCGAACCCGGGTCGCTGCGGCACGGCCTTCGCTGCCAAAAAGCCGACCAGCGGCCGCGCCTCCTCGGGCACACAGCGGTCATCGCACGTCACGCGAACCACCGCGGCCTCGCGCTCGATCGCGATCTGATACTGCCGCACGTCCCGCGCCGACTCGGACCGCCGCGTGAACGACTCCGTGATCCCGCTCGCCATCACGAGCGACTCGATCTCTCCCCGCTGGTCTGGCGGCAGCGCGACGGTATCGATGCGGCAGCCTTTGAGGGCACCCACAAAGCCGCCTGATTGCACGAATGTGATCCGCATGGAATGGCCTCACGGCTCGACGACGATCTTGCCCGCCAGCGGTCCGGCCCGACTGATCGTGGCCTCCTCCTGGAGTCGATGGACGGCGTACGTATAAGATACGACAATCTGACCAGAGCGAGTTCGAAACCATGGCGATCATTCGAGTTGCGTTCTGGGAGGACCAAGAGAACCCGCCCTACTCGAAGAAAGCGTCCGTATGCCGCGTCGCGAACTGTCCCGGCCGAAGCAAATCCTCGATTGGCTTGCCGAGTGGGGGACGGCTCTCGATGAAGCAGCGTCGATGACGCTGATCGGTTCGGCGGCACTGCTCTGGCATGCCGCTGATCGCGGTCTGGATACGCCCCTGCCCGAAAACAGCATGGATGTCGATCCGGTCACCGATTCCGATGCCTTGGCATGGATGTGCTATGACGCATTGATAGGCAGCGAGTTCGAGCGAACCCACGGATGGCATGTGAATCTGCTGCCCGCATCCGTCCTCAAGGAATTTCCCGAGGCATGGGAGGCACGCGCGGCACGACGAACCTACGGCATGCTGACGGTCATCGTGCCTTCCCCCGCCGACATTCTCGTGCCAAAATTGAGGCGGAACGAGCCTCGCGACCGCATGCATGCCGAGTGGGCGATGCAACTCGGCATCGTGTGACGAGTCCTGCGGACGAACCATGCGAAGACTGCTTTACCAAGATGAGTCGCGACTGGAGTATGGTCGCCGATTCTGGCGCGATCCCATCAGGCGCCAGCGACTGCTTCGTCACTGGCTCGACGAGCGTCATCCTTATTCGGATCGTTTTCGCGAGCATTGGTTCCCGCTCGTGGATAGGGTGCTTCGATCTCCGCCTGGCCACGACGACGCGTTGGATGCAGCCCTGCAGGCCGAAGGCCTGAGCCTGCGGGTCGTCGTCAAGGAGATTCCGCCCGTCTTTGGATCGTTCTTTTTTGAAACGCCTCACGGCTCGACGACGATCTTGCCCGCCAGCGGTCCGGCCCGACTGATCGTGGCCTCTTCTTGAAGCCGATGCGCGGCAGCCGTCTCCGCGAGCGGCAGAACGACGCCGATCGGCGGCTTCAGCTTCCCCGAGGCCAGCCAGCCGTTGATGTCGCGGGCCGCGGCCGCCTGCAGTTCGGCCGATGCCTTGAACATCACAAAGCCCATCAGCTTCGCCTGCTTCACATAAAACGGCCCGACCGGAAACGGCGGCCGGGCATCGCGGCCCGCCATCAGCACCATCCGCCCCTCGTCGGCGAGCAGCCCGATGGCCGTGTCGAAGTCGGGCTCGCGGAGGGCCTCCCACCAGACGTGCGCGCCGTCAGGGGCGGCGGACTTCAGTCGCGCGGCGAACCCGTCGGCACTGCCCCGGCGATCGACGACGGCATCGGCGCCGAGCGCCGCCACGCGGGCGAGCCCCGCGTCGGTGCCCGCCACACCGACCACACGGGCCCCGAGCCGTTTCGCGATCTGCACCGCCATCGAGCCCACGGCCCCCGACGCACCGCTGACCACGATCGTCTCGCCCGCCTTCACCGCCGCGTGCGGCACGAGGCCGAGCCAGGCCGTGATCCCGACGAGCGCGGCTGCCACCGCAATGCGATCGCTCACGCCAGCCGGCGTCGGGTAGAGCCATCGGGCATCGACGGCGGCCAACTCGGCGAACGTGCCTTGCCGGCCGAGCACGCCCTGGTTGGAGCCCCACACGCGGTCGCCCACGGCGAGCGTCGTGACGCCCGGGCCCACCGCCACGACCTCGCCGGCAAGATCACAGCCGACGATGAAGGGATACGTCAGCGGCATCGCCACGGTGCCGGCGCGGACATACGTGTCGATCGGGTTGACGGCGCAGGCGCGCACCTTCACGAGCACCTGCCCCGGCCCAGGCTGCGGCTCGGGCAGATCACCGTACCGGATCACTTCCGGCGGGCCGACCCGATCGATGAATGCCGCCTTCATATCCGTCTCCTCATGCCATGAGCGCCTTCACATGGCTGGCCGCTGCGGCCGCCAGCCCGGCAAGGTTGTAGCCCCCTTCAAGCGTCGAGACGAGCCGCCCGCCAGCGTGCCGGGCCGCGATGCCTTTGAGAATGCCGGTCAGCTCGGCGAAATCCGCGTCCGTCAGCCGAAACCCGCCGAGCGGATCATCGATCCGCGAATCGAAGCCGGCCGACACGAGCACGAACTCGGGCTTGAAGGCATCGGCCGCCGGCACGAGCCGGTCGCGAAACGCGGCGACGATCTCGGCCCGGCCTGCCCCGGCAGGGAACGGGCAGTTGAGCGTGCGGCCCTCGCCGGCGCCGTCGCCGGTTTCCGTGGCATGGCCCGTGCCTGGATAGAGCGGATGCTGATGCGTGTCGAAGAAGAACACGCTGCCATCTTCATAGAAGATGTCCTGCGTGCCGTTGCCGTGGTGTACATCCCAATCGGCGATCAGCACCCGCCTCACGCCGTGCTTCGCCTGCACGTAACGGGCCGCGATCGCCACGTTGTTGAACAGGCAAAACCCCATCCCGCGGGTGGGTGTGGCATGGTGCCCTGGTGGCCGAACCACCGCAAAGGCATTGGTCACGCTGCCGGCCATCACGGCATCGACGGCCGCGAGCACGCCGCCCGCTGCCAGCCGCGCCGCCTCGAGCGACGCGGCCGAGAGCGGCGTGTCACCGGTGGAGAGCCGCTGCACGCCCTCGGCCACGTCTTCCTTCACGATCTTGAGGTAGGCCGGCGTGTGGCAGCGGAGAATGTCATCGTCCGTGGCCGGCCGGGGCTCGATGACGCGTGCCTGTGCGAGCAGGCCATCGCGCTCGAGCCGCTCCACGATCGCCGCCGTGCGTTCGGGGCGTTCAGGATGGCCGGCCCCCGTGAGGTGCTCGGCGAAGGCAGCGGAGACGACGAGGCCCGTGCGACGGGTGGTAGCATCCATGCCGGAAGCGTACCGCAATCAGCAGCCGGACGACGGT
>CAMDDA010000165.1 GCA_945890755.1 Candidatus Kuenenia stuttgartensis
GCCGATCCGGAATCGTGGGAGAAGATTCGGCTCGGCGAAGGTCGGCCGGAGAAGAAGGAGACGTTGGCCGCGACGCTGGCGGCCGAGATCGGAATGCCGACGACGGGCACTGCATCCGACACCGAACGGGTGCTCCGGGCGCTCCGGCGATTCAAAAGGCGGGAGACGCTCCGCATCGCCTACGGCGACCTCGTCGGTGGACAGCGATTGGAGACCGTCGTGGGCCAGATCTCCCACGTGGCCGACTGCATCGTCGAGGCGGCCGTGGCCGCGGCGGTTGCGAGCGTGGAGCGACAGCGGGGCGTGCCCCGCGGGCCCGGGGGCGAGCGGGCGACGATCGCCGCGATCGCGCTCGGCAAACTCGGCGGCGGCGAGCTCAATTATTCGAGCGACATCGACCTCGTGTTCGTGTATTCGGCCGACGGCCGCGCGGAGGGCCCGAAGCCCTGCACGAACCGGGAGTTCTTCGACCGCGTCGTGCAGGAGGCCGTACGGCTCATCACCGTGGCCACCGATCTCGGGGCGACCTACCGCGTCGACCTGCGACTGCGGCCGCATGGCGGGTCGGGGGTGGCGTCGCTCAGCCTCGAAGCGATGCTGCGGTATTACGACCAGAGCGGCCGCACCTGGGAGCGGCAGGCCTGGGTGAAGGCCCGCTGCATCGCGGGCGACGAGTCGCTGGGGCGACGGCTGCTCGAAGAGCTTGCCCCCTGGGTCTATCGCCGCTGGCTGACACGGGCCGACATCTCGGGCATCAAGGCGCTCAAGCGGCGGATCGAGCAGCGGGCGGTGCGGGCGGGGGTCGATGCCTCCGACGTGAAGCATGGCCGCGGAGGCATCCGGGACATCGAGTTCACGATCCAGTTCCTCCAGCTCCTCAATGGCGGCGATACGCCGCGGGTCCGCACTGGCGGCACGCTCGAGGCGATTCGCCGGCTCGCGGAGACTGGCGGCCTCACCGACCAGGAGCGGGAGATCCTCGAACGCACCTACACGTTCCTGCGCACCGTCGAGCATCGACTCCAGCTGCTCTCCGACCGGCAGACTCATCTGCTGCCGGCCACGGATGCGGAATTCGCGCGGCTCGCAGCGCGGCTGGGGTACGGCACGGCGGGCGACGCACCGCTCCGGCTCCGCACCGACCTGACGGAGGCCACCACCCTCAATCGCAGGATTCTCGACCACCTGCTGCACGACGCGTTTCCCGAAGACGCGGCCCCCGAGCCGGAGGTCGATCTCGTGCTCGACCCCGCTCCGACGGCCGGCTTCGTGCACGAGGTGCTCGCGCGGCACGGATTTCGCGACGTGCCGGCTGCCCACCGGGCGCTCACGGCCCTCGGGGAAGAGCAGGTGCGGTTTCTCTCGACGCGGCGGTGCCGCCATTTTTTGGCCGCCATCGCGCCGCGGCTCCTGGCGGCGATCGGCCGGACGCCCGACCCCGATGCGACGCTCCTGAACCTGGTGGCCGTGAGCGACTCCCTCGGTGGCAAGGGCGTGCTCTGGGAACTGTTCAGCTTCCATCCGCCGTCGCTCGAGTTCACGATTCGGCTCTGCTCGTCGTGCCCGTTTCTCGCCCGGCTGCTCGTGAGCAATCCGGGCATGATCGACGAACTGCTCGACAGCCTCCTGATCGACAGGCTGCCGACGCCTTCCGCCGTGGAGGCGAGCCTCGCCGAGCTGTGTCGCAACGCCATCGACATCGAGCCGATCCTGCACGCCTTCAAGGCGTCACAGCAGCTCCGCGTGGGTGTCCGCGACATGATCGGCCGCCAGGACGCCACGGCGACGACCGCAGCGGTCACGGCGATCGCCGAGGCCTGCCTGCGGATCGTGGTCGAGCACGAGCGGGCGCGGCTTGTCGAGCGTCTCGGGCTGCCACGGGCGGGCGACGGCTCGGGGCAGCCGGCCGGGCCGGTCGTGCTCGCGATGGGCAAGTTCGGCGGCCGGGAAATGAACTACGCCAGTGACGTGGACGTGGTCTTCCTCTACGACCACGAGGGTGTCGCGCTGCCGCGGCGCCGGCAGCCGCGGCCCGGCGACGGCACGACCAATGCCCACTTCTTCGGCGAGCTCGCCCAGCGGACCGGCAGGGTGTTCAATACGCTCGGGCCCCGCGGCCGGCTGTATGAGCTCGATTCGCGGCTCCGGCCCAGCGGTCGCAGCGGGCCGCCGGCCATCTCGCTCGACGAGTTCGCCCGCTACTTCGCCTCCGACGGGCCCGCGGCGATATGGGAGCGGCAGGCGCTGGTGAAGGCGCGGCTGGTGATCGGCTCGGCCGCGGCGGCCGAGCGGGTCGGCCGGATCATCGCGGCCGCGGCCTATGACCGCACCTGGACCGCAGCGGAAGTGGAGTCGATCCGGCAGATGCGGCTGCGGATGGAGCAGGGTGCGCGGCCGACGAACCTCAAACGCGGGCCGGGCGGCGTGGTCGACATCGAGTTCATCGCGCAGATGCTGCAGCTCGTTCACGGTGGCCGAAACCCACGGCTCCGGACACCCGAAACCCTCGCCGCCCTCGACGCCCTTCACGAAGCCGGGCACCTCGCGGCCAACGACCATGCTGCGCTCGTCCATGCATACCGGACGTTTCGCGACATCGAGGGGCGGCTGCGGCTGCTCGACGCCCCCGCCCGCCACGACTTCCCGACCTCGACGGCTGACCAGCGAAAGCTCGCCCATCTGCTCGGCTGTCCTACGCCCGACAGGCTCGTGGCCGACGTGCAGGCCCTGACAGCCCACACCCGCATGATCTTCGAGCGGATCTTCACGGCCGCGGCACGAGCGCTCGCCGCACAGTGATCCCCTCGCTCCAGATAGGAAGCCCCCAGGCGCGAGCCGGGGGATGGCGGTGGTGATGACGTCCAATCACCCACGATCCCCTCGCTCGCGCTCAGGGCTTCTATGGGGAATGCGCTCCGGGCTTCTATGGGGAATACGCTCCGGGCTTGTATGCCAAAACGCGATGAACCAACCGGCTGACCGCGCAATCCGGCCAAAAATGGCCTTGCGTTCTCGTAAGGTAATCGCGATCGTCCTCTCCTTCCTCCGGGGCTACGCGCACCCATGTCTGCACCGCGTTCGATCGTCATCATCAAGCTCTCCGCCATCGGCGACGTGCTGCATGCCGTACCGGCGGCCGTCGCGCTCAAGAGGTCGTTTCCCGAGGCCCGCATCGGCTGGGCCGTCGAGGGCGTGGCTGCCGACGTGCTCGCCGGCCATTCGGCAGTCGATCATCTGTTTCGACTGCCCCGTGGCTGGCTCACCCAGCCCCGCGCGGTGGCGTCGCTCCGTCTCAAACTGAAAGGGTTCGGGGCCGACCTCGCCATCGACTTTCAAGGTCTGCTCAAGAGCGGCGTCGCGACCTGGCTCTCCGGCGCGGTCCAACGGATCGGTCCCGCCCGCCCCTCCTCCCGGGAGCATGCCTGGCTCGCCTACACGCATCCCGTGCGGCAGGCCGCGACGCACATCGTCGATCGCAACTGTGAACTGCTCACCGCGCTCGACATCCGTGTGACCCAGCCGATGTTCGACATGCCACGGTGGCCGGTGAGCAGGCTCCGGATGGAGGAATGGGTTGCCTCGCTGCGACTGGAAGGTGCTCCTGTGCTACTCAATCCGGGCGCGGGCTGGGCCTCGAAGCGGTGGCCGGTGGAACACTTCGCCGCGGTGGCGCGGGCGCTCCATCGTCGTCACGGCCAGCCGACCGTGGTGGTCTGGGGGGGAAACCAGGAGCGACTCGCTGCCGAACGGATCGCGGCCGACTCGTTCGGTGCCGCGATCATGGCGCCCCCCACCACGCTCCAGGACCTCGGCGAACTCTGTCGCCTCTCACGCCTCTTCATCTCCGGCGACACCGGGCCGCTGCATCTCGCGGCCGCCGTGGGCACGCCCTGCGTCGGCCTGTTCGGGCCGGTGCCGGCCGCACGGAATGGGCCGTATGGCCCGCACCATGTGAGCGTGGAACCGCCGCCGGCATTCCGCCCGGCCTGGGACGACCGCAAAACCGACACTGAGGCGATGGGGGCCATCGACGTGGAACGCGTGGTGGCCGCGGCCGAATCCCTTCTCGTGCGGCCGGCCGTCGCGGCCTGAACACGGAAGCCACAGCCGGACCTGGGCCGCCTATACTGCCCCCATGAGCCGGCGACGTCGCAATCCGTTTTATCTGCTGCTCGGCGTCGTGGGCTTCCTGTTCACGATCACCGCGATGAGCTACTGCATGGCCGTGCTCCGCGGCGTGCGGCCCGACCGCGCCGCGGCGACGCGGGCCCATCCCGTGCAGCAGCTCATGGATCGCCACGGCACCGCGATCCTCGCCGGCGAGCTGCTCGTACTGGCGATCGCGACCGTCGGTGCGGTGGCCGTGGATCACGTCGCCGGCGAGCGGGAACGGACCGCCCGCGAGGCTGCCCGCCGCGAGGGGGCTGCGGGAGCCGATCGAACGTGACAGCGGCGGCACGGACGCGGGCTGAGCGGCTGCGGGAGCAGATCCGCCACCACGACCGCAGGTATTACGTCGAGGCGGCGCCCGAGATCTCCGACCGCGACTACGACCGGCTGATCGACGAGCTGCGGGAGCTGGAGGCGAAGCATCCCGAGCTCGTCACGCCCGACAGCCCCACGCAGCGGGTCGGAGACGAACCCGTGCCGGAGTTGCAGTCGGTGCGGCATCGCGTGCCGATGCTCTCGATCGACAACACCTATTCGATCGATGACCTCGCCGCCTGGGGCCGCCGCGTCGAGAAGCTGCTGCACGAGGCGGAAGGGCACGCGGCCGAGCCGATCCGCTGGGTGCTGGAACTGAAGATCGACGGTGTGGCCGTATCACTCACGTATGACCGCGGCGCGCTGGCCCTGGCCGCGACGCGGGGAAACGGCACCGTGGGGGACGACATCACCCACAACGTGCGGACGATCCACGGCGTGCCGCTGCGGCTCGACCTCGACGCGGCCCCCGAGTCGATCGAGATTCGCGGCGAGGTCTACATGACCAATTCCGACCTCGTGATTCTCAACGAGTCGCAGGCGGCGCAGGGACTCCCGCCGTTCGCCAACACGCGAAACGTGGCCGCCGGCAGCATCAGGCTGCTCGATCCACGGGAGTGTGCCGCGCGGCCGCTGCGGTTCTTCTGCCACGGCGTGGGCGACTCGACCGGTCTCGGCGTCGATTCACAGACCGGCCTGCGTGGCTGGGCGGTGGCGGCGGGGCTGCCGGTGGCGCCGGGCACGCAGGTCTTCGACTCGCTCGATGCCCTCGTGGAGAGGGGCACGGCGCTCATCGAAGAGCTGCACGACCTCGACTTCGAGGTGGACGGCTTCGTGGTGAAGGTCGATCGCTTCGACCAGCAGCGGCGGCTCGGCACCACGGCCAAGAGCCCGCGGTGGGCGATCGCCTGGAAGTTCGAGAAGTTCGAGGCTACGACGAAGCTCGCCGGCATCCGCGTGCAGGTGGGCCGCGGCGGCACGATCACCCCCGTGGCCGATCTCGAGCCGGTGGAGCTTGCCGGCACGATCGTCCGGCGGGCGAGCCTGCACAACGCCGACGAGATCGCGCGGAAGGACGTCCGCATCGGCGACGTGCTCGTGGTCGAGAAGGCAGGCAAGGTGATCCCGCACGTCGTGCGGGTGGAGAAGCACCTGCGGAAAGGCCATCCGCCCGCGTGGGAGTTTCCGACGGAGTGCCCGGAGTGTGGCACGGGCCTCGTCAAGGACGAGGAGGGCGTCTTCATCCGCTGCCCCAACGTCGATTGCCCGGCGCGGGCGCGCGAGCGGCTGCGGTTCTTCGCGTCGCGCGGTGCGATGGACATCGAGGGGCTCGGTGACAAGCTCGTGGAGCAGTTGGTCGCGACCGGCCTCGTCAAGGACTACGCTGATCTCTACTCACTCACCGCCGAGCAGCTGGAGCCCCTCGAGCGGATGGGGGAGAAGTCGGCCCGGGCGCTGGTCACCCAGATCGCGGCCAGCCGATCACGTGGACTCGTGCGGGTGCTCAATGCGCTCGGCATCCGGCACGTGGGCCCGCGGGTCGCCGCACTGCTCTGCGAACGCTTTCCGACGGTCGACACGCTGGCCTCGGCAACGGCCGAGGAGATCTCGGCGGTGCCCGAGATCGGCCCCGTCATCGCCGCGAGCGTGCACGGCTGGCTGGCGAGCGACTACGGCCGGCGGATGATCGGCGAACTCCGGGCCGCGGGCGTGAAGCTCGACGTGCCGGAGTCGGAACGGATCGAGGCCGGGCCACTGACGGGCAAGACGCTCGTGGTGACGGGCACGCTCGAGGGCTTCTCGCGGCAGGAGGCGGAGGGGGCGATCCGCAAGGCGGGCGGCCGCGCCTCGTCGAGCGTGTCGAAGAAGACCGACTACCTCGTCGCGGGCCTCGAGGCCGGCAGCAAGCTCGACAAGGCCCGAAAGCTCGGCGTGCCTGTGCTCGACGAGGCCGGTCTCCGCAGGCTGCTGTCCGGCGGGTGAGGCACCCGTCACGAACAGGCGGTCACTTATTCGACGAGCGGCCTTTCGAGTCGGAGCAACTGGCGAGCGCGCGATGCACTTCCGGGTCGATGTCGAACCTTTGCACCACCACGCGGCCGTCGGCGAACGCGGTCGTCCAGCCCGCCTGGTGCGAGCTTCCGAACCCGGTCGGCCGATACTCACCACGGGTGTCCGGCGCGGGAGCGGCCCGCGCCCACCGCACATTGCAACTGGAGTAGCCGACGAACCAAGGGGCGTCGTTGCTCGGATCCCGGCCGCTCTTCACGCGTAGCGGATCGGCGTATTTCTCCCCGATCAGGTAGGTATTGGCCGCCCCATCGAACAAGTCGTCGGAGCAGGTGCGACTCATTCGCGACACCACCCCGTCCTGCAGGTCGGGCACTCCATTGTCGGGCAGCAGCACCCTCGTGAGCGTCGGCATCCGGCGGCGGCGGTCCCCTTGCGCAACCGACGTGGGCTGGCGGGCGATGCCGTCCATGTCGTCCTCGCAGGAGAGGCAGGCTCCGACGTGGTCGCCGGTGTCGCTATGCCCGAGATGGCCTTTCAAGGTCGCCTGGAGCGCGAGTTGGAGCGTCTGTCCGTTCCGCGGATTGCCCGGCGGCACATGGCAGAACGTGATGATTGTGTTTTTATCGACCACTTTCGCCGCCTCCTGCAGCACCTCCAGGGGCGGGCAGGCACCCGTGGAGCCACCGTTTGCGGCGTAATCGAGCGGCACACTCTCGGGGATGCTGATGGTCGTGCCGACATCGGTCAGATAGACGACTTCGGGATCCAGCGGCACGGCCGCCGGAGTGCTGCGGGATGGGCAGCAGAAGTCGGAGACCGCCGTCTCGGCGACTCCCTGATAGATCGCCTCGGCTGTCGCCGGCGTCGCCTCCGCCAGGGCATCGCGAAGTTCGACGGCTCCGACGTAAGGCAGGATGCTGAACGCCCAGCCGCCGGGCTGGGCCGAGTCGGTGGATCGATCTCCGCTGCCGGCCCAATTCGCGCCCCAGCCGCCCGAGGGCATGTGCCCGGTGTGCCACTCGTGCTGGAGCCAGCCCTGGGCGAGAGTCCGCACGTTATTCGTGCAGGCGG
>CAMDDA010000166.1 GCA_945890755.1 Candidatus Kuenenia stuttgartensis
GCAACGGGCCTACTGCCTACGCCGACTTCGCCTCGTCGAGGGCCTGCTGCAGCTTGGCCTTGGGCTGCACGCCCATGAACTGCTGCACCAGTTGTCCCTTGCTGAAGATCATGATCGTGGGGATGCTGGCCACGTTGTAGTTCATCGCCAGACGGTTGTTGTCGTCGACGTTGACCTTGCCCACCTTGAACGAGCCGGCGTTCTCCACGGCGAGTTCCTCGATCGTCGGTCCGATCATCCGGCAGGGACCGCACCAGGGCGCCCAGAAATCGACGAGCACGGGCACGGAGGACTCGAGCACGTCGCTCTGGAAATTGGAATCGGTGAATTCGAGGGCGCTTCCCATCTGCTGCAGTCGCTCCTGAGGGTTGGCCGGAGTGGCCGGCGGGGTAGATTTGGGTTCGCACGGCCCGCACGCTGACGTCCGTGAGCCAAGTAGTATAGCGGCCAAGGCAGGCGACTCTGCAAAGCGGCGGTCGATCCGGACTCGACCCGGCCGCCGGGAGGCACGGCATGCACACGATCGACCTGACGAACGCCTGGGAGCCGCCCGTGGCCGGTTCACGAGGCCCCGCTCGCTCCCACGCGTGGGTGCGGCGGTTCGGTCGGCCGTCGGGCCTCGGGCCTGGTGATCGGGTGTGGCTCGTCATGGACCTGCCGCCCCCTGCCGACGCCACGCTGAACGGAGCCGCGTTGCCCGCGCCGCCCGAGGCGACAGGGGCGTGGCGGATCGATGTGACCGATCGGCTCGGCGCCCGCAACGAACTCGTGGTTTCGCTCGAAGTGGTTCCGCTCGAAGCGGATGGCGGCGGCGTGAGACGTGCAACGCTGCCGCCGGCGCGTGGACGCGTGCGCCTCGAGATCGAAGTCGCTTGACACCGTCACGCGGCGATCGGTAGGAACACGTTTGGTGCCCACGATCCCATCTCGTAGAGGACATGCCATGTCGGTAATCCGTGTCGGAAGTTCGAGCGGCTACGCCGCTGGTTGGGAAAACATCTTCGGCGGCGCGAAGAAGTCGCGGCAGGCCGCCGGAAAGGCCGTGAAGGCGAAGACGTCGGCCAAGCCTGTCTCCCTCAAGGCCGTGAAGAAAGACAAGAAGAAGACGTCGGCCCGCAAGAAGCGGTGAGCGGGGCAGGCACGTTGCTGCTCTTCGTAGGCCTGTTGCTCCGCAACGGGCTGCCCGTCACGGAGTGACGGGCCTACGGTGGGCAACGGGCTGCCCGTCACGGAGTGACGGGCCTACGGTGGGAAACGGGCTTACGAACTACTGTCGGCCCAACTCGCGGGCACGATTCGCGGCGGCGACGACGGCGGCCTGAATCGCGGCCGTCGCACCACGTTCCTCCAAAACGCCCAGGCCGGCGAGCGTCGTGCCGCCAGGGCTCGTGACGCGGGCGCGGATTTCGGCCGGATGCTCACCTGTCGCCTCCAGGAGCGCACCCGTACCGGCCAGCGTCTCGACGGCAAGCGCGAGCGCGAGTCGCTCAGGCAGGCCCGCCTGCACGCCCCCCGCCGCCAAGGCCTCGACGAACCGGGCGATGAATCCAGGGCCCGAGCCCGAGAGGCCGGTCACCGCGTCCATCAGCGACTCATCCACCTCGTGCACATGGCCCACGGCCGCCAGCAGTTCGAGCACGCGGGCCGCGTCGGCGGCCGGCACGGCGGGCGTGCGGCAGACGACGGAGACGCCCCTGCCCACGAGGCTCGGTGTGTTGGGCATCACGCGCACGATCCGCTCGGAGCCTGTGAGCCGGGTGAGCACCGCCGTGGAGAGCCCCGCGACGATCGACACGATCACCGCATCGGCCGCGATCGCCGGTCCGATCTCGCCGCAGGCCGCGGCCGCCTGCTGCGGCTTGATCGCGAGCATGACGAGCCGCGCGGCCCGCGCCGCCTCGGGCCCCGTCGCAGCGAAACGCACGCCGGGCACGCGGCCCGCCAGCCGTTCACGGGCCGGTTCGTGCGGATCGAAGACGGTGATCTCGCCTGGCGTGAGCAGGCCCGCCTTGACGAACCCTTCGGCGAGGGCAAGGGCCATCTGACCGCCGCCGATCAGCGAAATCCCGCGGGATGACGCGGCCGTGCTCATCGTGAGGCTCCGGCCGGGGCACTCGCGGCAGCGGCATCGAGCGCCTTCTCGACAGCAGCGAGATCGAGCCGGCTCACCCAGAGTTGACTCGTCGGCCCGCGGCCACCGCCGTCGCCACGGCTCGCCGTCCACATGAGCAGCGTGCCATCGGGCGAGAATGCGGGCAGCACGTCGGCCCCTTCGTGGTCGGTGAGCCGCACGGGCGGGCCGATCGTGAATGCGCCATCGGCAGCCTGCCACCGTGCGACCTGAAGGTCGTAGTTGGGCCGCCTTGTGGGATCGGAATGGTCGGCGCCGGTCCAGACGAGCCAGGGCTTCGTCGGATGCCAGTAGGGTGCCCAGCGAACGCCGTTGCCGCTGGTGAGCGGAACGTCGGCGGTGCCGTCGGCCCGCATCACGTGAATCTGTAGCAGGTCCTTCTCGACCCGGTCGGTGCGATAGGCGATCCACTTTCCGTCCGGCGAGAAGAATGGACCGCCGTCGTAGCCCAGGGCGTTCGTGAGCTGCCGCACGTTCGAGCCGTCGGCGTTCATGACGTAGATGTCAGGGTCGCCATCGCGATCGCTCACGAACAGGATCTGCGAGCCGTCAGGCGAGAACGAGCACTCGGCGTCGTAGCCCGGAGCGGTCGTGAGTCGGGTGAGCGCGCCATCACCGGCGAGGTCGGCCACGAACAGATCCATGTGCGGGTCGAAGTCCCACTGATACCGCCGGCGCCGGCCGGCCTTCGCGTCCTCGTCGGCCTGCTTCCGGGCGGCGGCCTCGGTGGCGTCGAGGTCTGGATCGAGATGACTCGACGCGAAGAGGAGCTTCGTGCCGTCGGGCGAAAACCAGGCGCAGGTGGTGCGGCCCCGTCCGGGGCTCACCCGCGTTGGCTCGGCGACCCGCGGCGCGGCCGCATCGAAGGGCTGCGCATAGATCTGATAGAATGGATAGCCGACGGGGACGGCCTGGTAGGCGATTCGCCGCGAGTCGCCGCTGAAATAGCCCTCCCCCGCCTTCTGCATTCCCTCGGTCACCTGCACGGGCGGCCCCAGGAAACCGCGCTCCAACTCCGAGAGCTCCGCGGCGGCCAGCCCGCGGCAACAACCCAAGGCCACCATCAGTGCGATGTTGCAGTATTTCATACGGTGGCTGAGTATAAGCTGAAATCCCCAGGAGGCACCCACGATGAAGATCTACACGAAGACCGGCGACGCCGGCGAAACCGGCCTGTTCGGCGGACCGCGGGTGCGGAAGGACCATGCCCGGATCGAGGCCTTCGGCACCGTGGACGAGCTCAACAGCCATCTCGGCATGATCCGCACGCACGACGCCGCGGCGGTCTTCGACACCCTCCTGCGGCGCGTACAGTGCGAACTCTTCGACCTGGGTGCACAGCTCGCGACCCCCACGGCCGCCGACGAGCGGATCACGACCGCCCACGTGGCCGCGCTCGAGCGGGAGATCGACGCGCTCGAGGAGACGCTCGAGCCGCTCGCCTGCTTCATCCTCCCCACCGGCACGCCGGTGGCCGCGGAGATCCACGTGGCCCGCACCGTCTGCCGACGGGCCGAGCGGCGGGTGGTCACGCTCGCCGCCGAGCCCGGCGCGACGATCCCGGCCAATGCGATCGAATACTTGAACCGGCTCGGCGACATGCTCTTCGTGATGGGCCGCGCCGCCAATCGCCAGGCGGGTGTGGCCGACGACCCGTGGATTCCCAGCTGAGCGGGAGTCCGTCATGACTGCCACCGCGGCGCCGCTCTTTCGTCCGGCCGTGAGCCATGCCGCGGCCGCGCTCACGGCCCTGCGGACGCGGATCGCCGCCCAGCATGCGGCTGGCGCTCCTGGTGTATCGACCTGCGGCCTCGCCACCGACCTCTTCGACCGGATCGTGCTCGACGTCTGGGAGGGCGTGCTGGCGGGCCTCTCCCCCGCGCAGGCCGAGACCGTCCGCCGCGACGTGGCGCTCGTCGCGATCGGTGGGTTCGGCCGTCGCGAGATGGCCCCCTTTTCCGACGTCGACCTGATGCTGCTCCACGACGGCGCCGACCGCGCCGCCGTGACCGAGGTGGCCCGCCAGTTGATGCAGGATCTCTTCGACGCCGGACTCCAGGTGGGGCACAGCGTGCGGAGCGTGGGGGAGGCCTGCCGGCTCGCCGGGGGCGACGCCACGATCATGACGTCGCTCTTCGACCTGCGGACGCTCGCCGGCCGGCTGGAGCTGGCCACGGCGCTCGCTGCGCGGATCCGGTCGCTCCTCAGGCGGTCGCCGCGGGCCCAGGCTGCCCGGCTGGTCGCCGCCCGACGTGAGGAGGCCGACAAGTTTGGCCAGACGGTCGCCCTGCTCGAGCCGAACGTGAAGCGGTCGGCCGGCGGGCTCCGCGATATTCAGCTCGTGCGCTGGCTCGCGCTCGTGCTTCACGAGGCCGAGTCGCTCGACGACCTGCAGCTCACCGGAGGCATGCCGCGGCGCGACGTCGAGGCACTGAAGACGGCGGCCGACTTCCTGATGCGGGTGCGGAACGACCTGCACCTCGCCGCGGGCAAGGCAGCCGACGACCTCACCCGCGACCAGCAGCTGCGGATCGCCCAGGCCCGTGGCATCGAGAGCACCGCGGGCCTGCTGGGCGTCGAACGGTTCATGCGGGATTACTTCGGCCACACGCGGCGGGTGGCCCAGATCCTCGAAGGCCTCGAACAGAACGGCATGCGGCGGGGGCTCGTCGGCCGGATGACGGCAGGCGTGCTCGGCCACCGCGCGGACGGCATCTATGTCGTCGGGCCGCGGACGGTGGCGGCGGCCCCGGGCTGCAGCGACCGCGTGGCCGGCAACCTGGCGGCGATCGTGCGGCTCGTCGAACTCGCGATGCTCTATCGGATGCCGATCGATCCCGCCACGTGGGAGGGGGTGCGGGTGAGTGTGCCGAGCCTGCCGCGGGAGGCCGATGCCGCCGCCAGGGAGGTGTTCCTGCGGCTCTTCACGCAGGCCGACGGGCTGGCCGACGCGCTGCGGCGGCTGCACGAGGCGGGGGCCCTCGAGATCCTCATCCCGCAGTTTGCCCACGCCCGGCACCTGCTGCAGTTCAACAACTATCACAAATACACCGTTGACGAGCACTGCATCCTCTCCGTGCAGCGGGCCACGGAGTTTGCCCGCGACGACGGCTGGCTCGGCCAGGCCTGGGCTGAATTGCCCCGCCGCCGACCGCTCTTGCTCGCGCTCCTCATCCACGATCTCGGCAAGGGCTTCGCCGAGGATCACAGCGAGCTGGGAGCGCGGTTCGCCCGCGACATCTCGGCCCGGTTCGAACTGCCGGCCGACGAGGCCGAGATCATCGAATACCTCGTGCTCAAGCACCTCTCGATGGCCCATCTCGCCTTCCGCCGCAACACTGGCGACGACTCGATCGTGGTCGCTTTCGCCCGCGACGTGGGCTCGCCGGAGGTGCTGCGGCTGCTGGCGCTGCTCACCGCGGCCGACGTCTCGGCCGTCGGGCCGGGCACGTGGACGAAGTGGAAGGCCGACATCCTCGGCGAACTCTACTACCGCACGCTCGGCTACCTCGACGGCGACAGTCCGTCGGTGGCCGCCGACCGCACGCGGAAGGCGCTGGCCGCAGCGTTGGCCGAGCGACCACCCGAAGACCCGGTGCTGGCCCTCTCCCGCCGCCTGCCCGCGTCGTATCTCCGCGACAGTCCCGTGGAGCGGATCGTCGAAGAGCTCGGCCGGCTCGCCCGCCTCCAGGCCGACGGCGTGTTTGCGTTTGCCCGCTGGCAGCCCGACACGTCCACCGTCCGTGTGACCGTCGGCACCCGCGAGGGCGTGGCGCCGGGCGTGTTTCATCGCGTGACCGGCGCCCTCACGAGCCAGCGGCTCGAGATTCTCGCCGCCGACATCAACACGCTCGACGACGGCCTCGTGATCGACCACTTCGTGGTGCACGACCCCGACTTCGCCGGCGAGCCCCCCGCCGAGCGGCTCACGGAGATCGCCGCTGCGATCCGCGCGGCACTCAAGGCCGATCACGCCCCCGAGTTCACCCGCCGCTGGAATCCGTTCGCCCCGCAGACGAAGCCGGCTGCCGCGCAGCCGCCGCGGGTGCTCGTGGACAACGAAAGCTCGAAGCAGGCCACGATCCTGGAGGTCTTTGCGACCGACGCGCCCGGGCTGCTCTATGCCGTGGCCAAGGCGATCTTCGAGGCCGAGCTGTCAGTGAAGGCGGCCCGCATCGGCACCTATCTCGACCAGGTGGTCGATGCGTTTCACGTCACCGACCGCGCCGGCCGCAAGGTGACCGACCCGGCGCGGCTCGCCGCGATCCGCAAGGGCATCGAGGCCGTGGTCCGACCGTAGGCCCGTCACTCCGTGACGGGCTGAGCCCGTTGCGGAGCACCGGGCCTACAGTCCGTGATTACCGCCGCGTCGTGACGCGGGCGAGGAGCCGGCGGCCCGCGTCGGGAAACCACTCGATGAGGCCCGCCAGCAGCCGGGCCGAGCCGGGCACCACGAGTTCGCTGCGGCGGGCGGCGCAGGCGGCGAGCACGCGGGCGGCGAGTCGATCGGCATCCAGCTGCCGGAGAGTCGTCGTGCCGCCGGGCGCGGTGGCCTCTGGCGGCAGGCCGGCCCGGGCCGCTTCGTCGGCGTAGCGATTGGCCGCGCGATCGGCGGCTGGATCATCGGGATCACGGCGGATCGGGCCGGGGCAGACGAGGAGCACGTGGCCGCCGCGCGGAGCCAGCTCCACCCGCACCGCGTCGGCGAACGCGGCGAGCGCCGACTTTGCCACCGAGTAAGGCCCCATGAACGGCAGCACGAACTTGCCGGCGAGGCTGCCGATGAATACGACATGGCCGCGGGCCGCCGCGACGTCGTCGGCCGCGGCCTGCACGAGTTCGACGGCCGAGAAGAGATTGGCGTCGAGATACTGCTGCAATTCGGCGCGGCTGGTGCCGAGCATCGTCGCCCGGCCGGAGCGGCCGACGCAGCAAAACACATCGTCGACGCCGCCGAGCAGCCGCAGGCATTCGCCGACCACGCGGCTCCCTTCGCCGGGCTGGTCGAGGCCCGCGGTCAGGCCGCGGAAGCTCGCGCCATGCCGCTCGCCGTATGCGAGGGCCTGCCGCACGCCCTCGCCCGAGCGGCCGACGACGAGCACCCGCGCGCCGGCGGCCGCGAGATGCCGCGCGAGCACGAGTCCGAAGCCGGCCGTGCCTCCCGCCACGATCACCCGTCGGTTGTGCCAGTTCATAAAACGATGTTTCTCATGTAGGCCCGTCACTCCGTGGCGGGCTTTGCCCGTTGCGGAGCAACGGGCCTACGGTGACGGGCTTTGCCCGTTGCGGAGCAACGGGCCTACGGTGTGAGGCAATGGGCT
>CAMDDA010000167.1 GCA_945890755.1 Candidatus Kuenenia stuttgartensis
CGCAACGGGCAGTGCATTTAGCCTGTCACGGAGTGACGGGCCTACAATCCCGCGTATATTTTCCGGTGCCAGGCGCCCCGGCTGCCCCAGCCTTGACGCCGTCGGTGCAAAAGGGTTTGCTCTGCATGCCTGCCCACCCCATTCCGAAAGGTTTCGTGCGTTGATCAGTGTCGTTTTCGCCCCTCCGCTGTGCATTCCGCTTGGCCCCGCTGCCGAGCCGCTGACCGCCTGCCCGAGCATCTGGTCGGCACCCGGCTTCGTCGCGGCCGTACCCGCCCTCCCCACGATCACGTGCGGTGCCGACCCTGACGAAGAAGAGGACCTCGGCGACGAGGAGGATCTGGCAGTTTCGCAGCCCTTGGCTGACGAAGAATCAAGCTTCGACGACTTCGACGACGAATTCGACGATGACTTCGAGGAGGAGGAAAACGACCCCGACTGGGATCATCCGGACGAGGGTGACGAAACGCCTCCGCCGGGCAAGGGCAAGAAATAGTTCCGTTGGTTTCGGGAACCGTTGCATGGCCGGTCGAGACACTCCGCAATCTGCACCAGACGACCCCGGTCCTACCGGCCCGCGGGGAAAGTCGGGTGGTCGCAGCCGGAAGAAGGCGACCGACCAGCCGCCGACCGACTGGTTCGGCAACCTCGGTCAACTCGAGTTCGACATCGACTTCTACGAGCGGCTGCTCATCCGCAAGGCCGACTCCGTCGATGTGCTGCGGATTCTCGCGGAGCTCGTCTCGCGAAAGGGCCTCGTGAAGCGGGCCGTGGAACTCGACCGCCGGCTCGTCGAGCTGATGCCTGACGACTTTCTCGCCCGCTACAACCTCGCCTGCTCGCTGGCCCGCGCCAGCCGGCCCGACGAGGCGATCGACTCGCTCTCACGGGCGATCCTCCTGGGCTACGACGATCTCTCCCACATGGAGACCGATCCGGATCTCGAGTCGCTCCGTGAACATCCGGATTTCCGTGCGCTGCTCGACACAGACTGAGTCGGCGCGCGGCCGCCGCTCTCGGGTATGATGCCGGGCCAGCATCTCCCCTTTCGAGAGCACGCATGCTCGACCAATTCGACAAGATCACGGAAGCCTGCTCCTTTATCTCCGGCCGGTGGGCGCACAAGCCCACGGCGGCGATCATCCTGGGCAGCGGCCTCGGCGCTGCGGCGGCGGCCCTCACCGACACGGTGACGATCCCTTACGACGCAATCCCGCACTTCGCCCGCTCGACCGCCCACGGCCACGCCGGCCAGCTCGTCTGCGGCCTCTTGGAGGGCGTGCCGGTGGTGGTGATGGAAGGGCGGATGCACGCCTACGAGGGCTACCCGCTCGCCCAGATCACGTTCCCGGTCCGCGTCATGAAGCGGCTGGGGGCCGATCTCCTGATCGTCACCAACGCCTGCGGCGGCCTCAATCCACAGTTTCGCACGGGCGACCTGATGGTGATCGACGACCACATCAACCTGATGAACGACAACCCGCTGATCGGGATCAACGACGACCGGCTGGGTCCACGATTTCCCGACATGTCGGCCCCCTACACGCCCCACCTCATCGACGCCGCCCTGACGGTGGCCCGCCGCGAAGACTTCACCGCCCACCGCGGCGTCTACGTGGCTGTCACCGGCCCAAACCTGGAAACGCGTGCCGAGTATCGGTTCCTGCGGACGATCGGCGCCGACGTGGTGGGTATGTCCACCGTGCCCGAGGTGATCGTGGCCGTGCACGCCGGCATGAAGGTGCTCGGCATCTCCGTGGTCACCGACATGTGCCTCCCCGACGCTCTCGAGGTGGCCACCGTCGAAGCCATCCTCGCCGTCGCCCGCTCCGCCGAACCCAAGCTCCGCGCCATCATCACCTCCACCGTCCGCGCCGTCGGCACGACGTAAGCGCGTCAGCAGAGGTAGGCGAGGGGGTCGGTGCAAGCTTGAGGAGCATTTGGACCGAGTCTTCGAGGTCCCGCGACGAAACTTGTACCGCCCCCGAGCCGGCGCACTTTCGCCAGCCACATGCGTCGAGGCGTCTCAGGCTTTTCGCCCGATGAACGTGTAATACGGCGCCCGCAGGAGCGGCACGTAGGGCAGCTTCGCCATCTCCTCCTCGAGCCGCACCGTCTCGAACTTGCGGCGCAGGTACGGCAGGTGGTCGGGCGACGGAAATACGTTGTCGGTCGCGAACCACACCGGCCACAGCGACCGGCAGAGCCAGCCGTGTCGCCGAAGTGTCTCGGCCGGGTGCTTCTGGGCCACGTAGAAGTCCACCACGCCGATCAGACCGCCCGGCTTGAGCATCGCCAGGGCGTTGTCGATGGCGGCGTGCCAGGGAGGGATCATGGTAAGCGAATACGAGAAGGTCACCACGTCGGCCGAGCCCTCGGCCGGCCGAAACGTCGTGGCATCGGCCTCGACACACTCGACGTTGGTCCAGCCCCGCTGCCGGCAGCGGTCTCCCGCGACGGCGAGCAGCGACCGGGAGAGATCGACGACGTAGACCTTGCCAAGGCTGGCAATCCCGGGTCCGAAGTTCTCGAGGTTGGCACCGGTGCCGCCGCCCATATCCACCCAGACTCCACCGTCGGGCCGCGGCAAGGCGTCCCAGAGGTGCTCGCGGCCTTTCAGGAGCCGGCGGCGGAAGTCGTCGTAGTCACGGGCCTGTCCGCCGTAAAAACTCTCGAGCCGTTCGGCGTGGGTCCCCCCGCGCACCGGCTTGAATGCCATCTGCGAGAGAATTTTCAGGTCGGACCAGAGACTCACGCGATGGCCTGCGAGGGATGGGGGTCGAGCCGCGCGACAAGGATAGCCGCCGGCGCGCACGAGCCTCAAGCCGCACGAGGATCGGGCGGGGCCGTGGCCCCTGTGGCGCTGCGGTCAGCCGGGGTACGCTTACCGTTTCGCCCGTCCCGTCAGCCCCAATCTGATCCCCCCAGACCGATTCCGATGTTCGACCCCGTCCGCGGCAAGCCCGACTTTCCCGCCCTCGAAGCCTCGATCGCCGCCTTCTGGCGCGAGGGGGAGATCTACGAGAAGTCGCTCGACCGGCGGCGGAGCGGGGGGCGGTTTGTGTTTTACGAAGGGCCGCCCACAGCCAACGGCATGCCGCATCCGGGCCACTGTCTCACGCGGACGATCAAGGATCTCTATCCCCGCTACCGCACGATGCGAGGCGACTTCTGCGAGCGGAAGGCCGGCTGGGATACACACGGTCTGCCGGTGGAGGTGGAGGTCTGCAAGGAGCTCGGCATCCACTCCAAGGCCGAGATCGAGGCCTACGGCGTCGAGCCCTTCATCCACAAGTGCCAGGAGAGCGTCTGGCGGTACATGAAGGAGTGGGAGACGCTCACCGAGCGGATCGGTTTCTGGATCGATCTCTCCGCGGCCTACGTCACCTACCACCAAAGTTACGTGGAAAGCGTGTGGTGGGCGCTCGCCGAACTGTTCAACAAGGGACTGCTCTACGAGGGGCATAAGATCGTCTGGTGGTGGGCCCAAGGGGGCACCGCGCTCTCCAGCGGAGAAGTCGGCCAGGGCTACAAGGAGGTGGCCGACCCGAGCGTGTATGTCGCATTCCCGCTGCTCGACGAAGCCGGCCGGCCCACGAGCCGCAGCCTCGTAGCCTGGACCACGACGCCCTGGACGCTGCCGTCGAACCAGTTCGCCGCGGTGAGGTCCGACCTCGAGTACGTCGTCCTGCGCGAAACTGGCGTCGCCGACCCGCAGGAGCTGATCGTCGCCGAGCCCCTCGCCGCGGCGCTGATCGAGAAAACAAAACGCCAGTTCGAGATCATCGAACGCCTTCCAGGCTCAACCCTCGTCGGCCGCAGCTACCAGCCGCCGTTCGACACGTTCCGCCCGGCCGGGCTCCCTGCCATGGCCCCGCTTACCGCCGGCGGCTCCACGGCCGTCGCCTGGCGGGTCGTCGCCGCCGACTTCGTGACGACCGACTCGGGCACCGGCGTCGTGCACATCGCGCCGGCCTTCGGCGAGGTGGACTACGGCGTGCTCGTGGCGGAGCAGGCCCGGTTCGCGGTCGGCTCAGGCCCGCAGCTCATCAACTGCGTCGCTCCCGATGGCACCTTCACCGACACGTTCCCGATGGGGAGCGGCCGGTTCGTGAAGGACTGCGACCGCGACATCACCCGCGACATCAAGGCCCGCGGCCTGCTCGTCCACCAGGAGCAGTACGTCCACGACTATCCGTTCTGCTGGCGGGCCGACGCCGATCCACTCATCCAGTATCCCAGGCAGAGCTGGTTCATCCGCACGAGCCAGTTCCGCGAACAGATGCTGGCCAACAACGCCCGGATCAACTGGCTTCCCGAGCACATCAAGGACGGCCGGTTCGGCAACTTCCTCGAGACCAACGTCGACTGGGCCCTCTCCCGCGAGCGGTACTGGGGCACGCCGCTGCCGATCTGGAAGTGTGAAGCCACGGGGAAGGCCGAGGCTGTGCCGTCCTACGCGGCGCTCCTCGCCAAGCCGGGCGTGGCGGGCACCGACGTGTTCGAGAAGGCGAAGGCCGCCAATCCGCAACTCTCCGACGACCTGAAGGTCCACAAGCCCTACATCGACGCCGTCACCTACGACTCCCCGTTCGCCCCCGAAGCCCGGATGCGGCGGGTGACCGAGGTGATCGACTGCTGGTTCGACTCAGGCGCGATGCCGTTCGCCCAGTGGGGCTGGCCGCACCGTGGCCAGGAGGAGTTCGCCCGGCAGTTCCCGGCCGACTTCATCTCCGAGGCGATCGACCAGACCCGCGGCTGGTTCTACAGCCAACTCGCGATCAGCACGCTCCTGTTCGGTGACGAAAAGCGGCCCTATCCCCACCCGTTCAAAACCTGCATCGTCCTCGGCCACATGCTCGGCGAGGACGGGCAGAAGATGAGCAAGAGCCGCCGCAACTACAAGGAGCCGGCGGTCATCTTCGACACCTACGGTGCCGACGCCCTGCGGTGGTTCTTTCTGGCCGGCCAGGCCCCCTGGACGAGCATCCGCTACAGCGAGCGGTCGATCCGCGAGAGCGTGCCGGAGTTTCTGCTGCGGCTGTGGAACGTCTATTCGTTCTTCGTGATCTACGCGCGGATCGATGGCTTCGATCCCGCCGCGCTCCTCGACACGCCGGGCAGCATCGAGCATGGCGATCTCGCGAAGGCTGGCGGCTGGCGGCCGGTGGCCGAGCGGAGCGAGCTTGACCGGTGGATGCTCTCCGAACTCAACGCCGCGGCGGCGGAGATGGTGGAGCGGCTCGACCGCTACGACCACTTCGGCGCCGCTGGGCGGCTCTCGGCCCTCGTCGAGGCGGTGAGCAACTGGTTCGTCCGCCGCAGCCGCGATCGCTTCTGGGCAGCTGGCAAGGCCGACAGCGGCCCCGACGGCAACCGCGAAAAGCTCGACGCCTACTTCACGCTCTACGAGACGCTGCTCACGATCACCAAGCTGGCGGCGCCGTTCGTGCCGTTCGTCACCGAGGCGATCTGGCGGAACCTCGCCGTGGCGGCGTTCGGGGCGAAGGTGCCCGAAAGCGTCCACCTCACCGACTATCCCGCAGGCTCCACGTCGCTCGTCGATGCCGACCTCGTGCGGCGGATGGCGATCGTCCGCGACGTTTCGTCGCTAGGCCGGGCGGCCCGGGCGGCGGAGAAGCTCAAAGTCCGCCAGCCGCTCTCGAAGGTGGAGGTGATCCTCGCCGACGCATCGCCCGAAGACGCCGCCTGGCTCGCCTCGCATGCCGATCTCGTGTGCGACGAGCTGAACGTGAAGCAGTTCGAGATCTGCCGCGAGCCCGACCGCTACATCACGCGGTCGCTCCTGCCCGACCTCAAGAAGCTCGGGCCGAAGCTGGGCAAAAACCTGCCCAAGGCCCGCGACGCGATCGCGAAGGCCGACGCCCCAACGCTCCTCGCCGCCCTCACCCGCGACGGCCGGGCCACGCTCTCGCTGCCCGGCGGCGGCGAGGCGGTGATCGAAAGGGACGACGTGCTCGTGCGGACGACCGCGAAGGAGGGCTGGGCGGCGGCCGAGAGCCCGCAGGCTGTGGTCGTCGTCGCCAGCCAGCTTACGCCTGAGCTCGTGGCCGAGGGGCTCGTCCGCGAGGTCGTGCATGCCGTGCAGTCGGAGCGAAAGACACTCGACCTCGACTTCACGGCCCGGATCGAGCTCGAGTTCGCGACCGACTCGGCCGAGCTACAGTCCGCCCTCGAAACCCATCTCGACTACGTGGCGGCAGAAACGCTCGCCACGCAGGCCGCCTGCCGACCGCTCTCGGCCGCAGCATCCGAGCCGATCGACATCGACGGCCACCCCCTCGCGATCACGATCCGGCAGGTCACGGCATGACTGCTTCACGCAGGCTGCGTTTGGCGGTGCTGATTTCCGGCGGCGGCCGTACGCTCGCCAACCTGCTCGACCGGATCGCCGCCGGCACGCTCGCGGCCACGGTGGAGACGGTGGTGTCGAGCCGGTCGGATATCCGCGGCGTCGAGATCGCCCGTGCGGCCGGCATCCGGGTCCACGTGCTGCCGCCGCAGGGCCGACCGCTCGCGGACTGGAGCCGCGACGTTTTCGACTGCTGCCGTGCGGACCGGGCCGAGCTCGTCGTCATGGCGGGGTTTTTGCATCTCGTGGAGATCCCCGACGACTTCGTAGACCGGGTGATCAACATCCACCCCTCGCTCCTGCCAGCCTTCGGCGGCAAGGGCTACCACGGGATGCACGTCCACCGGGCCGTGCTGGCCCGCGGCTGCACCGTGTCGGGCTGCACCGTGCACCTTGTCGATGGTGAATACGACCACGGCCGCATCCTGCTGCAAAAGGCCGTCGAGGTCGCCCCGAGCGACACGCCCGAATCCCTGGCCGCCCGCGTATTCGAGGCCGAGTGCCAGGCTCTGCCCGACGCCATCAACCGACTCTCAGCCGGCTCGCTCTCCTGAACCGCCCTAGAAAGGCCCACGCATGCACCGCTCACTTGGCAATGTGATCGCCGACTCGCTCCAACTCTCCGTCGGATACGCCGAGCGGCTCCTGAAGGGCGTGCCTACCGAGCGGTTCGCCAGGTTCGCCACCGTTGGCGGCGTCGCGGTCGAGTCGAATCACCCCGCCTTCATCTACGGCCACCTCAGCCTCTACGCACCGAAGATTCTCCGGCAGATCGGCCACCCCGCCCCACCGGTGCCCGATCAGTTCGAGGTGCGGTTCTCGAAGGAGGCGGCGTGCGTGGACGACGTTGACGGCGACCTCTATCCCGCCATGGACGAGGTCATCGCGTTCTTCCTGGAAGGCCATCGCATGGTCGCCGGAGCCCTGCGGGGCACGCCCGACTCGGTCTTCGACCAGGCCAATCCCGCCGAAGGCCGCATGAAGGAGCTCTTCCCCACGATCGGCTCGGTGCAGGCCTTCTACTGT
>CAMDDA010000168.1 GCA_945890755.1 Candidatus Kuenenia stuttgartensis
CCAGCCGGCGATCTGCTCGATGCCCATGTAGACGACGAGCGTTCCTGGCACCGCCGCGAGCGAGCAGAAGTCGATGCCGTCTGCCTTGTCGTCGGCGGCATGACCGGTCACGATCGTGAGGCTCGATGCCGCCGACCGGCTCGTGAGCGGCACGCCTGCCGCTGCAGCCGCGGCCAGCGCCGCCGTGACCCCGGGCACGAACTCGACGCCGATGCCGGCGTCCCGGAGCGGCTCGAGTTCCTCGACCAGCCGCGCGAACACACTCGGATCGCCCCCCTTGAGCCGCACGACGGTGCGTCCCTCGCGGGCCAGTCGCGCGAGCAACCGGCCCGCCACTTCTCCCGGGTCTGCATCGCCGCAGGCATCGCTGCCGCGGGGCACGAGCAGCACCTCGGCGGCCGGCGACGCAAGGTCGAGGATGGCCGGGGGCACGAGCTGATCGTGGACGATCACGTCGGCCGCTCGCAGACACTCCAAAGCCCGGATCGTGAGCAGATCAGGGGCCCCGGGCCCCGCCCCGACGAACACGACCCGTCCACGGGGCGGCTGGGGGCGGCTGGCGGGGGCAGGGGCGGGCATGAGCACGGTCAATCGGGGCCGAGGGTCTGGGGGGCGACGTTTCAGGAGCCGGTGTTTCTGGCACACGCGGGGGCCACTACACTCTCGTGGGCGTCTCCACGTCAGGCGCTCGCAGGAGCCGATCGACCAGTATCGTCAACAACCATGTCGAACGAGTCTACAGGGGCGGCCCCCGCCCCGGTCGATCCCCACGCCTCCGCCTCCGCCTCCCAGCCCTCGCCGGTGGAGCGGGCGCGGCTGCAGCAGTGCTTCAATCGGGGTACGCAGAACGCGCCGACGAACCTCGACTATGCCATCGAGATGTACACGATCTGCGTGATCGGCGACCCCGGCAACGCGGTCTATCTCCAAGCCCTGCTCGGCGTGCTCCGCCGCAAGCACGGCCCGCGCAAGGGGGGCGGACTCTCGTCGCTGTGGGCGGCCGGGTCCCGCACGCTGCTCAAGAAGCACGCGGCCAACGCCCAGTGGAGGGACGTCATCAAGGCGGGCGTCGAGATCATCAAGGCCAATCCGGCCGATCATGCCTGCCTGCTGTCCATGGCGGAGGCCTGCGGCAATCTCATGTTTTTCGAGCCGCAGGGGGTCTATCTCAAGGCCGCCCTCGACGCGGCGCCGGCCGATATCGAGGTGAACAAACAGTGCGCCCGCTACGCCGCCAACCAGGGGCATTTCGACCAAGCCATCGCCTGCTGGGTGCGGATTTCCAACATGAAGGGGATGGGGGAGGAGTCCCAGCGGGAGATCGCGCGACTGCAGGTGGAGAAGACGATCGTGGCCGGCCAGGGCATGTCGGGCCGGCCGGGCACGACGCGGCCGGCCGGAGCTGGCGGCGGCGACTCTGCTGCGTCGCGGGGCGATCGCGTGGCCGAACTCAAGGCGGAGATCCAGCAGAACCCGGCCGGCATCGAGCCCTATCTCGAACTGGCCGACCTGCTCGAGCGGGACGGCGGCGTGGACCACGCGGAGCAGGTGCTCGCCCGGGCGCTCGCCGCCTCCGGCAACGACCTCAAGGTGCGGGAGCACGTGGAAGACCGACAGCTCCGCTGGGCCCGCCACAAGGTGATGATCGCCGAGAAGCGGGTCGAGACGGATGATTCGCCCCAGACGCGGAATACGCTCGAAAAGCTGAAGGCCGACCAGCTCAAGCGGGAGATCGACGTCTACTCGGCGCGGTGCATCCGCTATCCCGAGAACGTGATCTGGAAGTTCGAACTGGCGATGCGGCTGAAAGCCGGCGGGAATCATGCCGAGGCGATCCGCCACTTCCAGGAGGTGCTGCAGGACCCCCGTCGTAAGGGGCAGGTGTCGCTGGAACTCGGGGAGTGCTTCCAGAAGATCAAGCAGTATCAGCTCGCCGCCCAGAACTATCAGACGGCCGTGGAACTGCTGACCGACCGCGAACTGGAACTGCGGAAGCGGGCCCTCTACCGGGCGGGGGTCCTGGCCGCCGGCCTCGGCGACGCCGACACGGCCCGCAAGCATCTGGCCACCCTGGCCGGTCTCGACTTCGGCTACCGCGATGTGGCCCAACGTCTGGACAAGCTGGGGTCCGGACACGATAACAAGCCGAAATCCGAATAACCCCGTCCCGTCCTCCTCGCCCACCGCCAAGGAATTGTCCGCATGCCCCACTCCGCCAGCGCCAAGAAGCGCCATCGCCAGAACCTCCGCAACCGCGACCGTAACCGGGCCGTGAAGTCGGTCATCAAGTCGGAGGTGCGGAAGGTGCTCGAGGCTATTTCGACGGGCGATGTCGGCAGTGCCAAGGAGCATCTGAAGACGGTCGCGAAGCGGGCCGACCAGGCCGCGGCGAAGAAGACGATCCACCGCAACCGCGCCGCCCGCATCAAGTCGCGGCTCTCGGCCCGCGTGAAGGCCGCCTCCACCGGTGCCCCGGCGAAGGCCTCCCCGGCCAAGGGTCAGAAGAAGGCCGCGAAGGCGTAAGTCGGTTGTAGGCCCGTTGCTCCGCAACGGGCAGAAAAGATTGCCCGTCACGGAGTGACGGGCCTACGGCTCACGCCAGATTGCCCGTCACGGAGTGACGGGCCTACGGCTTCACTCGTCCCAGGCGACGTCGCGGGCGTCGAACACCGGGCCTTCGATGCATGTGCGTCGGTAGTCCCAGCCGCCGTCGGCCTGGCGGATGCGGGCCACGCATGTGAAGCAGATGCCCACTCCGCAGGCCATCGGCTCCTCGAGCGACACGTGGCAGCCAACCTCGCGGGCAGCCGACCATTTCGCCACGGCCGCCATCATCGGCCCCGGTCCGCAGCAGGCAACGTGCACTGATTCGTCGCCAACGGTCGCTCGCGACACGACCGTGTCGAGCAGATCGACCACGGTGCCGCGAATCCCGGCCGAGCCATCCAGCGTAGCCAGGTGCACGTCGAAGCCGGCCGCGCGAAAGTCATGCACCTCGCCAAACATGCCCGCATGCCGGGCCCCCCAGCAGAATGTCACGCGGCGGGCCCGCGGCGCTGATCGGGCCGGCGCGCCATACGCGGCCTGCCCGAGCCGCTCGCGGCCGAGGGAAAGGAGCGCCGTCTGGCCGATGCCGCCCGCCACGAGCACGAGGTGATCGACCGCGGGGGGATCGAAGCCGTTGCCAAGCGGGCCCCACACCGTGAGTTCATCACCGACGCGGAGGCCAGGCAACGCCGTCGTGAACTTGCCGTGCACGAGATAGATGAAATCGGCGTGGCGGCGGTGGCCATCAACCGAAGCCGTGTCGTAGACGGCGAGCGGCCGGGCAAGGAGCGGGTCGGCGCGGTCGGGAATCCGCAGCATCGCAAACTGGCCCGGCACGGCCCGCTCGGCGATCTCCGGGCAGTCGAGTCGAATCCGCCAGGTGCGTTCCGCGACCTGCGCATGGGCTACGATCGTGGCCCGCAGATGGCTGGCATGATCGGCGTGGCAGACGGGGGCTGCGGCGGCGGCAGTCATGCCTCACCCCCCTGCCCTGGCCGCCCCCCCTTCGGGGCCCGCCATGTCGAGGCCTTGCCGGGTCGTTTCCGACGCGTGGGTCGCATGGGTTGGCCGGGCTTCGCCGGTCGGCCACCGGGTCGGCCTGCTCCGCTGGGTCGGCCTGCGGCCATCGGCCGCCCGGGCCCGCGCGGCCCAGGCTTGCCACCGCCTGCCGCGCCACGTCCCGCGCCACGTCCCACGCCGCGTCCGCCCCCCGCCGGCCGTCCGCCTGGCCCGGGCCGACCCCGCGGCCGCCGCTCCCGATCCTCCGCGGGCATCCGCTCGGCATCGGGGCCGACGGCAGCCAGCGCGTCGCGTCGCAGTTCGTCGGCCTCGCTCCACGACAGCGGCCGCCATTGTCCGGGCAACAGATTGCCGAGCGACAGACCGCCCACGGCAACCCGCTTCAGTTGGTGCACCTTATGGCCGAGGCGGGCGAGCATCCGGCGAATCTCGCGGTTCTTTCCCTCGTCGAGCACCATCTCGAGCACGGCGCTCAACTTGTGCTGCGACTTGATCGTCACCCGCTTGGCGTGTACCTCGCCTTCGGCGAGGCGGATGCCCCGCCGCAGCTTCTCGAGCAATTCTTCGCTCGGCACGCCCGCGACCTGCACGAGGTACTTCTTCTCGACGCCGTATCGAGGGTGGGCGAGAAGATTGGCAAGCGGGCCGTCGTTGGTGAGCAGGATCAGCCCCTCGCTCATGCGATCGAGCCGGCCGATCGCGAACAGCCGCTGGTCGCCCGGCACCAAGTCGACGACGCGGGGCCGGCCCGTCGGATCGTAGTTGGTGGTCACGACCCCAACGGGCTTGTTGAGCAAGTAGACCACGCGGCGAACCTTCGGCAGCCGCTCGCCGTCCACGCGGATCTCCTGCTTTTCGGGATCGACGCGGCTGCCGAGCTGCGTGACGACCTGCCGATCGACCTCGACGCGGCCCGTCGTGATCAACTCCTCACAGGCCCGCCGGCTCCCGAGGCCCGCCGCAGCGAGCACCTTCTGCAGGCGTTCCAGTCCGTCGTCGGGTGCGCGGAGTTTGCGAAACGGCTTCTCTGGGGGGGGCATGCGGATCTTCTCGCGGGTTTCACTCAGGTGAGACCGCGATCATACACGCCCCGATGACACGCCGTGGGCCGGGGGGCTCAACGCGTCACTGCAACGGCTGAGTCCACCAGCGGGAGCGCCGAACTTCAGGCACCGGTTCGGCGTAATCGCGGGGCCGGCTGCCGTCCATGATGCCGTACTGCCGAAACGCATAGGGTCCGATGTCGTTCTGCATGTAGGGATCGAACCGCACCGCCTTCCGCTGCTGATTACGGGCGGGCCCCGGCTCCAGCCACTGGGGCTTGCCCAGTGACGCGCAGCCCGAGGCCGTGAGCACGACGCACGTGACCACGAACAGGAAAGCGGCAGACTTCATGCGTCGATCCCGGGGGGGCTTGGGGCGGCGGAGTGTAGGCCTGCGGCCCCAGCCGCCCTAGGCCGATTTGGCGGCCCGTGTAGACACGTCACGCCCCCGTAGGCCTGTCACTCCGTGACGGGCAAGTCCGTTGCGGAGCAACGGACCTACGAGTGACGGGCAAGTCCGTTGTGGAGCAACGGACCTACGAGTGACGGGCAGTCCGGTGCGGAGCAACCGACCTGCGACCCTCACTCGCCCGGCGTCACGTGCAGCAGCGTGGCTGGCCCATCCTCGCCAGCTGTCGCTTGCAGCTGCTGCGGCGGGAGCGAGGCCGGAAGCAGCACGCACGCCCCGCGGCGGAGCGGCGGCAGGTCCCAGGCGGGATCGAGCGTGACCTCGCCCGCGAGCACGGCCAGAAGGTGGCATGTGTCGTCGCCCCCCACCTGCCACTCGCCCTGAGGCAGCACCTCGTCGAACGAAAAATAACCGCAGCGCACGAGCCGCCGCACCGCAGGATCGCCCGTGGCCGCGGGCGTGACCGGCGCAACCGGCCCGAACCGCGTGACGGCATCGAGTCCGGCCTCGATGTGCAGCGGCCGCGACCGGCCGTCGGGCCCCATGCGGTTCCAGTCAAAGAGCCGGTAGGTCACGTCGCTCGCCTGCTGAATCTCGGCCACGAGCAGTCCGGCGCCGATCGCATGCACGGTGCCCGCGGGAATGAAGACGCAGTCGCCGACTCGCGGCGTGAACGAGTGCAGCACCTCCGCGCAGCGACCCGTGCGAATCGCGGCCTCCAGCTCCGGCCTGCCCACGCCGTCACGCAGGCCCGCATAGATCCGGCTACCGGCTGCGGCATCGACCACGTACCAGGCCTCCGTCTTGCCGAGGTCGGGAGGCGCGAGCCGCGCGGCCCGGGCGTCATCGGGATGGACCTGCACGGAGAGGTCACGGTGGGCGTCGAGGAATTTGAAGAGCAGCGGAAACGTCGGCCGTGGCCCGTGCCGCCCGAGCAGGTCGGCGGCCCGCTCGCGAACGAGCCTGCCCAGCGTCGTGCCGGCCAGCGGTCCGGCGGCGACGACGCTCTGATCGTCGCCATGATCGACGAGTTCCCACGACTCGGCGAAGTCGTCTCCGGGGGGCAATTCGCGGCCGAGTGTCGTAGCGAACCGGCGGCCGCCCCAGAGGTAGCGGCGATAGACGGGGCTGAACGTGAGCGGCGGGAGCATACGGATTGCACTCGTGTGCCGGGGGTCAGGCTCCAGCGAGCCCTTCCAGAATCCGGCCGATCCAAAAGCAGCAGACCGCGGCCACGAGCAGCATCAGCATCTGCCCGAGGGTGATCCGATGGTTGAGTTCGAGGATGATCGCGAAGGCGGGAATCCCCAGGCCCAGCAACTGCCCGAACCGGCCGATGGCTCTCATGGCCGGGATTGTAGCGGCGACTTGCCGTTCCGCCCGAGACCGCGATACTGCGTGCGAACGGGAGCGAACCGGCCCCAGCCGCCGGCTGCCCCCCGGGCTTTTCCCACTCACCAGGCATCATTCAGGAGATTCACGCATGGGTCGGCACGGCGCGGTGACGTTCAAGGGCAATCCGCTGACGCTCGTGGGAGAGGAAGTGAAGGTGGGCGCCCCGGCTCCCGACTTCGATCTCTGCGATTACGAGTCGGGATCGATGAACCACATCCGCAAGGCCGACCTGCTCGGCAAGCCCGCCTTCATCAGCGTGGTGCCCTCGCTCGACACCCCCGTCTGCCAGGTGCAGACGAAGACGTTCAACAAGCGGCTGGCCGCCCTCGGACCCAAGGTCACGGCCGTCACCGTGAGCCTCGACCTCCCCTTCGCCATGAACCGTTTCTGCGGCGCCGAAGACATCACGTCGATGCGGAATGGCAGCGACTACATGGACCGCAGCTTCGGCACCCACTGGGGCGTGCTGATCGACGAGCTGAAGATCCTGGCCCGCGCCGTGTTCGTACTCGATGCCCAGGGCGTCGTCCGCTACGCCCAGGTGGTGAAGGAAGTCGCCAGTGAGCCCGACTACGACGCCGCCCTCGCCGCGCTCGAGAAGCTGGCGTAGCTCGTTCACGGGCGCGCACGGTGGCGAACACGGGCCAACTCGTCAAAACCGCCGGCCGGGGGCACGTGCTCGCCGCCGGCGGATTAAACCCCTTCGGGGCACCTGCGGTGTGACGATTCGCGCTCAACTGATGTGGTCCGCAAACTCTGCCAGTCAAAATTCACCAGCGGCTGCGCGCGACCCCCGACCGGCTCCTCTTTTCTTGCTGGCAATACGCCGTGAGGGGCTGCCCATGCCCCGTCGCCGGCGTTTGCTGACCAGCGCAGGCAGGATGCCGACGCGCAGTCAGTATCGAGCGAGCGCAGGACAGGATGTCCGTAGTGAGCGTCCGGCGACGGGGCGTGGGCAGCCCCGAACCC
>CAMDDA010000169.1 GCA_945890755.1 Candidatus Kuenenia stuttgartensis
CGAGCCGGCGACAAACCTTTTCCTTGTACAACCGCAGCGAGCGTCCGGCGACGGGGCATGGGCAGCCCCGACCCCCAGCGAGCAGGTTTCCGCGGCGAATTTGCCCTTGAGCCCGGGCAGCCGGCCCGCCATGATCCCGCCCGCTTCCAATTCCACGCGGCCGAGGATGGCCGCTCCTATGGTCGCCCGGCCACAGGGGATACGGATGATTCGACCCGCGAGCAAGGAGTGCAACCCGTGAAGAGGCATCTGCCCATTGTCATCATCGTGGCCGCCGTCGCGCTGTCACATCAGCCGGCCCAGGCCCAGGCGCCGGCCCCTGCGGCCGCCCCGGCTCGCCCAGCGACCCCCTCGGCCCACGTGGCTGTGATCGACGTCGGCTACATCTTCAAGAACCATGCCCGCTTCAAGCAGGCGATGGACAAGATGAAGGACGAAGTCATGGCCGCGGAGAATGGCCTCAAGGGGGAGCGAGACCGGATCAACGGCCTGATGGAGCAGCTCAAGGGCTTCAACGTCGGCACCCCCGAGTACAAGAAGCTCGAGGCCGAGGTGGCCAAGGCCCAGGGCGATTTCACTGTGAACGCCCAGCTCCAGAAGAAGGACTTCATGGATCGTGAGGCCAAGGTCTACCTGCAGGTCTACAACGAGATCGAGCGGGCGGTGAGCCAGTTTGCCCGCGATCACGGCATCGCCGTTGTGCACCGGTTCGACGGTGATCCGGTCGACTCGGCAGATCGTAATCGGATTCTCGGCAGCATCACCAAGCCGATCGTCTACTACGATCCCCAGATCGACATCACGCCCGATGTTCTCAAGATGCTCAACGGCGCGGCGGTGGCCGGCCAGCCGCAAGCCCGTCCGGTGCGGTAGGCAAGCCTTCATGCGGCAACGAACGCAGCACACGATTCGCCGGGCGGTGTCGGTGTCCGGTGTCGGGTATTGGAGCGGCCGCGGCAACGTGGTCGAGCTGATCCCGGCGCCGGCCGGCACGGGAATCGTATTTGTCCGTGGAGATTGCGAGATTCCCGTGCGGATCGCCGCCTGTGTGGAGAATCGCGTCGATGCCGTGCAGCGAACGACGCTGGCGATGGGCGGTGTGCAGGTGCAAATGGTCGAGCATCTCATGAGCGCGCTGGCCGGCCTCGGCGTCGATTGCTGCCTCATTCGTGTTTCGGCGGAAGAAATGCCGGGGCTCGACGGGTCGTCGCGGGCCTTTGTGGAGGCGGTCGATTCGGTGGGCGTCGAGGATCTCGGCGCTCCTGCCGATCCGATCGTCGTGGAGGAGACGGTTCGCGTGGGTGACGAGGACGCCTGGATCGAGGCGGGGCCGCCGCGGCATTCCGGGCTCTCCGTCGAGTATGAACTCGACTACGGCCCGGGGCCGATCGGGCGGCAGACGCTGTCGCTGCGAGTCACGCCCGAGACCTATCGCGACGGGCTCGCCAGTGCCCGCACGTTCATCTCGGCCGACGAGGCCGAACGGCTCCGCAGCGCGGGGCTCTGTCCTGAGGCCACCTGCAAGGATCTGCTCGTGTTCGGTCCCGACGGGCCGATCGACAACGAGTTGCGATGGTCCGATGAGTGCGTGCGGCACAAGGTGCTCGATCTCGTGGGCGACCTCGCCCTTGCCGGCCGACCGATCCATGCCCACGTGCGGGCTCGCCGCAGCGGGCATCGGCTCAACGCGGAATTGGCCTCGCTGCTGGCGGCGGTCACCAGGAGGCGGGCCTCGGCCTGACGCTGCGTGCCGCACGACGACCAAGACGGTGACGAGGGACGTTGCATTCCGCAGCCTGTGGTGCACCCCACGGCGGTGATCGAGCCGGGCGCGCGGCTGGCGGCCGGCGTGCGGATCGGGCCGTACTGCGTGGTGTCGGCCGGAGCCGTGATCGGCCGCGGCACCGTGCTCGAGAATCACGTCACGATCGTGGGCGCGGTGCGGATCGGCGAGCGGAATCGGATCTTCCAGAATTGTGTCGTCGGCGGCGAGCCGCAGGATGTGAGTTACCGCGGCACGGCCACGAGCGTGGAGATCGGCGACGACAACGTGATCCGCGAAGGCGTGACGATCAATCGCGGCTCCGAGAAGGAGGCGGGCGTCACGGCGATCGGCAGCGCCAATTTTCTGATGGCCAATTGCCACGTGGCCCACGACTGCCGGATCGGCGACCACGTGATCATCGCCAATGGCACCCTCCTCGGTGGGCATGTGCGGGTGCACTCACGGGCGTCGCTTTCCGGAGCCGTGGCCGTGCATCACTGGGCCACGATCGGCGGCTGGTCGTTCGTGGCCGGGCTGTCGCGGGTGCTGCACGACGTGCCGCCGTTCATGCTCTGCGAGGGCGCGCCGGCGCGGCCCCGCTGCATCAACGTGGTGGCACTCAAGCGGGGCGGCTTCGACGGGTCCACGATCGACGCGATCGCCGAGGCGCATCGGCTGCTCTATCGGGCGAAGGTCGGGCTCGGGCCCGCCCGGGAGATGCTCAGATCACAGAACATGCTCGGTCCGCATGTGATCGACCTGCTCGAATTCTTCGGCCATCAGCAGGATGGCCGGCACGGCCGGGCGCGGGAACGAAGGAGGGCGGCATGAGCACGACACGCATGGCGGTGGTGGGCTGTGGGCACCTGGGCGCGATTCACGCGCGACTCTTGGCGGCCCGGCCCGACGTGGAACTGGTGGCGGTGGTCGATCCGGTCGAGGAGTCGCGGGTCCGTGTGGCTGCCGCCCACGGCTGTCGCCCGCTCGCCGAGCCCGGCGACCTGCCGGGGCTCGTCGATGCCGTCGTGGTGGCGGCGCCCACCGGCCTGCATGCGGCCGTGTCGCTGCCGCTGCTCGAGGCCGGCATCGATCTGCTGGTCGAGAAGCCGATCGCGGTGACGGTGGAGGACGCGCGGGCGATCGTGATCGCCGCCCGCCGGCATGCTCGCGTCGTGGCGGTCGGCCACGTCGAGCGGTTCAATCCGGCTTGGCGCGAGGCAGCGGCCCGGGCCCGGGGGGTGCGGGTGCTCGAGGCGCAGCGGCTGGCGCCGTTCACCTTCCGCTCCCTCGACGTGGGCGTGGTACACGACCTCATGATTCACGACATCGACCTCGTGCTCTCCCTGGAGCCTGGGCGGCTGGAGCGGGTGGAAGCCCGCGGCATCATGGCGACGGGCGGCCATGAGGACGCCATGCGGGCTCGGCTCACGTTTTCATCCGGCCTCGTTGCCGACCTCACCGCCTCGCGGATCAATCCGGTGTTGACCCGCACGCTCTCGATGTGGACGACCGACGGGATCGTGGCCGTGGACTTCAACGCGAAGAGCGTGTCGCTGCTTTCGGCTTCGCCGGCCGTGCGGACGGGCACGTTTTCGGCGGCGAAGGTGCCGGCTGCCGAACGGATGGCGATGAAGGAGCGGTTCTTCGCTGACATCCTCCCGTTCGAGATACTCGTCGTCGCGGATGCCAATGCAATCGCCGCGGAGCACGACGACTTTCTGAGCGCGATCCGCACTGGCGGGCAGCCGCTGGTGCCTGCAGCCGCCGGAGCCGCGGCCCTCGAGATCGCCGCCCGGGTGCTCGAGGCGGCGGACTGCATGAGCTTCGCCGGCGGCAGGCCGACAGTCGCCGCGACCGCCACGATCCCGCTGGCCCCGCGCCGCAAAACCGGCTGAGCCGGCAGGGTCGCCGCGACCGGTTTCGGCGGAACGAATTCGCCGGCTCGGCGCAACCGAATACTCCTGGAGCGGGCCTCCGGCGCCCCCGAATCGCTTCCATGCGCATGCCACACACACCATCCCGTCGCCGACTCGCCGTCGCCCTCGCGCTGGTGCTCTGTGGAGCGCCAGCGGCGGTCAGCGCGGGTGACGCGATCGCCCCGGTGGCTCCTCCGCCGGTTGTCTTCGAGGGCTTCGGACTCGACGGCTTCTCAGGATCAGGATCGGTGGCAGCGGCGCTTCGCGAGGCCGATGCCAGCCGACCGCCGGAGGAGTGGCGGAACGGCATCCCCCCGCTCGACCTCCGCGTGCGTGGGCCGTCGGGCAAGGGGGATGCGGCGGCGTTGCCGCTGGCGGCGGAGGTCCGCAGTCGGATCGATGCGTTCGACGTGGCGGCGGGACTCCAGGCGGATGCCCATGCGTTTCAAGAGGGGCGGGCCGACTGGATGGGCCGGATCGGCATGAAGGCCGAACACGACGCAGGCAGCGAGGGCATCGAACTCCGCACACTGATCGGCCGTCGCGCGGAGAGCGGGCTCCTCGGCATCGAGGTGGGGCCGCGGATCGAGCGGCGGCTCCGCCGCGGCATGGTGGTATTCATCGACGGCAAGGCCGAGGCCCGCGCGCTGCGGAGCCAAGACACGGGCTGGTGGGCTCTCCCTGGCACGTCCACCGCCGACGGCATGGTGGGCGTCACGGCCCGCACCGGCATCGTGCGATAGAAAGCGCCCGCGGGATCCCCTCGCCAATACAAGCCCCCAGGCGCAAGCCGGGGGATCGCGCGACGGTCGGCGTCGACTCGCGTTCATACAAGCCCCCAGGCGCAAGCCGGGGGATCGCGCCGCGTCACGCCAAATCGCGGTCTTGGAAGAGCAGCAGGGCGACCAGCAGCGCGGCTGCCGAGTAAAGGCCTGCGTACAGGGCCGCCCAGGCGAGGTAGCCCCAGGGCACCGCCACGCCGCCGATCACCGCCGCCTCGATCGTGAAGTGGTCGAGCACCGGCAGGATCGTGGCGAAGAGCTGTCCCACGAACCGCACGATCGCGAACTTGCCCACGCTCGACTGCACGAGCAGCGGCACGAGGTGGCCCAGCGAGTAGATCGCGAAGCAGACGATCAGGTTGGGCACCATGCCGAGCCGCGTCGAGACGGCCAGACTCACGGCCGCCATCAACACCGTCTCCAGGAATGAGAGCACGAGGCCGGGCACGACGGTGATCATTTCGTCGGCGCACTCCTTCCAGACCGGGTCCACCTTCGCCCCCTCGCGGGCGTCGTAGACGACCTTCAGGCTCGTGGTGGCCATGAGCACGCCGCCGAGGATCAGGAACACGAGCGACGCCACCAGCACCAAGCCGGCGAACTTGCCGAGCACGAACTGCCAGCGGCGGAGCGGCTTGGAGAGCACGGTGAGGGCCGTGCGGCCGTCGATCTCGTCCGCCACGGCGACGCTCGCCGTCCACACCACGACGAGCATGGCCAGCACCTTCGTGAGCGTGAGGCCGCTGTCCTTGAGCATCTTCACGTCTTCGCCGAACGTGTTGTAGGGAATGACGATGAAGGCCACGAGGAGCACGGCGCCGGCGACCAGCGCCACGGTGAAGATCGGCTGGCCGATCGCCTCCTTCGTGGTGGCCGAGGCGATCGCCGCGACCCGCGGGGCGCCGAGCCGGAAGAGCGTGTAGGCCCCGCCGATGGCGAGCAGTGAGATGATCGTCCAAGGCAGGATGGCCGTTTGCGGATACTCCGGCTCGAGCCGCCAGCGCACGCTCAGGTTCGCCGGCGCATCGCCGGCGTTCATTGCCTCGAGCTTCGCCCGCTGGCCGAGGAAGGGATTGGTCGCCCCCTCAGACCGCCGCCACTCGTAGGGCTTCCGAGCATCGAGATCGATGTCGGCAACCTTCTCCATGGCGTAGCCGGCGATCGGCTGCTGCGTCTTCACGAGCAGCGGCGCCGTGGCGACGAGTTCGAGCGACTGCAGTTCCTGGGGCCGCAGGTCGAGCGGGATCTCGAGCGGCTGGCCACCGCCGGGCACTTGCACGGAGAGCGATGCATCGTTGGCGGCCGTCATCCGCACGAGCGAGCGGACCATCTGGCCAACGGGCACCAGCGGCGTGAACGCGACGGCCACCGCGGCATAGACGACCAGCAGCCAGCCGAGCGGCCCGAGAAAACCGTCGTGGAGAGCAACTCGCAACTCGGCAGCCGCCCGCGGGCGGATCACGGTGAGCAGGCCGTAGACCGCGGCCGCCACGAGGAGGGCGACGAGCGCACCGGCGCCGACCAGCCAGATCGGCGGCAGGGCGGTGAGCCAGCGATTGGCGAAGAGCGGTGTCATGCGGGCGGCTCTGCTGGTGACGACTCCCCGAAAGTATGCCCGGGCGCGGGGCAGGGCGGAAGCGTCGGCCCGTTGACCGGGTTGGATTCCCTGTCTCAGTGGATATGGAAATCGACCGTCCTGAGGGGTCGAGCCGCCGGCTGATACCTAGCCGTCGGCAGACATCAGGCACCGTCGCACCCCTCCCAAGGTCCACGTCAGCTTGTCGAAGCGAGCCCACGGTCTGCTCTGTGCTGCGTCGCTTTCTTATCCGAGAACCCTTTCCAGCCCCGGACGGGGCACGAGGATTCTCTCACAAGACCTGGCTCGAGATTTGGGGAGGGGGTCACTTGCTGACGACGATTCGGTCGTGGGCCAGAGCCCGTGACCAAAGAGCACGGTCGTCAAGCAGGTGAAGTCCGCTCTCGAAAACGTGTTCTGCGTCATGTCCACGGTCGCGGAGCCAACGGGCCAAGGAAGGAGGCAACTGGTTGTCAACCAGAAACCTCATGCGACCTCAACGACGACATGGTTCGTCTGCTGGGCTGCGTAGGCGATGGCGGCGAGGATGTCGTCCCGCTCGAGACAGGGATAGTCCGCCAAGATTTCCTCGATTGAGGCCCCGTTGGCGAGGAGTTCGAGGACGTCACAGACGCGGATGCGCATGCCCCGAATGCAGGGCTTCCCGCCGCACTTTCCTGGCTCGATCGTGATCCGCGAGTGGGTTGTGGTCATCATGTCTGCAGTATACCTCGGGACTGGCTGGCGAGTCATGCCTCACGACCCAGCGAAACCCGCGTACTCCTTAAAGTCCTCCAATGGGGCATCAAGTCTGGAGCCATATACAGCACAGAACCCTTCATGGTTCCCAACTGCCTGGCTTTCCTGTTGGCGACAGCGGAGGCGTGGATAAGCGCGCGACGGGCTGGTCGTTCTCTGTGATCACGACCTCTTCCCCCGACGACAGTCGATGAATGAGGTCAGTCAGCGTCGATTGCGCCTCTTGAATCGTCACGGTTGTCATATCGCTCGCTCGGGAGCCACCCGCCCACGACTTCTTGGGGATGGAGGTGTTACCCCCCGGCTACCTCTCCCCCAGAGTGGCATTTTTCTGCCGTCGGCGCGGAGGCTCTCCGAGTTTGGCCGCCTGGCGGCTTTGGTTTGACCTCGCGTCCGGCAGGACTCAGAGGCCGTGGATATCGATCACCGGCAGCTCGTCGGGCGACACCTGAACCGCTTCGCGGTCGTCATGCGCCTGGACG
>CAMDDA010000170.1 GCA_945890755.1 Candidatus Kuenenia stuttgartensis
GTATGGCGAAGATCCTGACGCGGACGAGTATCCAGGTCGTGTCATCCCAGTGGGCGAAATCGGCACCGACCCGCGTCGGGCCCGGGGCATCACGCCGCAGTTCCGTGAATTCCTGGCCCAGAGTTGGTTCGCGTCTCCCGGGACCGTTCGCGGCGGTGACGAGCCCGCGGGATATCGAGCGCCGTATCTGAGGCGGGTTGCCTTCGCGTTTCCGTATTTTCATAACGGATCCGTGCCTACGCTCCACCACGTGCTGTTTCCTGGCGAGCGACCGACGCGGTGGATCGTGGCCCCGCAGTATTTTGATCATGCGCGGATCGGTCAGCAGGTGGACCCGGTGCCGGTGACGGAGAATACTTCGGCAGACCGACTCGCCCGCGATGTCTTCGACACGTCGTTGCCCGGCAAGGCCAACGGCGGCCACGAACGGATGCTGGACCCGCTGTCGCCCGCCGATCGGACCGCAATTCTCGAGTACCTCAAGACTCTCTGACTGTCCGCACGCGCGGTCAACCGGCTCGACGGCTAAACTGACAGGCGAAATCAGCAGCCGAAACCGGACGTCAGCCATTTTCTACGCACGGCTGCCCAGTTACGGCCTAAACGCGTTACCCGGGTCTGGGCCCGGACCGCACGCGTCAGGCGGCACGACGGAGCGGCGTCTGGAGCGGGGCGGCTGCCTTGCGCGGCCGAGCAGGGAGGAAGTCCCGCTGGCTCGCCCGGAGCGTGGAGAGCCAGTAGGACGACGCGAACCCGGGCCAGATCGCGGTGTTGCGGCCGCTGGAATGGACGTACCAGCTCGAGCAGCCGTCCTGCTTGCGTTTGTTCTTCCAGACGGTGCGGCGGTGGGTTTCATCAAGCCGGCGGTTGAAGTCCTCCTGCACGTCCGGCCTGACTTCGACCGACTCGGTCTTGCCCGACTCGAGCCATGAGAGACAGTCGCGGATATACCGCACCTGGCACTCGATCATGAACAGGATCGAGTTGTGCCCAAGCCCGGAGTTGGGGCCCATGATGAGGAAGTGGTTTGGGAAGCCGGTCACGGCAACGCCACGAAACGCCTGCGGCCCATCCTGCCATTCGTCGGAGAGCAGGCGACCGTCACGGCCTCGGATCGCGATGTCTGCCGACTGGTCAAACGGGCGAAAGCCGGTCGCGTACACGACCACGTCCACTTTCCGTGTCTTGCCATCGGCCGTCGCGATGCCGTCGTGCGTCATGCGCTCGATGCGCGTGGTCACGAGTTCGACGTGAGGCAGGGACAGCGCGGGGTAGTAGCTGTCGGAAAGCAGCACCCGTTTGCAGCCCATCCTGTATTTCGGTTTGAGCTTTCGTCTCAGGGCAGGGTCGGCGATGCTGCGTTTGAGGAACGCTCGCGCCCGCTTCTCCCCCTCGTGCATCCACCTCGGTTTGAGGACGAGCCCGAGTGCCATGGCCTCGGCTTTCCAGAAGTGCAAGGCCCGCGAACTGCGGAGAAGCCCGGGGACGTACCGGTAGGCCAGACGCTCCAGCGACGAGTACGGCCGATCGTTCCGAGGCATGATCCACTGGGGCGTCCGCTGAAAGACATGGAGCTTCGCCACGTGGGGAGCGATCTCCGGCACGACCTGCACCGCGCTGGCGCCGGCTCCGATCACGGCGACACGTTTCCCAGCGAGATCGACATCGTGTCGCCAGCGGGCGGTATGGAAGGCAGGGCCCTGGAAGCGGTCGCTGCCGGCGATCCGCGGGTAGGACGGCAGGTGGAGACCGCCGACGGCGGACACGACCGCCCGCGCGGTGAATTGGCGGCCGTCCTTCGTCGAGAGCCTCCAGTGTCGCTCTGAATCGATCCATTCCGCCGCTGTGATCGGTGTGTTGTAGAGAATGCGTTGATCGAGATCATGGCGGCGCGCGACCTCCCGGATGTAGGCGAGAATCTCCGCCTGGGACGCAAACCGGCGTGACCAGCCTGAGTGCTGGGCGAACGAGTAGGAGTAGAGGTGCGAGGGAACGTCGCACGCGCATCCCGGGTAGGTGTTGTCGCGCCAGGTTCCTCCCATCGCCTCGGCCTTCTCGAACATCATGAAGTCGTCGAGTCCGCTCTCGAGGAGCGTGATGGCCATGCAGAGGCCGCCGAATCCGGCGCCGAGAATGGCGACGGACGTGTCACATGCAGGCCCGGCCTGAGGCCTGATCGAGAGGGTCGAGGAAGGCCGACTGGGGCGCTGCAAGGCTGCTGCTCACGCTCGCGGAGGGAACGGAACGCGGGTGGTCCACTACAAGGACTGGCGGACGCGATTCGCGAACCGGACGTTTCGTTCACCCGCACAAGCCGCCGCATCCCCCACGGAGGGTGGCTTTTCCCGACATTGCGAAAGACGAGCAGAGTGGCGAAGGGAGGGCTAACCGTTCCCCACGACCAGCGGGCCTGTCGAGAGATAGACAGGCAGCGGCGTGCGGGCGTAGCGGCACTCGACGACCGCGGCGCGGAAGCCCATCTCGGGTGGTGCCAGTTGCTCGCGGCAGCGGCCGTCGGTGAGCTGCACGCGTTGCGACGTCCACTTCGCCCCGCGGAAGTCGCGGGTGTCGCTCACCGCGGTCCAGAGGAGCGTCTCGGCGGGCAGGGGATCGGCCGCGAGCGAGCAGGTGCGGGCGGCGGGGTCGCAGCTCCACGCGACATTGGGGAGCGGCTCGACGCCCGCAACGTGGCGACCGAGCGCGGCCACGAGCGGCGCCACGCGGAGCGGCGGGATGTCGTGGCCCGAGTTCGGGGCGTAGGACACCCACGTGGGGCCGCGGAGTTGGCCCCGGTAGAGGTCGAGCGATTCGAGCGGCCAGTATTCGTCGTTCGTGCCCAACGCGATGATCTTCGGCTGGGTAATCGCGGCTGCATGTCGCACGGGATCGACGATCGCGAGGAGTTCGTGGCCCTGCGGCGTGTCGAGCCGCCTATGGAGATCGCGGGAGACGTAGTCGTGCAGGGCCTCGGAGGGGGCTCCGAAGCTTTCGATCTGCAGCCGCATGTGCCGCGGCAGATCGAGCATGTCGATCACCATCGGTACGAGGCCTTTGACGCGGGGCTCGACCGCGGCGGCGAGCCAGCTTGTCCAGCCCCGCTTCGAGGCGCCTGCCACGACACAGCCGTCGAGGTCGATCTGCCATTCCCGCTGCACGAGATCCCCGGCTGCGTCGAGGGCCGAGGCGACCGTCTTCACCATTGGTAGGAGGAGCAGCGATAAGGGGTCGCCGGACTCGAAGAACTGCTCGAACGTGTGGGCGATGAGATCGTCTTCGCGGCGGCCGCCCTCGAGCGGCTGGTTCGGCACCTGCCGCACCACGGCCACGGGCAGCCCTGCCGCATCGCCGATCGCTGCAAGGATCGGCAGCTGCTTCGCCGGGGGCTGCACCTGGCCGTCGGGCGTGCTGCCGCCATCGACCCAGAGCATGAGCGGCGGCCGCTCGACGGCGAGCCTCTCGGGCAGGTACACCGCGAATTGGTGCCGCCAGGGAATCCCTCGCCAGGTCTGGCTTACGAGTTCGGCCGCAAGAAATCGCCCAGCACCGAAGTCGCCCGCGGCGATCCGCGTCCAGTCGGTGCTGCCGTCGGCGGCCTGCACGTAGTCGGCGAGTGCGGAGCCCGCCGGCTTGGCTTTCGGCAGGGTGGCCGTTGGGGCCTCGTCGCCTCGCGCCGAATCGAGGCCAGACATGAACGCTGCCGACCCACACGCCCCCAGGCCGGCGAGCATCCGCCGGCGGGTCATGCAGACGCCTGCTGCAAGGCCCGCCGCGCCGAGCAGACCAAGCGTCGCCGGCTCCGGCACCGGAATGACGCCCGGGGCGGGGCCGCCAAGCGCTGCCACCTGTTCGCTCGTCATCGCATCGTCGCGGAACTGGAGGTTGGCGACGTAGAGCGTGCCCAGTTCGCCGAGCGTGGGGCCGTCGGTGGAGTCGTTGCGGTCAGCGTTGAAGAGATAGAAGGCCGAATCCGTGCCCAGGCCGGGATAGGAGTCGTTGAGCGTGCCGATCGAAAAGGCGCCGTTCGTGTAGACGTCGCGAGTCACGAGCTCGCTATTCCGGGACGACGTGAGCGGGACGTCGTTTGGCACGATGTTCGCGGCGAGGCTGCCGTTCACGTAGGCCTGGTATTGTGATACCGCCCCAGAGTTGGCAAGGTTCATCACCATCGCGACCCGATGCCAGGCGTTTGGCGTGACGGCTCCGCCGTACGACGAGGCCACGCCCGTCGTGTCGTCACGCTTGTCGATGAGCCAGGCTCCGTCGGCTCCGAGTCGCGTCTGCAGGAGCGTCAGGTAGTTCGGCGGCCGCTCAGCATCGGTCGCTCCCGGCACGTAGACATCCATCACGACCGAGTAGCGGTTGAGCTTCGTCGCGCCGCTGTCGCCGTTGACCATCTGAGGAAACTTTGCCATCAGCCCGGTGACGAGGCCATAGCCCCGCATGTCGGGCATCTGCATGACCACGGCGTCGCTGTCGCTGCCCAGGTTCCCGATGCCGAACGAGCCGGTGGTCGCGAACTGGAGCTGCGGCGGATTGGCAGGTGGGCTCGCGTTACCGTGGGCGACCTCGAGTTGGTAGTAGTACGTCTTCGGCAGATACGACAGCGTGAGACCGCTGATCGCGGACGACGCCGTGATGAGTCCGTTCGACGAATTCCAGCCGTCGGCAAAGTCCCACTGGCCGACGACGCCGGCCCATGCCGACCGCGGTCCGTGGCCTGCGGCCACGCAGGTACATGCGAGCAAGACGACCACACGTCGAGCCATTGTCCCGACTGACGAGAAAGCAGTTCGCTCTGTCATCTTTTTCGCCCACGCGTGGGGCGGCAGCGAGATGCAACGAGCGCGTCGCGTTGAGGACAGACAGCGGACAGACAGCCGGGGCGGCCACTGCCCGAGGAGGAAATCCTGACGGCTGAGTTGCGTTGACAGCCCGAACGGCGTGTCGGCTTCGCACGCGCCGACATCTGCCGGCGGGCATAGCCTGCGGGGCGCAGCGAACCCCGCAACGAACTCAGATCCGCAACGCGACGACGCTGAACGCACCGCCTGTTGCCCACGCGCTCACGAGCGCTCCTCCTGGTGACGCCGGCCGCTGTCTGCGGCCGAATCAGGGGCCGCCCTCTGGCCGCTACCCTGACAGCGGGAGCGTAGCAGGAAGCGACGTCGATGAATGTAAATTCTTCGTGAGGGAACCGGTGGCGGGTACTATGCGCCTTCAGGGCCGCTGGGCGTCGTTGCGGCCGGCCGCGGCACGGTGGGCCCCGGCGTCGATCGTGCAGGCCACGGCGCGGACCGACCCGTCGGCCATCGCCATGCCGCAGGCATCCGGGTGCGGGCTGCCGAAGGCGATCGGCAGCGGATACTTGTTGGGCGAGCCCGCGACCCCGCTCACCGTCGCCGGGTCGAAATTGGCCCGATCCTGGCTCGGTGGCGCGAGGCCCGTCCGGAGCACATCGCGGTCGTGGCCCGAGTAGAGGCACTGGTCGTCGTCGTCCGACAACCCCGTGGCGATCGCGGCCGGATCGACGTACTTCTCGCCGAGCATGTAGGTCGCCGAGAGGCCGTCGGTGATCTCACGGAGACGGACGCGGCTACGGCGGAAGACCAGGCCGTTCGGCGGTGGGCCGTAGCCGGCCCAGGCCGCCTCGCTCATCGCGTCGCCCGACGTGATCGAACTCGGGGAGCCGCCGCTGAGGTAGTTGTTGCCCGGCAGCGAGCCACTCCCCATGTTGGCGGCGTAATCACCGCGGACGACGGCCGCCGGCCGCCGCGTGAGCATCTGCGGCACGGCGGTGACACGCAGCGGCTTCTTCGATGCGGCGAGTGTCCAGACCGCGGCCGGCCGCCGTGAGGGGCAGGTGAACGCCGACACGGGCGTCGTGAGTCGCGTGACCGCCCGGTCGGCCTTCGCGTTGGCATCCTGCAGCCCACTTTCCGCGTCGCGCAGAGCCGCCTCCCCGATGTGCGGCAGGACGTTGAACGCCCAGCCCCCCGGCTGCTTTGGGCCGAAGCCGCGGTCGGGATCACCAGTCCATTCGCCCCCCCAGCCACCAGAAGGGAAGTGACCGCGAACGCTCTCGTGGGCCAGGCAGGCGAGGGCGAGCTGCCGCAGATTGGCATGGCATTGCGTCCGCCGGGCCGCCTCGCGGGCCGCTTGCACGGCGGGCAGCAGGAGGGCAACGAGAACGCCCACGATCGCCACCACGACGAGCAGCTCCACGAGCGTGACGGCCGCACGCGTGGGAGTCACAACGCGGAGCTGCGAAGTGACCGGGCGAAGCGTCGCGGTCGGCCTCATGGCGGCGCGAGCTCCATCACGGCCAGTCGCGCTGAATCGGTGCCATCGGCGTTGATCGCCCAGCCACCGAGCACGAGCCGACTGCCGTCGGCGACGAGCCGTGCGGTCTTGACGAACCAGCCCGGCCGAATCTCGTCGAGGGTCGTGAGCGTGCCGACGTCCGAGATCCGCACGCAGTCGTTGTCGGCCGTCACGAGCGTGCGGCCGTCGGCTGAGAAGGCCACAAAAACGATCCGCCGCTGGTGGGGTACGAGTGCACCCCGCGGTGCGCCGGTGGCGGTGTCGAAGAGCAGCGTGCGGCCGGTGCGGGTGCCGCAGGCGAGCAGGCTGCCATCGGGCGACCAGTCCACGGCCGACGACTCCTCGCCGATCGGGAAGACGAGCGGAGCGGCAGCGATCTGACCGGAGGCTGACGGCAGCGACAGGATCGCCGTGTGTTTGCCGGCCGCTGCTATTCGAGGCGGGCCAGTCGGAGCCACGGCCAGTTCGTGCACCGGGTCTTCAAGAGGCGACTCGAGCAATCGCGGATCGGCGAGCCGTGACGCCATGAGGCAGAGGCGACCGGGCCGCGAGCAGACGAGGAGTTCGCCCGACCGGAGCCAGCAGCAGACTGCCTCCCGCGGGTCGATCGCTGCCGGGAGTGGCAGCTGTGCCACGCTGGCGGGCAGCACGGTCGCGCGATCGCTCACCGCTTCGGCAAGCGTTGCGGGCAGGTTGAACACACTCAGGTTGTCCGCCTGCAACCAGGAGACCGCCACCCGGCGGCGAGGGGGATCGACGGCGAGTTCGATAGCCCTGGAGTTCTGTGGCTGTGGCAGCCGGGAGGCCGAACCGGTCGTGAGATCGACGCTGCTGACGCAGCCCGTGCGGTCGATGACCATGACAGGCCGCGCGGCGGGGCTCACGGCAGCGGGAAGCGGTTCCGCATCGGGCAGCGGGCCTTCCTGGATGC
>CAMDDA010000171.1 GCA_945890755.1 Candidatus Kuenenia stuttgartensis
CGAAGGTCCACTTCCAGTTGTGGCTTCCCTTGGGAAACCAGTTCACGCCGCCGGCATACTCGCGGCTCGGCCCGTAGTCGCCGAAGATCTGCGATGTCCGGGCGTTCGCCTCGAACCGCCCCGGAATCAGCATGTAGCCGCCCTCGAGATAGTAGCCGTGGTTGTAGACGAGCCGCGTCGGCAGCGGACCGGTGCCGGAGATGTTGGAGAGCTGGCGGAAGTAGTACTCGCCATTGGCGCTGAAGCCCCGCCACTTCCAGGCGGCATCCACGGCCCAGAGCGCTATATCGAAGTTGTTGACGACCACCCCCGGGGCCAGCGCGCCGGGCGTGTTGATGTTGGTGCCGTCGGCGAGCCGGATGAAGTTCTGCTCGAATCGGGGCTCACCCACCGGCCCGGGCCCGTCCTCGCGGGCGAAGGTGAAGCTCGTGCCCACCTCGGCGACCAGCCGCTCGTGCCACTCGAGATCGGAGTAGCCGCGGCCGTAGCTGTCGGCGCCGAGGTCGGCCCACAGCGACACCGCGTACACGAAGTTGTCATCGATCTGGTTGGGCACCGGTTGGAGCCCGAACGTGTTGAACCCGTCGCCCACCATCACCCGGTAGTAGCGGCGGTCGAACGGTTCGCCCTGCACCCAGATGCCGGTGGTGCGGTCGGGGCGGAAGAAGGTCGTGGCGAGCGACCGGTCGGCGAACCGCGTCGTGAGGGCGCCGTTGAGCCAATCGCGGCTGCCGGGCACGAACGACTTGCCGAGATAGACGTCGAACGCCTGGGAAAACGCGTAGTTGACCCAGAAGTCGTGCATGATCACGCGGTCGGCGTCGTCGGTGTCGAAGTCGAGGTTGATGAAATACTCGAGCTTCTCGTCGAGCATGAAGCCGCTGAAGCTGAGGCGGCCCCGCTCGATCTCGAAGTAGCTGGCGTTCGAGATGGGAAGCTCGTCACCGGCCGAGTTGATCCAAAACTCACGTTCCCGGGCGAAGCCGACGTAGCGAAACTGCATCCGGCCGTTGACGACCATCTCGTACGGCGCGAGGGCAGGATCCTTGGGCCGGAGATAGAAGCCGGCGTCATATCCCACGCCGTATTCCACGTCCGTGGTCGGCCGCAGATCGGTGTTGCTGGCGCCGACGGCCGAGAGGCTGCCGCTGCGGCGATCGAGATTGGGCTGGGACTGCGTCTGCTGGACTCGCGTCTGCCGGATCGCCCGGCCGGCGGTGCCGTCGTCGGTGCCACCGTCGATCCGTTCGAGCAAGGCGGCATGCTCGGCCTCGAGCGCCTGCAGCCGGGCCGAGAGTTGCTCGACCGAGAGGGCCGCAGGCGGCGGTGAGAGAATCCCGGGCTCCTCCTGCTCCGTGATCACCGGCGGCACAGCGAGCGGTTCAGGCAGGTCTTCGCCGTGAACAGCGCCGCCGGAAAGCATGGCTCCGAGCACGCAGCCGGCGAACCAGACCAGCGCAGAACGTCTCCGCGGGCGGCCATCGCCTGGTTGTATCTCGGAGCGTGCCATAGGCGGAGCGCGATCGCCCGCATCGCGGGAACGAACAAAATCGCCCGGGAAAAGCCGGGCTTCACAAGGTTTATCGGTCGAGAAGCTCGTGCCGATGAGGCAAGCTGTGCAGGCCGCCCCGCAGCAGGGTCCCCAGAGCCCCAGGTCTTCCCGGCCTGCCGGACCTGCGGAGCGAGTGTCCGGCGAGTTGGCAGGCGCAACCCCGGGTCGCCCCCAGTGGCCTCGCTCACGCGCGGCCGCGGAGCATGCCGTGCCAGTAGAGCCGCGGCAGGACCTGCGTCTTGAGCAGCCACATGCTGTAGCGTTCCTTCGACGGGTCGAAGGGAAACGACTCGGCAGGCTGCTGGTCGTAGTCGAACTCGGCCAACATCATCTTCCCGTAACCGGTCACCACCGGACAGGAGGAGTAGCCGTCGTAGGAGGCCGTAAGCGGCTTGCCCTGCATCGTCGCCCGCAGGTTGGCGACCAGCACCGGGGCTTGCTTGCGGATCGCCGCACCCGTCTTGGAGGTGGGCAGGCCGGCCGCATCGCCCAGCGCGAACACATTGGCGTAGGTCGGGCTTTGCAGCGTGTGCTTGTCGGCGGCGCACCAGCCGTGCTCGTCGGCCAGCGGGCTCGAGCGGACCACGTCGGGCGGACCCATCGGCGGCGTCACGTGCACCATGTCGTAGGCCACGGAGTGGCGGTCGTGGGTGTCGAGATTCTCGAATACCGCCTCGCGGGCGTCGGGCCGGAGTTCCACGAGGTTGTGCCGAAACATCGTCTCGATGCCCCGCCGGGCCACCACCTGTTCGAGCGTGCGGCGGGATTTCTCCACCGCGAAGATCGCCTTGGCAGGCGAGGCGAACACCACCCGCGACCGGTCGCGGACGCCCTGCCGCCGGAAAGCGTCGTCGGCGAGGTACATGATCTTCTGCGGCGCGCCGCCGCACTTCACAGCCGTGTTGGGCACCGTAAACAGCGCCGTGCCCCCCTCGAAGTTGCGGATGCAATCCCAGGTGTAATCGACGTGCTTGACGGAGTAGTTGCTGCAGATGCCGCGGGTGCCGACGCCTTCGGCCAGGCCTGGGATGGCGTTCCAGTTCACCTGGATGCCGAGTGCCACGACGAGCCAGTCGTAGGTGATCCGCTCGCCGCCCGCGGTGGTCACGGCGTTGCCCGCGGGCTCGATCGCGGCCACGCGGTCGCGGATCCATGCCACGCCGCGGGGGATGTAGTCGGCCTCGGGCCGGCGGCTGGCTGAGAGCGGAAACACACCCGCCCCCACGAGCGTCCAGAGCGGTTGGTAGTAATGGTCGGCTGAGGGTTCCACGATCCCGATGCCGAGCCGGGCATCGGCCCGCCGCAGCCGGGCCGCGACCGTGATGCCCGCGGTGCCGCCGCCGAGAATCAAAATGGGAACGTGCCGGGTGGCTGCCATGGGTCGGTTCCTCGAAGCAGGATGGGCGTCGGACTCACGCATACGTAGGCCGAGGCTATCATAACGGCATTCCCCGGGAGCTTCTCCGTATGCGTGTCTCCGGATTGCTGAGCGTCGTGGGTGTTGTTGTCGTGCTCGCCGGCCGTGCGTCGGCCGAGTCGCCGCTCAGGCTCGCCGATGGCCTCACGGCATCGCTCGTCGCCAAGGAACCGCTGCTCTCCAGCCCCTCCGACATCGACGTCGATGCCCGCGGGCGAATCTGGGTGTGCGAGGTGCTCAACTACCGGGGCAAGAAGGAGACGCGGCCTGAGGGAGATCGGATCCTTGTGCTCGAAGACACCGATCATGACGGCATCGCCGACCGTCAGACCGTGTTCCATCAGGGCCGCGATGTCGATTCGGCCCTCGGTATCTGCGTGATCGGCGAGGGACCGGGACGCAAGGTGATCGTGTCGTGCGCGCCCGATGTGTTCGTGTTTCACGACGACGATGGCGACCTCAAGGCCGACCGCCGCGAGTCGCTGTTCACGAAGACCGGCATTCCGCAACACGATCATTCCGTGCACGCCTTCGTCGTCGGCCCCGACGGCCGCTGGTACTTCAACTTCGGCAACACCGGCAAGGCCGTTTACGACAAGGACGGTAACCCGGTGCAGGACCGCTTCGGCAACGTCGTGAACGATTCGGGGAAGCCCTACCGCCAGGGCATGGTGTTTCGCTGCCGGCCCGACGGCACCGACTTCGAGGTGCTCGGCCACAACTTTCGCAACAACTACGAGGTCGCGGTCGATGCCTTCGGCGGCCTGTGGCAGAGCGACAACGACGACGACGGCAACCGCGGCGTGCGGATCAACGCCGTGCTCGACTACGGCAACTACGGCTACGTGGACGAGCGGACCGGCGCGGGCTGGCAGGCCCCGCGGACGAATCTCGAGGCCGACGTGCCGGTGCGACACTGGCATCAGAACGATCCGGGCGTGGTGCCCAACCTCCTGCAAACCGGGGCCGGATCACCGACCGGGATCTGTGTGTATGAGGGCGGGCTTCTGCCCGAGCGGTTTCACGGTTCGCTCATCCATTGCGACGCCGGCCCCAATGTCGTGAGGGCCTACCACGTGGAGCCCGATCGTGCGGGCTATGCCGCCACGTCTGAAACCGTGATCGACGGATCGGCTGACAAATGGTTTCGCCCCAGCGATGTGTGCGTGGCTCCCGATGGCTCGCTCATCGTGGCCGACTGGTACGACCCCGGTGTGGGCGGCCACGGCATGGCCGACACCGAGAAGGGACGCCTCTACCGGATCGCCCCTACTGGGGCCGCGTGGGCGGTGCCGCCGGCCGATTTCAGTACGGTGGCCGGTGCCGTCGCCGCCCTCGCCAGCCCCAACGGCTGCACGCGGGCGACGGCGCTCGAGCGGCTCGCGAAGGAGCCCGAGGCCGCGGCTGCCGCACTGACTGAAGCTTTCGGCAAGGCGACCGATCCGCGGCTCCGGGCTCGGCTCGCCTGGGCGGCGGGCATGCAGCCCGGCAATGCCGAGGAATGGATCGCCCGACTGGCCGGCGACTCGGACGAGCGGCTGCGGTCTGCAGCCGTGCGGATGTGTCGGCTCACGAAGGGCGACGTGATCGACCTCTGCGAAAAGCTGGCCGGCGACTCGTCGCCGCAGGTGCGCCGCGAACTGGCGATCGCCCTGCGGGGCATGACGGGTGAGCGAGCCGATCGCCTTTGGACTGAATTGGCCGCCACCCACGCTGCCGGCGATCGCTGGGAACTCGAAGCCCTCGGCATCGGAGCCGATAGCCCGCAGGGCTTCACCACGGCGAGTCCGTGGGACGGCAGGCTCGCCGCCTGGCTGGCGAAGGTGGGCGATGGGTGGAAGTCGCCCGCGGGCCGGGAGATCGTGTGGCGGAGTCGGGCTGCCGCCACGCCGCGGATGCTGTGTGAACTGATCGGCACCGAGGCGATTTCCACGAGCGAGTCGCTGGGGCTCGTGCGGGCACTCGATTTTCAGGATCAGGAGGCGACGACAGCCGCAGTGCGGGAGCTCGTCGCCCGGTTCGCCGCCCCCGATGAGAAACTCCGCGTGATTCTTCCCGAGCTTGTGAGCCGCCTCGACGGCGCGGCTGTAGGTGACCCTGCACTCGCGAAGCGGATCGAGGAGGCGGTGGGGTTCGTGGCGGGCACGCCGCAGTTCGTGGACCTCGTGGGGCGGTTCAGGCTCCAGTCGCGGGTGCCGGACCTGGTGACGCTCGCCCGTGATCCCGCCACGTCCGAACAGCTCGCGTCGGCGGCCGTGCGAACGGCACTCGGCATCGGCGATGCGGGTGCTCTGCGGGCTGCGGTGCTCGATGCCGAGCAGCCGATGGCTGCCCGGCTGCTCACCGCCGTCGGCATCGCCGGAACGCCGCGGGCGCTCGAGTTGCTGGAAGGGCTTTTGCCCGCGGCCGAAGTACGGCCCGACGTGAAGTCGGCCGCTGTGATGGCGCTCGGTCGCTCACAGCGCGGCGCCGAGCGGCTGGTGGAACTGGCGAAGGCCGGCTCGCTCACGGGCACGCTGCCGCAGGCCGCGGCTGCGGCCATCGCGCTCGGCTCGTGGCCGCAGGTGAAGGAGGCGGCCAAGGGCGTGCTGCCCATGCCGCAGCCCAAGGGAGGCGGTAGCCTGCCGAGCATCGACACGCTCTCCAAACGGAGCGGCGGCGATCCCAACCGCGGCAAGGCGGTGTTCGCGGGCGCGGGCACCTGTGCCAAGTGCCACGTCGTTGGGAGCGAGGGGAAGGCTGTCGGCCCGAATCTCTCCGGTATCGGCGCGAAGCTGTCGCGGATCGCGATGTACGAGTCGATCCTCGCCCCCTCGGCGGCGATCAGCCACAACTACGAGACCTACACCGCCCTGCTCGACGACGGCCGGAGCCTGACGGGGCTGCTCGTCTCGCAGTCGCCCACCGAGGTTGTGATCCGTGGTGCCGACGGCATCGACACGACGACGCCTGTCGGGGAGATCGACGAGCTGGTGAAGCAGCCCGTCTCGCTGATGCCGGCCGATCTGGCGACCGCGATTTCCATACAGGAACTCGTGGACCTCGTCGCCTGGCTCGAAACGCTCAAGGCCCAGTAACAGCGGCCGTAGGCCTGTTGCTCCGCAACGGGCAGCCCGTCACTGAGTGACGGGCCTACGATTTCGCATTACCAATCTGCGGCTACAGCTTGCGCACGATCGGCCTGTAGGTGCAGATTGTCAATCTGCACACGGCAGAGTCAGTCGAGGTCGAACACGACCGTGCCGTTCTCGGGCAGGAGGCCGCCCACGGCCACGCCGAGAACAGTTTCAGAGTTGTATCGGGATGGCAGCGGCTTGCCGCCACTGTCTGTGCCCGTGATCTCTGCCCGGTAGATGCCGCAGTTGACCCCCGGATACGGACTTCCGGGGATTGACACCGTCGCGCTGCCCGAGGCGTCGGTGCGGCCTTCGGCGGCCATCGTCTCCTTGCCCATGCAGGCCTCGGGCACGAGTTTCACCACCACGTCAGCCAGCGGCTTGCCCTTCTGCGTCACCTGCAGGGCAAGTGACGTGATCGCCACCCGCGAGGCCTTGATGGCGTCGAGCCACGCCGTGATCTCGGCGGCTGACAGGCTACCGCTCGAGTCGGCATCGAGCAGGCCGAGGCCACCGGCGAGGCCGGGCACGCGGACGAGTTCCTGCCGGTCGAGGCTGCCATTGCCGTCGGCATCGGCCGCGGCCATGACGGCCGCCATTACCGCCTGTGGATCCAGCGCCGGCGGCACGAGCCGCTTCGGCGCCGAAGATCCGCAGCCGGCAACCGCCACCATGATCAGCCCTGCCGCAGCGAGAGCCCACGGCCCATTCACCCTTGTCGACTGCGTCATGGCTCGCCTCACGCGTGAAATACTCAATATCTATGAACAGCAGGGAATGCCCGCGGAGGTGAAGCAGGCCGCATTCCGCTCGGCTCACGCCTTGGGCTTCAAGGGTGCCGCCGCCGCCGGATCACGCGGTGCCGCCGGCGTCCCGCAGGTGGTAGATGTGGAACATGCCGTAGATCGCCGACCGGTCTTGGAGGTGCAGTTCCCGGGCTCGCTTCTGGTCGCACTCGAACCGGGCCATGTGTTCGGGCGTGAGTGCACCCTCGATCGGCGACTTCTCCCCCGCCGTGCGGAAGATCACCCGGGTGCCCGGGCCGCCGACGCGGGCGATCTCGCCCCAGAGTTCGTCGATCACGTGCGGGGGCATCCAGTCCTGGCTGTCGAGCAGGATGAAGCCGTTCAGGGCCCCCGGCTGCTCGGTGCGGAGATGGTC
>CAMDDA010000172.1 GCA_945890755.1 Candidatus Kuenenia stuttgartensis
TGGTTTCGCAGGTGCTGCAGATACCAGTACAGGAATGCCCAGTGGGCGGTGAGCGACAGGCTGCAGACGACGGTCGTGAGGATCGTCGTGCGCCGCACATCGCCACGGAAGAGATCAGCCACGCCCGGCGACGACTCGGCAGCGGCCGACCGTGCGGCATGCCATTCCTCCGGCTCTGGCACGGCCCGTCGAATCCAGACCACGAGAAACGCCGGCAGTACGCCAACGAGGAACACCGTCCGCGGCGGGAATCCCGACAGGAGAAAGCCTGCCACCATCGCCAGCACCACTCCGACGTTGACGGCCGATTGCAGCACCGCCGCCATCCAGGGGCGCCAACGGCGGGGCCACGTTTCAGAGATGAGGGCCGCCCCCACCGCCCACTCGCCTCCGATACCCAATGCCGCCAGGAACCGGCAGACGAGTAGTTGCCACCACGTCTGGGCGAAGAACGAGAGCCCGGTGAACAGGGCGTAGGTGAGGATCGTCACGTTCAGGGCCCGCGTGCGGCCGATTCGGTCGCCGACGCGACCGAAGAAGCCGCCGCCGAGCGCCCAGCCCACGAGGAAGCCCGCCTGCACGATCGAGCCCGTGCGGCCTCCGGGGATGCGGCGGACGCGATGGCTTGATTGGGCGGCGCGGACATGCTCGGGATGGACCCCTGGGGAGAATCAGAAGCGAGGAAGCCCGAGGATCGTAAACAGATCGAACACGTCTGCAAGCGGGCCCGACCCCGCAGCCCAGCCAGGATTCTCGCGGCCCCGATTGGCTTCTTTGAAGGAGCGCAGGTCTCGCCTCACTTCTCTCGTGACAAGAAACCGAGCAGTTCTTGCATCGGCTCTTTCGACACGGCGACCCCGCCGCTGAATGGCCGATCGAAGCCGATGATGATTGTCAGGATGCAGGTGATCGCAAGAGTGCTCAACGTCACGCTCAGGGCTGAAGTGGCGAACGTGACGCTCGTCGCGAAGGCAATGCCGATGATCAGAAGAATGCACAACGTGGTGATGGTCAGCCACAATGGCGCTACGATCAAAGCATGACTCGCGCGGATCCGGTTCGATCGTGCGGTTGCTGCGTCTGACAATGCCGACACGATGAATTGCTTCCCAACACGCTCCCCATCGTCGGCGGGAGTAAACATGATCGCGGTCTTGACCGCAGACAACCCGGGGGCTCGCGTGATCGCGGGCCCGCGATCCGTGGCCATCTGTTGCCACTCGGTGTCGAGCACGTGCCGGATGTGGATCTTCACGCCCTCGAGCACTTTCGCCGAGTGCTCGTCGGATAGAAAGCTGCTTGCGGAAGCGATGTGGCCGAGATGAATGACTTCCTGGTTCAGGCTCTTCGAAGCTACGTCGAAGGATTCCCATGCGCGTTGAAAGACGAACCCAAGCAGCAACGAGGTGATGAGTCCAGTCGACAGGACCGCGGGAACGATTGCCGAAAAAGGGATGTCCGGGTAACGCTTCACAATCATCCGTGTCGTCAACAACACGGCGCCGGCTATCGGCGCTGCGATGCTCAATACGAACAGAAAGATGATTCCGCTTGTCTGTGCCTGGATGAATTCAAACATCAAATGAATCGCTCACGAATCAATGTGGATGCGAAGCCGCCGGAGCAGCCTGTTTCGCTCTTGCCGCGATGAGTCAACAAGAAGTTCCTGCGTCGAAGGATAGCCCGGTCTGTGGCACGTCCTCAACCTGACCTGCCCCCCCCTTAAACGTCACCACTTTCAGAGAGAGAATCTCTGATGGCGCTGGCCTGCCTTGGAAATCCTGATCCAGGCGATATGAAGGTCTACTGCCCTGAGGGCAGGGAGACTTTCGATGACGATGAGACGACGGAAGAAGCACCGTCCTGAGGAGGTTGTTGCCAAGCTGCGAGATGCTGATCCGATGCTCAACGCAGGCAAGGATCTGGCAGCGGTGCTGCAGGCCTTGGAGATCAGCGAGTCGACGCTCGAGCGATGGCGGGCCCAGCCGGCCGCATCACCCGCGTCCGCTACGTGCTCCCGCGGCACAAGGCGGCCAACTGGGTCGCGCGGGGTCGCGGGCGCAAGTCCACGCGACCGGGGGCGAACGGCGTCGTCGACCTCTCGCCTTTTGAGTTTCTCGACCGGCTCGCCGATCTCGTGCCGCCGCCGCGCAAGCGCCGGCACAGGTGTCACGGAGTGTTTGCACCCAACCACAAGCTCAGGCGGGCGGTCACGTCGCTGGCGATCGAAAACGTCGGCACGTGGGGCGTTACCGCGACGGGCGGGCATGCGGGCGATGACCACGCCAAGGGAGCCTGCGGCGACGCGACCCGGAAGATTCTCACGCATGTGGGAGAGCCGCTCGAGCCACCTCCGCTCCCCCCCGCGCTCACGAGCCGCTCGTCAGCCGGACCCTGAGCACCGTGACATTCACCCTCAACGAGTGGGCCCACGACAACACCGGGGCCTCGATCAAGGAGGGAACCGTCACCCATGCCACGAACGATCCGTGAACTCATTGCCGATGTGCTGGCCAATGGCTTCGCCGACATTGCCGGCGGCAAGGGTTCGCACCGCAGGTTCGTTCATGACCGCTATCGCGGGGCATGACGCTGAGCGGGCAATCGGGCGACGACGCCGAGCCCTACCAGGAAAAACAGATCCGGAAAGCGATGGAGGCCAGTCATGAAGACGACTGACGCTTACCACAAATGGGTCGAATGGAGCGACGAAGACGGAGCCTCCATCGGAAAATGCCCCGACCTCATCTCCGGTATTCACGGCGATGATCCGGTGCGTGTGTACGCGGATCTCGCCCGAGTCATCGAGGAGGTTGTCGCCCATTTCGAGCAGTCTGGCCGGCAACTACCGCCGCCTCGGGTGCGGCCCATGCAGGAGGTTGTGTGAGCCGCACGAAACGGTGCCAGCCACCACATCTGGGCAAGATGCCACGTTCTCCAATTGAGGGGGGTGGCTCGCACCTTTTCCCCGGCTGGCCGTCGGACTCGAAGAGTCCATCTTCATCGTTCGCAGCCGGAGGGCGTTGGCTACCACCGACACGGAGCTCAGGCTCATGGCGGCCGCGGCGATCATCGGGTTGAGCAGCAGGTGGCTCGAGAGCGGATAGAGCACGCCGGCCGCGATCGGCACGCCCAGCGCGTTGTAGACGAGCGCGAAGAACAGGTTCTGACGGATGTTCCGCATCGTGTGCCGGCTCAGGTCGATCGCCTTCACGATGCCCCGGAGGTCGCCCTTCACGAGGGTCACGCCGGCCGACTCGATCGCGGCATCGGAGCCGGTGCCCATGGCGATGCCGACGTCGGCCGCGGCCAGCGCCGGGCTGTCGTTGATGCCGTCGCCGGCCATCGCCACCGTGCGGCCCTCCGCCTGCAAGGCCCGGACGAGCGCGTGCTTTCCCTCCGGCTTCACCCCTGCACGAAACTCGTCGATCCCGAGCCCGGCGGCGACGGTGCGGGCCGTCTCTTCGCTATCGCCGGTGAGCATGATGAGCCGCAGCCCGAGGGCGTGGAGGCTGCGCACCGCCTCGGGCGTCGAAGTCTTAATGGGATCCGACACCGCGATCAGCCCGGCGAGTCGCCCGTCGACGGCGACGTGCATCACCGTGCGGCCCTGCCGCTGGAGCGCAGCGGCCTGCTCATCGAGGGCCGCCAGATCCGCGACGCCCTCCTCGACGAGCCAGCCCCGCTTGCCGACGAGCACGTCCCTGCCCTCCACGCTCCCGCGGGCACCACCGCCCGTCACGGAATCGAACCGGGCCACCGCCGGCACCGCGATGAGCCGCGTCGCGGCTCCCGCCACGATCGCCCGGGCCAGCGGGTGCTCGCTCTGCTGCTCGACGCTCGCGGCCAGCCGCAGGAGTTCCGCCTCTGTCATGGACGCAAGCGGAATGCACTCGGTCAGTGACGGGCGGCCGGCCGTCAACGTGCCCGTCTTGTCGACGACCACGGTGTCGACCTTCTCGAGCCGTTCGAGCACCTCGGCGTTTTTGACCAGCACGCCTTCCCTCGCCCCACGGCCGATGCCGACCATGATCGACATCGGCGTCGCCAACCCGAGCGCACAGGGGCAGGCGATGATCAGCACGGCGACGGCGTTGACGAGGGCCCACGCCAGTGGCGGCTGCTCCGGCGCCGCGATCGCCCAGACCAGGAACGTGATGACCGCGATCGCGAGCACCGCGGGCACGAAATAGCCCGCTACGGCGTCGGCGACCTTCTGGATCGGCGCCCGGCTCCGCTGCGCCTCGGCCACCATCCCGATGATTCGGGCGAGCACCGTGTCTGTGCCCACCTTGTCGGCCACCATCAGGAACGAGCCGGTCTGGTTGAGCGTGCCGCCGATGACCGCATCGCCGACACGCTTCTCCACCGGCATCGGCTCGCCGGTGATCATCGACTCGTCGACCGCGCTTGTGCCGTCCGTCAGCCGGCCGTCCACGGGGATCTTCTCGCCGGGCCGTACCCGCAGCACGTCGCCCTGCTGCACGTCGTCGAGCGGCAACTCGCGTTCCTCCGCGTGATGCACCACCCGGGCCACGGGCGGGGCGAGCGAGAGGAGCTCGCGGATGGCGGCCCCCGTGCGGTGCCTCGCCCGCAGTTCGAGCAGCTGACCGAGCAGCACCAGCGTGATGATCACGGCCGCCGCCTCGAAGTACACCGGCACACCGCCGCCGTGCCGGAACTGGTGCGGGATGACCGTCGGGAACAGGACGGCGACGAGGCTGTAGAGATACGCGGCGCCCGTGCCGATCGCGATCAGCGTGAACATGTTGAGGTGGCCCGTCACGAGCGAGCGGAATCCCCGCTCGAAGAACGGCCAGCCGGCCCACAGTACGACTGGCGTGGCGAGCACCAGTTGCAGCCAGGAGTGCGCCGTCGGCCCCAGCCAGCGATCGACCGGCACGCCCACCATCGGCAGCATCGACACGAGGAACACCGGCAGCGTGAGCACGGTGGCGATCCAAAACCTCCGCGCCATGCCGCGCAGCTCGGGGTCGTCGTCTCCCGCATCGAGCGTGAGCGTCTTCGGCTCCAGGTCCATGCCGCACTTCGGGCAGGCTCCCGGCCCGACCTGCTCGATCTCCGGATGCATCGGGCAGGTGAAGATGGCGTCGGGGCGGGCGACGATTGGACCAGCCTTTGCCCGATGCGCCCCGCAGCAGGGCGCTGCTGATGCCGATGGTGGTGATGGTGATATGGACAGCCGCTCGCCGACGGTCATCCCGCAGATGGGGTCGGTAGCCATGGGCGTGCAAGGCTCCTGTGGGAGCGACATCCTACCCGGGGGCGCGGCCGCCAGCTCTGGGTACGCGCGAGCCCACGACAGGCCGGCAATTCTACGACTGGCAGACGGCGGCCGAGGCGAACCACGGGATGGCGGCGATAACGCAGGAAAAACGCGGTGATTTTCGGGGTGCGCGATTCCGACTAGGCTAGCGACATGCGCATCATCGAAATCTACGACACCACGCTCCGCGATGGCAGCCAGGGGGAGGGCGTGAACTTTTCCCTCGAAGACAAACTGGCGATCACCCGCCGGCTCGACGAGGCAGGCGTGGACTATATCGAGGGGGGCTATCCGCTCTCGAACCCCAAGGACGCCCAGTATTTCGAGCGGGTCCGCGGCCTCACACTCCGGCACTCGCGGGTCTGCGCCTTCGGCATGACCCGCCGCCGCGGGATGGGAGCCGCCGAAGACCCTGGGATGAAGGCCCTGCTCGACGCCGGCACGGGCGTGGTCACGATCGTGGGCAAGACGTCGGCCTTCCACGTGAGCGAGGTGCTGGGCGTCTCCCGCGAGGAAAACCTCGCCATGATCGCCGATACCGTCGGCTACCTCACGCAGTCCGGTCGCGAAGTCTTCTACGACGCCGAACACTTCTTCGACGGTTGGAAACTCGACCGCGACTACTCGGCGGCCACGATCGTCGCCGCGGCGCAGGCCGGTGCCACGCGGATCGTCTGCTGCGACACCAACGGTGGCACGCTCCCCGACGAGATCGCCCGGATCCTCGGTGAGGCGGCGGCTGCCCTGAAGGCGGCGGGCTGCGAGCGGCCGCTGGCCATCCATTGCCACAATGACTGCGACCTCGCCGTCGCCAACTCGCTCGCGGCTGTGGCGGCCGGCGCCGTGCAGGTGCAGGGCACGATCAACGGCATCGGCGAGCGGTGTGGCAATGCCGATCTGATCTCGGTGGTGGCCAACCTCGCCCTCAAGCTGCCCGGCTATCGCGTGCTTGTCGGAGGTGCCGCCGAGGGCTCGGGCGCGTCCCATCTCACCGAGCTGTCGCGGTTCGTCTACGAGACGGCGAACATGGGCTACCGCCCCGGCCAGCCGTTCGTGGGTTCGAGTGCGTTTGCCCACAAAGGCGGCATGCACGTGCACGCCGTCGCCAAGGCGACGGCGTCGTACGAGCACATCCCTCCCGAGGCCGTGGGCAACTCGCGGCGGATCCTCGTGAGCGAATTGTCGGGCCGGTCGAACATCGCCGCGTTGGTCACGCGTCCCGACGTGAAGAACGACCGCGGACTGCTCGACCAGGTGCTGGCCGAGGTCTGTCGCCTCGAGAACGAGGGCTGGCAGTTCGAGGCCGCCGGGGCATCGTTCGACCTGCTCGTGGACCGGATCGCCGGCACGTTCAAGCCGGCGTTCGTCCGCGACAGCTACAACGTCGATGTCGAAAGCCGCGGCGAGGGGGATATCCGTACGCTGGCCACCGTGAAGCTGCACGTGGCCGACGGGCTGCGGCACGAGGTTGCGGAGGGAGACGGCCCTGTCAACGCCCTCGACGCGGCACTCCGCAAGGCGCTTCTGGCCTCGTATCCGGCGGTCGAGCAAATGCACCTGCTCGACTACAAGGTACGGGTGATCAACGCCCAGGAGGGCACGGCCGCGAAGGTTCGGGTGTCGATCGAGAGTACCGACGGCGAGCGGATGTGGGGCACGGTGGGCGTGAGCGAAAACGTGATCGAAGCCAGCTGGCTCGCCCTCGCCGATTCGTTCCACCATTTTCTCGGCCAGCGGTAGGCCGGAGCACTGTGAACGCGATCCGACGGCGTTGAGGCGGAAAAGCCGGCGGAATTGCGTGCCGTCATTTTTCCGGTATAAATGACGGCATGGTATCGGATCCGTCGTACCGTCGTCTGCTGGGTGTTCCGCGGGACCGGAGTTTTTTCCTGTTCGGGCTCCGCGGCGTGGGCAAAAGCACCTGGTCGCGGCAGACGCTGCCCGATG
>CAMDDA010000173.1 GCA_945890755.1 Candidatus Kuenenia stuttgartensis
TAAACACACCCTTTTTCGGGATCGCGAGGGCCTCGGCCTTCTGCTCTGCGATCACGCGGATCTCCCGTGACGATCGAGACCGGCCGTGGTGTGCTCACGCTGGAGGTGACACCCACGGGCGACCGCACGAGCCGCGTGAAAGTCGACATGGGGGAACCGCTGCTCGACGCCGCCGAGATTCCCGTGACCGCGCCAGAGGGGCGGGTGATCGACGCCGCCTGTCCTGCGCTCGGTGCCGAAGCTCCGTGGTGGTCGGCCTGCGGCCTCGACCCGCGGATGACCTGCGTGTCGATGGGTAACCCGCACGTCGTCTTCTTCTGCCGCGACGTCGGCCGCGTGCCGCTCGATTCGATCGGGCCGCAGGTCGAGACGCATGCGCTGTTTCCGCGGCGGGTCAACGTGCACTTCGTTCAGGTGGAGTCGCGCGGCCACGTGGTGATGCGAACCTGGGAACGAGGCAGCGGGATCACGATGGCCTGTGGCACCGGCGCCTCGGCCGTCTGCGTGGCCGGCGTGCTGACGGGCCGCACCGACCGCCGGATCGCCGCCGATCTTCCCGGCGGCCGGCTCGATCTCGAATGGGCGGAGTCAGGCCACGTCTTCATGACGGGGCCGGCGGAGGAGGTGTTCGCCGGCACGTGGTGGGGCGGCCAGTGACGCGGGCGACAGTGAGTCGAGGGAAGGAAGGCGGCGCGTGAAGATCACGTCTCCGATGGCGATCGGCGCCTGGTCGCTGGCAGCGACCGCCTGCATTCGCCAGTGGATGCATACGCTCGACTACAAGGTCGATTTTGCCGACCCCACCGTCGATCCCGTGCATCCGGCCTATCGCGGCGCGAAAATCTACGTCTTCTGGCACGAGAACATTCTCATCCCACTGCACCTCCGCGGGCACAGCAACATCTCGATGCTCTTGTCGCGGCACCTCGACGCCAACATCCTCGACCGCGTCGCGCGGATGAACGGCTTCGGCGTTGTCCGCGGCAGCACGTTTCGTGGCGGGGCCGTGGCCTTGCGGGAACTGGCCGAGCGGGCCGCCGAAGGCAATCTCACGATCACTCCAGACGGTCCGCGGGGCCCACGGCGGCAGCTTGCCGCCGGCTGCGTGTTCCTTGCGAGCACGCTCGGCATCCCGATCGTGGCGATGGGGCTCGGCTACGACCGGCCGTGGCGGGCGGGTACCTGGGATCGGTTCGCGATTCCGCGGCCCTGGTCGCGGGCCCGGTGCGTGGTGAGCCGTGCCGTCGCGATTCCGCCGCAGCTCGATCGAGAGGGCATCGAGTGGCACCGGGACGGCATCGAGCGGCTGCTCGTGCACGTGAGCGAGGAGGCCGAGGCCTGGGCGGTCGCCGGCACACGGCGGCCGAATCAGGTCGCCGTGCGGAAGGAGCCGTCGCGGGTCGCCCGCTGGGCGGCAGCCATGCCCGGCCCACCGGGCGTGCCGCTTGCAGAAGAGCTCGCGCGTGCGGGCGTGACCACGGCATCGTAGGCCCATCACTCCGTGACGGGCTGCCCGTTGCGGAGCAACGGGCCTGCGGCCGGCTCAGCGCGACGGCACGAGCGACTGCAGTCGCCGCTCCAGCCGCTCGAGGCGGGTCCGCAGAAACCTGATCTCGTCGATGAGCGGACGCGTCTCGACGGTTCGCCCCGCGCCTTCGCTCGCCAACGGCCTTTCGGCGGTGCGGAGGGCTGGTGGTGCAGTGACGCCCGTTGGTGTCGAGCCGATCAGCACGCGTTCGAGCGGCGTCTCCAGCGCCTGGAGGACCACGTCCGCGCGCTTCGCCTCGCCGCCGGGCAGTACGTATTGCACGGTGACCGGCCGATCGACCGGGCCGCTCGTGACGAGCTGCGTGAGTTCGATGGGCGACCGCACCGGCCGATTGTCGAGGGCCACGATCACACTGCCGGGCGGCACGCCCGCCTTCGCTGCGGGCAGATCCTGCACGACGCCGATGACATAGGCACCGCTCGCATCCGGCAGATTGAAGCGGGCTTGCATGCCGGGATCGATCGGCAGCGTACGCACACCGAGGGCCGTGCGGCCGCGCCCCGCAGCGACGGAATCCGGGCGTGGTGCAGGCTGCGGGCTGGGTGGGGGAACCGCGGGAGCGAATGCGGCCGGCCCCGGCACGGGGGGCGTCACGGTGCCGGCAGCAGTGAACGGCTGTGGCGCCGCGGCAAAGGCGGCTGCCCCCGGTGCTGGGAGTGGCGCCAGCAAAACGTCCGCGGCGGGAGGCGGGGCGGAGACGGCCGGCGCCGCCGGTCGCGGCGCGGGCTGCAGCACGGCCACCGCATCGGCTGCTCCGCCCGCTTCCGCCCCTTGCCAGCCGCGGCCGGCAGGGGGCACCGGCCGTGGCTCGGCCACGAGCGTGAGGTCGTGCACTGCATCGGCTCGGGCAACCGCGATGCGCACCTCCTGCCCCGCGGCAATGGACGTGACGGCCTGCGACGCCTCTTCCAGGCTCTGCAGCGAGATCCCGTTGACCGCCCGGAGTTCGTCGCCGACGGCGATGCCCGCGCGGGCCGCCGGCCCGCCGGCCACGACGTCGTCGATTCGCCAGCGACCGGGCACGGCAGACTCGGCCACCGTGACGCCCAGCCAGCCGCTGCCAGGAACGGCCGCCGACGCGGTCCGGGGCGCCGGTTCTGCACCAGCGGCCTGCGCCGCTGGCTGGGTGGGCGGCGCGACGGGCAGGGCGATCGGCTCACCGATCGAAATATCAGCCGGCGTGAACGCCGTTGGTGGCTGTTCGTCGGCTCCGTTCACTGCCGCGGCGGAGAAAACGGCCGGGCACAGCCAGGCGACGGCCACGAGGCAATGCATGGCACGAGGACAGCCACACTTCCGGAGGTGCTCGAGCGTCATGCTGGCGATGAAGGTCATCATGCGTGTCCTACGCTGTGATTCGCCGGCGTTTTTCGAGGTTCCTCACACGCCGCCGCTCGGCTCAGAGTATAGGTGACCACGACCGCGGATCGTAAGCACACCGCGCCGCCCCCGGAAAACAGGCGGCTCGCGACCAAAACCGCACGTCAACAGCCCTGTTCACGGCAGCCGAGCCGGCAGGCGGCGGGCACACGTTGCGTGTTCGACGCTCGCGCGGACGGCCGTTCATGCGTGCGTTCGCCGCGTGTGCGGCGCGGTTTGACAGCAGTGCTAGCACTCCTATACTCCGCCCACGACGCTCGACGTCGATGACGAACACGGATGGATGAGTGAGATCGTTGCCTGCGTGATGGGGCATCGGCAGCGGGAAGGATCCATGGCCAGAGCAACCGACGGCGCTGCCGCGATCCGTGACCATGAGGCATCTGCGAACGGCGTGCGGGATGCACTTCGTGAGCGGCTCGGGGCCGATCGCTTCGCCGTCTGGTTCGGCGATGGAGTGACGATCAGCCTCGCTCCCGCTGCCGCTGGTGAACCCACGCGAGTCGTGGTTCGCGTTGGGAGCGGCTTCACCCACGAGTGGCTGAAGCGAACCTTCCACACGGAACTCTGTGCCGTGGCCCGCGAGGTGTGTGGCCCCGCGGTGCGGGTCGAATGGGAGACCGCCGTCGACGACGCGTCGGCCGCCCAGGCCGACCGCCCCGCCGAAACGCCGGCAGCGGAGCCGGCTCGGTCCGGACGGGCGCGGCGGCAGCGACCGCGACAGCAGCCGGCCTCCGGTGCGGCAGTGGCGGCGGCACGCAGCGGCTCCGACGTCGCGCCGCCCGCCGCGGCAAACACGCAGCGTGTCCCGTCGCGACGGCCGCTGGGCATCGAAGAGTTCGTCGTCGGTCCCAGTAATCGCATGGCACTCGGCGCCGTCGAGATCGTGGCCTCGCGACCCGGCGAGATGTCGCCGCTCGTGATCCACGGGCCGAGTGGCGTCGGCAAGACACATCTGCTCGAGGCCGCGTGTGGTCGGGCCCGCGATCTCAATCCGGCCCTCGCCGTCGTGATGCTCTCCGCGGAACAGTTCACCACCAGCTTTCTGCAGTCGTTGCACGGCAGCGGTCTGCCTGGCTTCCGCCGCACCTGTCGGGCCGCCGATCTGCTCGTGATCGACGATATCCAGTTCCTCGTCGGCAAGCGGGCGACGCTCGTCGAGTTTCAGCAGACGGTCGATGCGCTGCACCGGCTCGGCAAGCAGATGGTGTTTGCCTGTGACCGCGAACTCGACGCACTCGACGGCCTCGGATCGGACCTGCTCACGCGGCTCCGCGGGGGTATGGTGGCGCGGATTCTGCCCCCCGACTACGACGTCCGCCGTGGCATCGTGGCGGCAATCGCCGCGAAGCGGGGACTCGCCATGCCCGACGAAGTGGTGCATTACGTCGCCACGCACATCACCCGACACGCCCGCGAGCTGTATGGTGCCGTCAACCGGCTCGAGGCCACGAGCCTCATGCTCGGTGTGCCGATCGCGGCCGGCATGGCCGAAGAGGCGCTCGCCGACCTGGTGCGATCGAGCGGTCGCAGCGTTCGCCTCGCCGACATCGAGAAGGCGATCTGCAAGGCCTTCGGCATCGAGGCTGGGAGTCTCCAGTCGGCGCGACGGGCGAAAAACGTGAGCCACCCGCGGATGCTCGCGATGTTCCTCGCCCGCAAGCACACCCACGCCGCCCTCACCGAGATCGGCAAATACTTCGGCCGCCGCAGCCATTCCACCGTGATCTCCGCACAGAAGACCGTTGGCGACTGGGTCGCGAAGCGGGCCCCGATCGTGCTCGCGGAATCGCGGTGGGATGTCGAGGAGGCGATCCGCCGCGTCGAAGACGTGCTCCGCGCGGGGTGACGGTTATAGAGCCCAAGCCGGCTCGGGCTCCTCGAGCTTGCACCGATCCCCCGCCTCCTTTCGTAGGCCCGTCACGCCGTGACGGGCAGCCTGTTGCGGAGCAACGGGCCCGATCGCACGTTTACCTGACCGTCTCTTCGAGCGACGCCTTGTAGCGGACGCTCGATTCGGGGCCGCCGAAGCCGACCACGCGGCGGTCGATGCCCGTGCGGCGGCTGAGCACGCGGCCGGCTTCGAGGTCGAAGCGGATCTCACCGTCCCAGATCCTCTCGAGGAGCCGGGCCTCGAGTCGCGGGTCGTCGACCGGCGTGAGCACGGTGGTGTCGACGCGGATCGTGGCGATACCGTCGGCGACCGTGTCGAGCCGATAGCGGAGCCGTGTCCGCACGACTTTGCGTGGCCCGTTGGGCACCTCGACGACGACCTCCTGCGGGATCGTCCATTCCGCACCCGGGGCCACCGGGCCGTCGGGCAGGGGCACGACCACGAGATCGCCCGTGCTCGACGGCGGCGACGGCCGGAGTTCCTGCCGTTCGACCACGCGGCCGGCCCGGTCGACCACCAGTCGTGAGAGCGGCACGCCGAGGCTCGGCCGCACCGACTCGTAGCCCGGTGGCGGGGCGGCATCGCTGTCACTCGACCAGCGCACCTCGCCGCGGTCGCTTGTCCGCGATGTCATCGTGACGTCGTCCACGGAGTGCTCCAGCGTGGCCCGGCCCGCCTCGTCCACGGCGACCACCCGCCAGGTCTTCATCGAGTCGGTCATCGTCTCGACCGTCTGCGTGGTGCCGTTCATCGTGGTTTCGGTGAGGGCCCGGTGGGCTACGTCCATGTCGATGCGGTCGCCCTTCTGAAACCGATAGGCCAGGGTCACGGCCTCCGGAGTGGGCGGGGCCGATTCAGTGGCTCGAGCCCTGCTGCCCGCCAGCGCCAGGCAGACCGCAACGGCGGTCATGAGCTGTCGTCGTCTCACGATGCCGAGCCCTCTGGCCGCTGGCCTTCCGCGGCCCGCACGCCGCCCCCCCAGCCGAGCTTCTCCCGCAGGGTCGGGTAATAGCCGTGGAGGCTCGTCTCCACGAGCGTGAATCGGGGCTCGGCACGCTGCACGCGAATCCTGTCCCCCGGTTCGACCGCAGCCACCACGCGGCCATCGACCACGCACGCGGAGCCGGAGTTGGGCCGCGGCACGACGAGGTCGTAGGTGCGGGCCGCCGAGTCGACGACGGGACGGTTCGTGAGCGTGTGAGGACTCAGCGGTGTGAAGAGGAAGGCGTCGAGATCCTTCCGCACGATCGGGCCGCCGGCCGAAAGACTGTAGGCCGTCGAACCGACCGGCGTCGACACGATGAGGCCGTCGGCCCGATACGTCGTGGCGAGATCACCATCCACAAGGAGTCGGATCTCGATCATCGAGAACGGAGGCCCGGCGAGGATCGACGTCTCGTTGAGGCCGAGCTGCCGATGCAGCACCTCACCGCCGCGATGCAGTTCGCACTCGAAGAGCAGGTGGTCGATGAGCCGGAACCGCCCCGCACCGACCTCGGCGAGGGCCGCGGTCACTTCGTCCCGCGACACGTCGGCCAGAAACCCGAGCGTGCCCAGGTTCACGCCGAGCACCGGCAATTGGCGATAGCCCATCCATCTGGCCGTCCGCAGGATCGAGCCGTCACCGCCGAGCACCACGACCAGATCAGCCTCGGGCATGCCATCCGCATCGAACCGTCCCTCGCCCCACTCGTCCCGCGGCGCCAGCCGCCGCTCCACGACGCGGTGCCCCGCCGCCGCGAGCAGCCCATCCACGCGGTCAGCCTCGGCCTCCACGCCGGCGAGGCCTCCCGGGCCAACGAGAATGCACCTCAGCCCGAGGGCAGCGCGGCCAGGATGGAGTGGGGAGGAGCTCATGCGCGTCGCGTCTGAAGTCGGGCGAGGATCACAGTATTACCCGGCGACAAGCACGCCGTCTGCGCGCCTTCTCGTTGTCTTCCCGTAGGCCCGTCACTCCGTGACGGGCAGCCCGTTGCGGAGCAACGGGCCTACGGGGACTCGTGAGGGGCTGCCCGTGCCCTCTCCGACATACAAGCCCTGAGCGCAAGCGAGGGGATCTGCGTCACGGCACCACGCACGAGTCACGAACGGGTCGGGCGCCGTAGCGAGCGTCCGGCTCTCGGGGCATGGGCAGCCCCGAACCCACGCCGCAGGAGGTCGCCCCGCCGGAAATACTGGTTTTAGGGGTTATTCCGGACAGGACACCTGGCACATGAGACTCAGGGCCGCTGCCTGCTTTCTGTGCACTCGACCCGCTGCCGCCGGCGCGGGCAGTCCTGCCTAAAAAGAAGTCGCGAGGGGTCGATTCGCCGTAAATCGTTGCCGTGCAATCACTTCATGCTGGCACTTGACCACCCGCGAAAG
>CAMDDA010000174.1 GCA_945890755.1 Candidatus Kuenenia stuttgartensis
TCGTTGCCGGCTCGCGCGACCGGAGCGCGCCGGCCGTTTCGAGCTGCTCCCGCAGCCGGGCGATGTGTTCGCTGACAGCCCGGCCACGCTGGTCGAACTGCAGGAACGTGCATCCTGCGCGGCCATCGAGGATCCGTCTCGACAGACCAGTCAGCACACCCGACGGGCCAACTTCCACGAACGTCCGCACGCCCGCTGTGTAGAGCTGCTCGATCACGCCGATCCACCGGACGGGGCCGGTCCTCTGCCGAACGAGGCTTTCCCGCACGGCCGCAGGGTCGGCCATCATCCCGCCGGTGGTGCTACTGTATGTCGGTATCACGGGCGACGTGATGGGGAGTGACGCGAGCACGCCGGCCAGCTCTTCGGCGGCCCGCGCGAGCAACGGCGTGTGGAACGGGCTCGGCACGGCCAGCCGCTTTGATTTCACCCGCCGCACGTCGAGCAGCACTTCGACGGCATCGACCACGCGGGCCGGGCCGCCGATCACAAACTGCTCGGGAGCGTTCTCGGCGCACACCCACACCTGCTCCGCGAACGGCTGAATCGCCGCCTGCAGGGTGCCGCGGTCGGCGATCACGGAGAGCATCGCCCCATCGCGAGGCCCATGCTGTTCGACGGCGTCGGCGCGGGCCCGCGTGGCCCGGGCGCCATCTTCGACCGTCCAGGCGGCCGTCGCGGTCAACGCGGGAAACTCACCGAAACTGTGGCTGGCCACGACGTCGGGCGCAAACCCCATGCCGCGCAGCACCTCCCAGGCGAGCAGGTCTCCCAGATACATCGCCCACTGTGTGGACCAGATTCTGGTGCCGAGGCCGTTGTCGGGCCGCCAGGCGATCTCGGCAAGCGTTTCGTAGCCGAGACCGCGGGCCATGCCGTCGAGCCGGGCGAGTGCCTCGCGCGCGTCCGCCGAATCGGCGACGAACCCGCGGAACATGTCGGTGTATTGGGACCCCTGCCCCGGGAACAGGGCGGCCACGAGCGGCCTGCCGGAAGTCGGCTTCACTGCCTGCGGCTGGGGCTGGCATGCGACGGCCGGGGCCGCTGCACTCAGCTCGATCCGCCCAACGAGTGGGCCATCGGAGATGGCGAGGGAGGCGTCGCGGCGAGAGTTTGTCGCTGCAAGCAATTCGACGGCAGCGGCCGCGGCACCGGTATGGCCGAACACCTTCGCCAGCGGCGGCGGCTCTCTCCGCGGTGCCACGGCCACCGAACTCACCTCGGCGTTGTGAATGATCCCGCGGATCCGGTTGCCGGCGGCGCGGGCGTCGGCGAGTCGCTTGAGCACGAACACCACCGCCCCCTCTCCCGGCGCGGTCGCTTCCGCAGCCTCATCCATCTTGCCGATCAGCGACAGTCCCTCGAAGGCCATGAGGTCGAGCGACCGCTGGCCCGCCGCGCAGATCACGGCGTCGCAGTCGCCCAGACGCAGCGTGTCAGCCGCCGCCGAGATCGCCGCGACGCTCGCACACGCGCCGGAATCGAGCGCCAGAGCGCCCCCCATGAGATCGAAGGTCTTCGTGAGCCGGCTGGCGAGCGTGCTGCTCGTGAAGCTGCCCGTCTCGTCCAAGAGGGCCGGCATCCGCTCGAGGAGCAGCGTCTCGTAGGCCTCCACGATTCGGCGGCTGTCGGTCGGAGATACGCCGCGACGCGAGAGGGCCGCCCGCAACTCGCGGGCCGTCTCGGGCAGCCGGAGTCCCATCTGGAGCTGGTTGGCGAAGTCGCCGCCGAAGAGCGTGCCCACGACGACGGCCGTCCGCGTGCGGTCGAGGCCGGCCTGCGGACCGCCCGCATCGGCAAGCGCCGCATCGGCCGCCTCGAGCAGCATGAACTGCAGCGGGTTGGCCGCGGCGATCTGCTTCGGCGGCACCTTGTGGCGGCGCCAGTCGTATGTGAAGTCGCGGATGAACCCGCCCCGGTCCGACATCGTGTGCCACGTCCGCGGGGCGGAGGGCTCGAACGCACGGGCTGCCTGCCAGCGGTCGGCCGGCACCGACCCAATCGCCGACTCGCCACCTTCGATCCGGGCAAAAAAGTCGGCGAGTGAAAAAGCCCCGGGGAGCACGCAGCCGGCGCCCACGATCGCGATCTGGTCGTCGCCGGCTGCCCGCGACTCGCGCACCCGCGGCACGGCCGACGGCAGGTGCTCGGCGACCGCCACGTGGACGTTGAGTCCACCGATACCGAAGGCGTTGACGGCCGCCTGTCGGGGTGAGCCATCGGCGTGGGCCGGCCAGACGAGCGGCTCGCGGGGCACCATGAATGGCCCGTGCTGCCAATCGAATTCACTGTTCACTTCATCGCAGGTGGAGCCCGGCGGGATCACGCCGTGCTCCAGCGCCAGCACCACCTTGACGAGGCTGGCGAGGCCGGCTGTTTCGAGGGTGTGGCCGATGGCGGCCTTCACGCTGCCGACGGGGATCTTCCGGCCGTCAGGCACGTGCGGCCGGAGCGATCTGGCCAGGGCCGCCAGTTCCGTCGCATCACCCACCCGGGTGCTGGTGGCATGCGCCTCGATGAAATCGATCCGCCCCAGGTCGGCCGGATCGGCGTAGGCCCGCTCCACGGCCATGGCCTGCCCCTCCTGCCGCGGCGCCCAGAGGCTCGTCCCCTTGCCGTCGCTGGCGACGCCGATGCCGCGGATCACGCCCCGGATGCGATCGCCGTCCGCGACCGCGCGGGAGAGCGTCTTGATCACGAGGGCGACGGAGCCTTCCGCCGTGATGAGACCATCCGCCGCCTCGCCGAACGGGCAGGAGCCGGTGTTGCTCACGGACTGCGCGGCAGAGAAGAGCACGAGGCTGTCGGACTTGCAGTAGGACGCGCCCCCCACGATCGCCTGATCGACGCCTCCTAAAGCGAGCGCCCGGCCGGCGATCGCCAGCGCCTGCAGCGCCGAGGCGCAGGCGGCATCGACCACGAGAAACGGGCCGTCGAGCCGCAGTGCTTCGTGCACGATCTGCGCGGCACCGAGGGCGCCGAGGTCGAGCTTCTCTCCCGGCCGGCGGCCCGGATACCGTCGCCGCACGGCATCGACCACCTCCGCCGCGACGTCGCCGACGGCGTCGCCGAGGAGGTCGCAGGCCGGCTCCGTCTCGGCGAGCAGCGACGCCGCCTCGTCGATGCCAGTCGAGTAGACGATGTCGCCGATCCGCGGGCTGCCGCCGGTGTGGCCCACGTAGACGCCCGTCCTGCAGTCGCGCGGCATGGCGAATGGATCCAGGCCGGCGTCACGACAGGCCAGCGCCGCCACCTCGAGGAAGATGTGGTGTGCGACGTCGTAGCGAGCGATCAGGTCGGGTGTGATCGGGCAGGCCGCCGGATCGACCGGCCTGTCGGAGACGACGCCGCCCAGTTCCGAATAGCTCCTGCCGACCCGGCTCTTCTCGGGATGGAAGTAGAGGTCGCGGGGCAGCCGAGATTCGGGCAGCGGGCCCCAGGCGGTGCCGCCCGCCACGAGGAGCTTCCAAAACGAGTCGAGCCCGTCGGCTCCGGGCAGGCGGCAGGCCATGCCCACGATGGCAAGTGGTTCGTTCACATCGGCGTCCGTGTCGTCACAATCCCACGGAGTATGATCGCGGGGTGTTCCGGGGCAACCCCTCGCGCACGCGGTTCATGGGCACCAGTTGCCGACTCCGGCCCGAACCCTGATGATCCGCGGAATTCGGGGTCTCCAACCTCGAACGATGCATTCCGCAGTTTGTTGGCTCGCCGGCCTTTGTGGCTGCCAGCGTCCGGCGGCGTGGGATCAGAAATCAGCCGAAAGGAAACGTCATCGATCCAGACGGCGTTTTCTTCGGACAAGGCCAGGCCCAGATGTGCGCGCGGGTCGGTCTCGCCCGCGGTGAACACCATCGCGATGTGGCTCCATTCCTGACCGATGGGGCGGTCGGCCCGTGCATGATTGCGGGGAAACCAGTGCTTCGAGTCGTGGCGTCGATCAGGTTCACCGTCACGTCCCGCCACTGGAACGACACGGCAGCCGAGTAGATCGTGATCCCCCGCTCCTGCTCCTCGGGGTCGAAGTCGGTGATCGTGGTGCCACGATCGACCTCGCCGAGCCGGTGGCTCGTCTTCGTGTAGAAGGGCATCCGCTCGGTGAGCGTGGTCTTGCCGGCATCGATGTGGGCGACGATGCCAATATTGCGGATCGATTCGAGCGAGCGGGGCATGGGGGGCCTGGGGGCGGGCGCGATTCGGGCGGGACTGTCAGATCATTCCCTAGCCGCAGCCGCGCGCCAACTCAATGGAACCGCCGGTCGGGGGCACGTGCTCGCCGCCGGCGGATTTTGACGATTCGTGCTCAACTGATGTGGTCCGCCAACTGTGCCAGTCAAAATTCACCGGCGGCTGCGCGCGACCCCCGACCGGCTCCCCTTTTCTTGCTGGCAATACGGCCGTGCTGGCAATACGACCGTGAGGGGCTGCCCGTGCCATACAAGCCCTGAGCGCGAGCGAGGGGATCTGTTCCCGTGCGTCGTCACTTCCACGCCCGCCAGGGATGCCCGAAGCGAGCGTCCGGCTCTCGGGGCACGGGCAGCCCCGAACCCCCACAAAAGCCCCGCTCGCACGACACCTCGCGGATCGCCTGGGCCAAGCTGATGGCTCGGGTGGGGGAGGAGTTTCCACTTGCGTGCCCCACCTGCGGCGGCGACATCCGGCTCAGAGAAGACGGCCGGCAGGAGCCGGCTCACTTCGAACCGGAGGTTCGCAAGCGGGCGAAGGCCAGGATGGCTTCGCCCGCGTAAAGTCAGCCCCTCACGCATCTTGGCGAACCGCTCGAACCGCCGCCCGTCTCTCCCGCCCGTGGCCCGCCGACCGACTGGGGAGAGCTCGTGCAGGTCCATGACGACCGCGACGTCTTTCAAGCCTGGCCCGACGAACTGCCCGCGATCGATATTCACAGCCTCTGAGCGGTGCCGGACGCGACCCACGCATGTCGGGAAACTGCGAACTGGGACGCGGTCTGCTCAGACGCGAGAAAAACGCCACCGAAGGGGGTGCGGGGCGTTTCGAGAAACCCGCTCCGGACGCCCGGGCCGCTCCTCCCGAGGCTCACGAGTCGCTCATCGGCCGGAAGACCGTTGAGGAAGTGCCATTGACCGGGCTATCCTACGGCTTCTTCCCGGCCTCGGCGTTCTCGTGGGCCTTCCGCTCCGCGATCTCGGCGTCCATTTTTTGGCGAAACGTGGCGCCGGACCACGAATCCCAACGAGCGATGTCCGCCTTCGCCGCTGCGTACGACTCGCCATGGTCTTCGAGCCACTTCACCAGCTCGTGAAACCCAGCCCGCTGCTCGGGGGTGTACTGGCCAAGGCGACGCTCCTGGCTGGCAACGATGTGAATGAGTCGCTGGATCTCGCTTTCGTCATACGTCCGGAAGTTCGCACCCGCATCGAGCATCATGATTGCGGTGTCATACTGCGCTCCCCAGGTCACCGCCTGCATCACGGGAGTCTTACCGTTTGAAAGCGCATTCATGTCGGCCCCCAAATCGATCAGCCGCCTGATTTTTTCGGCCTTGTTGGCGGTCGCGCCTGTGAGCACTGCGAAGAGCGGCGTCTCGTGAAAGCCCAGCGGGCCGGTGTGCCGAATGTTCGGGTCCCCGCCATGATCGAACACCGCCTCGAAATACCCCGGGAACGAGGTGTCGCAGGCCATGTGCGTCACGGAATCTCCGCGGGTGATTCGCTGGCGAGTGTTGAATTCCCCCTCGACCACCACGTTCGGATTCGCACCCTGTTCGAGCAGCGACTTAAACCGCGGCAGATGGTTGTCCGGAAACGCCCACAAAAGCGGCGTCATCTTGTCCTTGCCCTGAGCGTTGACGTCGGCCCCCGCCTTCACCAACCGCTCGATCTCGGGGAGATCGTTGGCTTCGATGGCGTGGCACAGCGCGATCACCTGCGGATCGGTGAAGTAGACCTCGGCTTTCCACCCGCACGTTTGGTGAAAACTTCTGCCTGGGAGTTCATTCACCAAACCGCATCCGGCAACGCCACTCACGATGACGGCACCAAGGCTGACGGACTGAAGGAGGTGCATCGGTTCGCCCAACCTTTCCTAAGGAACGTACGGGTAGCCGAGCAGGTCGATCGTGATGACGCCGAGCCAATCTTCCGCGACAAGCAACCCGTAGAGAATCGACGAAGTCTTATGCAACTCGGCCATTACGTAAAGACTCGCAAGCGGAATGGAGTCGGCCATAACCAGGTCGTAGTCGTGCGGCCCGTCAAGTTCATGCCGAAGACCCACAGGAGCAATCGTGGGGTCAAGGAGGCGCTGAAACTGCGTCTGGAAGTATGTGAGGATGTCCCAATCGACGTAGTATGCGTTGATCGCTTCCGCCGCCGCGGCGAAGTTGACTACCGACCCCGGATAACGCTCTCGCGTACCCCCAAAGCTGTCTGGCTCCAGCAGGGTTTCCTGGCGAAGCCAGGCGGCGTTGAAGGTATCGGCACGGAATCCTCCCACCACTGCCGCCGCGGTCGCCAAGCCGCCGCCAAGCGAATGACCGGTGACGATCAGATGGCCAGCAGGTATACCGCGACTTTCCGACAACCCGTCGCCGATCTTCATGGCGGCCTCATATTGCGGCGGCGTGCCTCGCCCAAGGCCTTGATCAAAGTTGTTTTTCCAGTCGCCCTCCGCGCCGGACGACAACCAGTCCAAGAACTGTACGAAGTTGTCATCCGTGCCACCGAAAGCCAGCACGTATTGACGCTCGCCGGTGATGTAATCCTGGTAGACCATTGCTTTGAACCCGGCAATTCCCGAGCCCTCGCCGAGCTTCAGGTTGGCGTTATTCGGAACGCCGATTCTCAGAAGATCCAATGGTGACTTCGGCTGAAGGCAGAAGTTCTTCAAGTCGGCGAACGTGTACACGCCCCGCGAGGCCAAGGCGTTGCGGACCTCCTGTCGTGTCTGCAGCTGGTAGAAGAACGAGTCTTCGTTGGCCACGATGTACTTGATTTTGTCTGATCCGACGTCCTGGCCCTCCACGACGAACGTCGCGCGAATGTATTCCTCCGGCTTCCCCTCTCCCTCCACACCGGCGAGGGTCTTCAGCCCCACGTTCTCGTCAACTCCTTCGACGAAAACCATCATGTCCTCCCTGAACATATCGAGCGGGTAGAACTTCCCGGGCTCGATTC
>CAMDDA010000175.1 GCA_945890755.1 Candidatus Kuenenia stuttgartensis
GGGGCTCTCGCTCACGGCCCACCCACTCCAATTCGACCGCGACTGGCTGGCCGCCTCCGGCGTGGCGACCGTCACCGAGGCGGTCGGGCTGCCGGAAGGCCGCCGTGTGCAAGTGGCCGGCATCGTGCTCACGCGGCAGAGACCGGCCACGGCCAAGGGCATGATCTTCCTCACGATCGAAGACGAGACCGGCGCCGCAAACATCGTCGTGCACCCGCACGTGTGGGAGTCAGCCGACCTGGCCGCCCGCCGCGCGGCCGTGCTCGTGGTGCACGGCCGGATCCAACGCCGTGGCGCCGTGGTACACGTGGTGTCCACCCGCCTCGAGTCAGCCACCGCCCTGCGCCCCGAGCCATCCACCGCCGCCCCCCTCCCCCGCATGTCCCGCGACTTCTGCTGAGCCTTCCCGCATTGAACTGAAGAACGGGAGGCTTTGGGCTGCCCATCCCCTCGAGACGGCGTATGCCGCCAAGCGCAGGCAGGATGCCGGAGCGCAGGCGGCATCCGAGCGAGCGAAGGACAGGATGTCCGAAGCGAGCGTCCGGCGAGAGGGCGTGGGCAGCCCGAAGCCGGATTCCATGAGTTGAGGCCAAGTGCCTCGACTCTGGCCCAGCCTGGAAAGAAGGCGTAGAACAACGCTCATGAACGACGCCGTCACTGAAACGCATCTGCCGCTCGGCACGCCCTTTCGCGGGAAGGTCCGCGACTGCTATCGGTTCACGTCCGACCGCCACGGCGAGGTGATGCTGATCGTGAGCACCGACCGGATCAGCGCTTTCGACTGGATCCTGCCGACGCCGATCCCCGACAAGGGGAAGGTGCTGACGGCGATCTCGGCCTTCTGGTTCGAGCTCCTCTCCCGCGGCCCGTCACCGATCGCGCATCATCTGCTCACGACCGACGTCGATGCGATGGGGCTGCCGGCGTCGATCGACCGCGGGCCCCTCCGCGGCCGCTCGATGCTCGTGCGGTGTGCCGAGGTGATCCCGTTCGAGTGCGTCGTTCGCGGCTGGCTCGCCGGCTCCGGCCTGGCTGAATATCGCCAGACCGGTACGGTCTGCGGCGTGCCACTGCCGCCGAGCCTCGCGCCGGGAGGTCGTCTGCCCGCCCCGATCTTCACGCCGGCGACGAAGGCCGCAAGCGGTCATGACGAGAACGTGTCGTTCGACCTGATGGCGAGCCGCATCGGCGGCGGCCTTGCCGCCACGCTTCGCGACAAGAGCCTCGACGTCTACGCGCGGGGCGCCGAGCATGCCGCCGCGCGGGGTATCATTTTGGCCGACACGAAGTTCGAGTGGGGCCGACTGCCCGACGGCACGCTCCTGCTCGTGGACGAGGTGCTCACGCCCGACAGCTCCCGGTTCTGGCCCGCCGCGGCAGCCGGCGCGGGCCGCGTGCCCGATTCGTTCGACAAGCAATTCGTCCGCGACTGGCTGGAAGCGAGCGGCTGGGACAAGGCGAGCCCGCCCCCTGCCCTCCCCACCGACATCGTCGCCAAGACCCGCGACAAATACCTCGAAGCCTGCCGCCTGCTCAGCGGCACCACGCCGGTTGGGTAACGGGTACGAGCGAGAGGGTTGTCCCATACAGGCCCTGAGCGCGAGCGAGGGGATAGCGGCTCGCGATGCGCGATCCCCCGGCTTGCGCCTGGGGGCTTCTATTGTCCCATACAAGCCCTGAGATGCGCTCTAGGGCCGGCCGAATTCGCCAACTAGACTCTGGAGCGACACCCCGAGCTTTAACCCCCCTGCCCGCAATGCTCCGCTACTGGACCGCCGGTGAATCCCATGGCCCCGCCCTCGTCGCCCTCGTGGACGGCTTCCCCGCCGGCCTGACGGTCGACAAGGCCGCGATCGATGCCGAACTCGTGCGGCGGCAGGGAGGCTATGGCCGCGGCGGCCGCCAGCGGATCGAGACCGACTCCGTCACGTTTCTCTCGGGACTCTGGCGGGGCACCACGCTGGGCAGCCCGCTGGCGCTCGAGGTGATCAACAAGGATGCCAAGCTCGAGCGGCTCGACGACGTTGATCGTCCACGGCCGGGCCATGCCGACCTGCCCGGCGCGATCAAGCATCTCGGCGGTGTGCGGGCCGTGCTCGAACGGGCCAGCGCCCGTGAGACCGCGGCGCGGGTCGCGGCTGGCGGCCTCGCCCGCCAGCTGCTTGCCGTCTTCGGCATCGAGGTGGCCGGCTGGGTGACAGAGCTCGGCGGCGTGGTGCTCGGCGACCGTGGCGGCTCGCTACCCGAACTGCGGGCGATCCGCGATTCGAGTGCCATCTATTCCCTCCACCCCGAACGCGATCCGGAAGTGACCACGCTCATCGACCGCGTCGGCAAGGAGGGCGACACGCTCGGCGGCGTGGTCGAGGTGCGGGTCGATGGCCTGCCGATCGGTCTCGGCACCCATGCCCAGTGGGACCGCAAGCTCGACGGCCGGCTCGCCCAGGCCGTAATGGCCGTGCAGGCGATCAAGGGTGTCGAGATCGGAATGGGCTTCGAGGCGGCCCGCCGCCGCGGCTCCGAAGTCCACGACCCGATCCATTACGACCCCGCGCTCCGCGACTCGCCGCAACTCGGCTTCACGCGGCCCACGAACAACGCAGGCGGCTTGGAGGCCGGCATGACCAACGGCCAGCCGCTCGTCGTGCGGGCCGCCATGAAGCCGATCAGCACGCTCCGCAAGCCGCTCGGATCCGTAAACCTCCGGACGAAGGCGGCCGAGGAGGCGGCCTACGAACGCAGCGACGTGTGCGCCGTGAGCGCCTGCAGCGTCATCATCGAGAGCGTGGTCGCCTTCGAGGTCGCGGCGGCCCTCATCGACAAGTTCGGCGGCGACAGCGTCGAGGAGATGCAGGCCCGCTGGAAGCTCACTCACGACCTCGCCCGGAACCGGTAAAACCGGCTGGCTGCGTCAGGCCCCACAAAACAAACGTCGAAGGAACAGGGATGTTCGTCGCACGCTCCGCCGCCAGGATTGCGCGGGCCCGGGCCGCCTTTGTGCTGCTCGCGGTCCTGCCCTGCCTCGGGCTCGGGGCCTGGGCCGTGCAGCGGCGGTCAGGCACGCATCGCGATGCCGTGCGGCTCGCCTGGCAACGTCAGGTGGGGCTGCCGCTCACCCTGACTGCGATCGACCACCCCCGGCCGGGCGTCATCCGCGGCCGTGACTGCGTGCTGGCGACGACGGATGGGCGGCCCGCCCTGACGCTGCCCGTCGTCGAAGTGGAGACGACTGCCACCGAAGTGCGACTCCGCATCGATCGACTGCGATGTGATGCCGCGGGTGCCGCCATGCTCGCCGGCGTTGTCGGCGACTGGCTGGAGCGCGGTGCCCGATTTGATCGCAACTGCGTGATCGAGATCGCCGACTTCGCCTGGGACACACGGGGTGGGAGCCGCGACGATCCTTCGACGATGCGAATCGAGTGCGTGGTGCAAGAGGGCGATCGGGCCGTACGGATCGTGAGACCGACGGCCACAGGCTCTGACGACGAGGTGAAAATTCTCCGCCGCGTCGACGCCGGCGCGACCGGCGATCGCGCCCCGCAGCAGACGGGCGTGCGGTTCGAGATCGAGGCCGATTGTCGTCGCCCGCTGCCGTTCCCGATCTTCGTGGCCTGTGCCGCCGGCACGCCGCTCTCGGGCTGCGATGCCGGTGACGAAGCCATCGTGACGGGCATGCTCCGCGCTGCCTGCGATGCCAGCGGCTGGAATGGCGCGGCCCGCGGCACCATCGAACTGGTCGATCTCGCCGCCTGCACCGCAGCTCTCGCAGGTGGGGCTGCGGGCGAAGCGACGATCGTAGTCGATGACCTGCGCTGGTCGCGCAACCGCATCGAAGCCTGCGACGTGGCCTGCACGGCAAGTCGCGGCCGGATCGAGCAACCGCTGCTCGACCCGCTCGTCGGCATGCTCGGCTGCCGGCCCGGCCTGGCCTATGGGCTCCCCGACGGCCGCGGACGGGCGTTCGATGCGGCAGCGTGGCGGCTCTGGATCGACCACCGCGGTGCGGATCTCCGCGCCCTGGACAGCGCCAGCTCAACGCTCGCCGGCGGACTGGCCGCCGTCGGCGGCCAGTCGATCATCGACCCGCCCACCGACGGATTCCCCGTCGATCGCCTCGCGTGGCTGCTGGCTCCTCCGGGTGCCGCCTTCGTGCCGGCGACCGGTCCCGGCGCCTGGCTGATATCGATCCTGCCGCGGTCCGGCGGTCCCGCCGAGTGAAATTTGACCGTTTCTTGACACACGTCCGACCAAAATTGGACGGCTTGCAGGTGGCAAAACCGCCGCCGGTCGTCAGAGTAGTGTCGTGTTTCAGCCCCCCGCCCGGCAGGATGCTGTCCGGCTCCCCCTTTCCGCGACGGAACCGCTTCCCATGACGCCCCCTGCCACACTCGCCGACGCTCCCTCCAACCTGGCCGATGACGTCGAGTTCGGCCGCTCCGCGGTCATCGATCCGCGGGCAGCCAGCGCCGGTGATGCGGATGGAGAAACGCCCGAGACGGGGTCTGCCACTGGCGGCTCGCTCAAGCTCGACTGGCCCGTCGTGATCTGGATTGGCGGCGTCCACCTCGCCGCACTCGTCGCGCCCTTCTATTTCACCTGGTCGGGGCTGGCCATCTGCCTCGTGCTCTATTGGGTCACCGGTGGCCTGGGCGTCTGCCTCGGCTACCACCGGCTACTCACGCACGGCAGCTTTCAGACCTTTGCCCCCGTGCGGTTCTTCTTCGCCTTTCTGGGCGGAATTTCTGGCGAGGGATCCGCCCTTGACTGGGTGTCGAATCATCGCAAGCACCACGCCTTCAGCGATCAGGAAGGCGATCCCCACACACCGCGTGATGGTGGGCTCTGGTCTCACATGCTCTGGCTCTTTCCGTTGCACACGCCTGAGGAGACCCTCGCCCGTGCGAAGCGCTGGGCGCCCGACCTCGCCCGCGATCGGGGCGCGCGGTTCCTCCACCAGACGTTCCTCCTTTGGCACTTTCTGATCGGCGGCGCGTTGCTCGCCGGCGGCTGGTCACTGTATGGCCGCGATGTCGGCATCTCCTGGTTGCTCTGGGGCCTCGCCGTGCGGATGGTGATCGTGTTCCACGTCACCTGGCTCGTGAACTCCGCGACCCACATGTGGGGCTACCGCAACTACGAAACCACCGACGACTCCCGGAATCTCTGGTGGGTCGGCCTGCTCGCCTTTGGCGAGGGCTGGCACAACAACCATCACGCCTACCAGCGAATGGCCAAGCACGGCCACAAGTGGTGGGAGGTCGATGTCACCTACTGGGCAATCCTCGCGCTCGAGAAACTCGGCCTCGCGTGGAACGTGGTGCACACCCCGCATGGCGTCGGCCGCCGCCCCAGTCGGTGAACCGGCACGAAAACAGGCCGAAATCAACGCCGCGGTTTGCAATTCGGGCCTGCGCGGATAGACTTCGGCCCACAAGAATCCTCAATCCAAACAATCACGCCACCCACAGGTGGGTGGAGTTCGGCTGATGACGCTCACAAAAGAACGCAAGCAAGAGTTGATCGGCGCTCACAGGCGGGCGACCGCCGACACCGGATCGGCGGAGGTCCAAATCGCGCTGTTGACCGGTCGGATCACCGATCTGACAGGCCACTTCAAGAATCACTCCAAAGACTTCGCCAGCCGGCGCGGTCTCTTGAAGATGGTAAGCCGGCGTCGCCGGCTTCTCGACTATCTCAAGCGCGTCGCGCCGCAGCGGTATCTCGACATCATCAAACGGTTGGAGATCCGCAAGTAGGCCGCCGCGCCCATCGGGGTGCGGACCTGCCCGGAAATCGGCTGTGGATGGCGTGGATTGGTGCGAGTCTCGCCCGCAACAGGGCCGGAGCCGCACGGAGCGAGGATGGCGGGAGCGTGTCGCTCCCGGACCATGGTGACGGCACGTTCGCGACGCTGCAGATGCAGCCGCAGCGATATCGTAGGCACGAAAGGGAATGAAAGTGAAGCAGCGCGTTGAACGGCAGATCGGGGATCATGTGTTGGCGATTGAGACCGGCGTTTTGGCCAAGCAGGCCGCCGGCAGTGTCCTCGTCTCCTACGGCGAGACCGTCGTGCTCGTGGCTGCAGCCACCGGCGCTCCCCGCGCGGGCATCGATTTCTTTCCGCTCACCTGCGACTACCGCGAGCGGGTTGCCTCTGCCGGCAAGTTCCCGGGCGGCTTCCTCAAGAGAGAGGGCCGACCGACCCTCAAGGAAACGCTCACCAGCCGCCTCATGGACAGGCCGATCCGGCCACTGTTTCCCGAGGGCTTCTACGACGAGGTCCAGGTGCAGGCCAACGTGCTGGCCGCCGACAAGCAGAACGACCCCGACGTCCTCGCGATGAACGGCGCCTCGGCCGCCCTGTGCATTTCCCCCCTGCCGTTCCGCGGTCCGCTCGGCAGCGTGCGGCTGGCGCAGATCGACGGCCGCTTCGTGCCGTTCCCCACGCAGGACCAGCTCGAAGAGAGCGACCTCGACCTCGTGGTGTCGGGCAGCTCAACCGCGATCCTCATGATCGAGGGCTTCGCCCGCGAGATGCCCGAGGATCGCATGCTCCAGGCCCTCGACGAGGCCCACCGGATCATCCGCTTGCTCTGCGAGATGCAGGAAGAGCTCGTCCGCAAGGCGGGCAAGCCGAAGAAGGAATACGTCCTCGCCGACTACTCGGCCCTCCGCAGCCGGCTGACGACCGGCTACCTCCAGGCCCTCAAGGCCGCCAAGGCCATCGCCGGCAAGCAGGATCGGGGACAGGCCGTGAAGGAGCTGCGGGAGAAGGCGAAGGCCGAGGTCGCCCCGACCGAGCCGGCATTTGGCTTCAAGCCGGGTGCAGCCGGTGGTGTCAGCGACGCCGATTTCGCGCATGTCTGGCATGCCCTGGAAGAACAGGCCGTCCGCGAGCTGATCCTCGAGGGCAAGCGGCCCGATGGTCGCGACCACAAGAGCCTGCGGTCGCTCCATTGCGAGGTCGATCTGCTCCCGCGGGTGCACGGCTCGGCGCTGTTTCAGCGCGGCGAGACGCAGTCGCTCGTCACGATCACGCTCGGCACCGGCAAGGACGAGCAGCGGGTCGACGG
>CAMDDA010000176.1 GCA_945890755.1 Candidatus Kuenenia stuttgartensis
GCAACCCCTCCTGATACCGTTTTCCGGTATGCAAGAACCAGAGCGGGTAGGCGAGGGGGTCGGTGCAAGCTCGAGGAGCATTTGGACCGAGTCTTCGAGGTCCCGCGACGAGACTTGTACCGCCCCCGAGCCGGTGCCTTGCTTCCCATAGATTCGATCAGCGACGCATCAGCTTCTTGAGCTGCGGGAGCGTGCGGGTGTTGGCGATGTCGCTCGCCTCGAGGCCGGCGCGGCGGGCTTGAAGAATGCCGCACCGCATGACGTCGAGGCCGCGGGTCGAATGGGCGTCGGTGGAGATCACGAGCTTCACGCCCGCCCGCTTCGCAGCCGCGGCGTGGCGGTCGTCGAGGTCGAGCCGCCAGGGGTTGGCGTTGATCTCGAGGAAGGTGCCGGTGCGGGCCGCGGCTTCGATCACGGCTTCGATGTCCAGGTCGTAGGCCGGCCGGCGGTTGATGAGCCGGCCTGTGGGGTGCCCGATCACGCTGACGAACGGGTTTTCGACCGCCTCGATGATGCGGGCCGTGATCCGGTCGCGGGGCTGGTTCTGGCCGTAGTGGAGACTGGCCACGACCCAATCGGCCTGCTCCAGCACGTCGTCTGGGAGATCGAGGCCCCCCTTCTCGAGCATGTCCACCTCGATGCCCTTGAGCACCACGATCGGTGGCGGACCTTCCTCGGCGAGCGCCGCGTTGAGCCGGTCGATCTCGCCCCACTGCGCGAGCAAGCGCTTCCGATCGAGGCCGTGGGCCATGGTCACGCGCTGCCCGTGGTCGGTGATCGCGATGTAGGAGAGCCCCCGAGCGATCGCGGCGCGGACCATTTCGGGGAGCGTGTCCTCACCGTCGGTGGCCGTCGTATGCATGTGGAGATCACCGCGGATATCGGCGAGCGTTACGAGCTGGGGCAATTCACCTCGCTCGGCCCGCAGGATCTCATCCCCCCCCTCCCGCAGTTCCGGCGGAATCCACGGCAGACCGACCGCGGCGTAGATGTCGACCTCCGTGCGACCGGCCAGGCTCGTGGCTGCCGGGGCGTCCGTCTCCTGTGCATCGGGCCGCAGTTCGAACACGCCATACTCGTTGATCGTGCGTTGCCGGTCGCGGGCCCGGCCGCGGAGCTTCACGTTGTGGTCCTTCGAGCCGGTGAAGTACTGCAGCGCCGCGCCGAACGAGCCGTGATCGACGACCCGCAGGTCGATCTGCACGTCCCGCGGCCCGCGGATGCTCGTCTTCGTGTCACCCCGCAGCAGCACGGCCGACGTCTCCTTCCAGCGGTGCAGGTGGTCCATCACTGCCGGGGCGTCGCCGCTGTCGACGACGAGATCGAGATCGCCCACCGTCTCACGGCCGCGCCGCCAGCTGCCCGCCCCCTCCACCTGCCGGACCGCGGGGCATTCCTGCATCCAGGCGAGCAGCGATTGCATGATCGCATCGGCCTCGCTCCACAGGAGCCGGGCATGCTCGGGATTCTTGGCGAAGGCGATGTTCTCGAGGATCGCGGCCTGTGTCTTCGCGCCAAAGCCCTTCACGCCCTCCACCCTGCCGTCGCGGCAGGCCTGCTCCAGGGCGTCGAGTGAATCGATCCCCAGCTCATCGACAAGCAGCTTCACCTTCTTGGGGCCGAGTCCGGGCACCCGCATCAGCTCGAACACCACGGCCGGCACCTTCTGCTCGAGCTCCGCGAGCAGCGGCAGCTTGCCCGTGTCGAGCAGGGCCTCGATCTTGCCTGCCAAGTCGGCGCCGATCCCCTCGAGATCGGTCAGCGTTCGCTCCGAGTCGGCCCGGACCGATGCCAGTGATTCCACCATGCCGCCGATCATCCGGGCGGCATTGCGATAGGCACGCACGCGGAAGACGTTGCCTCCCTGATACTCGAGCAGGTCGCCCACGTGGTCGAAGACGGCGGCGATGTCGGCATTCGTCATGAGAGAGCAGCCCGTGTGCTCCGTATCTTAACGCGGGGTCTGTTTCGCACGCATGCGCCGTAGGCCTGTTGCTCCGCAACGGGCAGAGACAGTCTCGTCGCGGCGGACCCCGAGCTTGCCTCCACAGAAGCCCAGGCGCAAGCCGGGGGATCGTGCATCTCTATCCCCTCGCTCGCGCTCAGGGCTTGTATGGGACGACCCCCTCGCCTACCCGCATGATTCACCGACGATAATGCCTCGAGTTCTGCCTTCGCTCGGCGGCATACGCCGGCTCCTGGGGCACAGGCAGCCCCTCACGGCGGTTTGGTTGGCGGCCACTCGCGGTTACCGTGTGCCGAGCGTGGTCGGCAGGGCGGCGGTGGGGTAGCGCGGGCCCACCGTGGCGGGCTGCCACGAGGTGGTGTGGCTCGTTGGCTCGAGCAATCGCGGGAATGCGCGGGTCGCGGCGCCCGGGCCGGCGCCGGGGAGCACCGGCATGCCGTTGGTACCGGTGGCCGAGGGCTGGGACGGTGCCGTGCCGCTGGGCGCCGGCGTCATGGCCGGAGGTGCAACAGGGTACTGGGGCGCGGCCGGCATCTGCGGGGCCGTGGGAGCCTGAGGCATGGCCGTGCCGTTGCCGTAGGTCCGCTGCAGATCGGGGATCGGCTTCAGCGACGGGGTCGGGGCCAGCGCCGGCGGCTGCGTGGGCTGCGGCTGGGGTGCAGCCGGCATCGCGGGCATCAGGGTCGTGCCACTCTGCGGCACGATCGGCTGCGGCTGCTGGAACGTGGGGGTGGCGTAGCCGGCCGGGGGAAGCGCCGGGGGAGTTGTGGTGGGCTGACCGGGGATCAGCTGCTGGGGTACGTCGGCGCCGGCGGCACCCCAGGCCTGTGGCGTGGTCTGGATCGGCGCAGCGAACGGGCTGGTGGCCGGGGCGGCGGGTGCGGTCGGCATGCCCGGTGCGGCATAGCCCGTCGGCGCGGCATAGCCCGGCTGCATCTGGACATATTTCGTGGTCGTCACGGCCCGGTACTGGGTCACCGGCACATTGACCGCCTGCTGCACGTACTGCGTGACCGGCTGCATGCACTCCTGAGGGCAGCCCGTGCACGGGTCGATTTCGCATGACGGCTTGTAGGTGGTGACGGGCACGCACTGATACTGGGTGCGGTATGTGGTTTCGGGCACGTAGCTCGTCTGCTGCATCGGCACCATCACCGGAGGCGGCGGAGCGGGAACCGGCGCCATCACCGGAGCTGCCACCGGGGCCACCACGGGGGCCACCGCGTAGACCGGCGCCTTCCTGAAGCATGTGCCGCAGCCGGCGAAGAATTCGCTCAGGCAGCACTGCGTCTGGGCGGCGCACTCGCGGGGCATCGACACCGCCCAGGCGGTCGCCAGGAACACTGCGGCGGTCATTCGAAGCGTCTTCATCGCTCTCTCCTCCGATTCGATCCGGCGATCCGGCGGCGGCCTCCGGGCGGATTGCGGACATTCCTAGCCTAGGTTGCGCGACGGCGCGGCTCGCGGGAAAAGTCCGCTGTGAATCATGAATTCGACGTCGCCGGTCGTTACGACCGTTACGGCCGTTACGAGTCGTATCCGGTTTGGCCCGGACGATGTTTCGGCGGCGGGATCCCCCGGCTTGCGCCTGGGGGCTTTTATGCGCTCTCCATACAAGCCCTGAGCGCAAGCGAGGGGATCGAGGGAGGGCGTCGTCACACCGATCGCGATCCCCCGGCTTGCGCCTGGGGGCTTGTATGTGCTCTCCATACAAGCCCTGAGCGCAAGCGAGGGGATCGAGGGAGTGCGTCGTCACACCGATCGCGATCCCCCGGCTCGCGCCTGGGGGATTTTATGAGGAGCGACGGGATTCGAACCGGTCGTAGAGATCGGCGAGGGCGTCGCGGAGGTTGCCCGCGTGGCGGTCGCATGCGTCGGCGATGTCGGCCTGCGTGATGCTGCCGCCCGTGTCGGGGAGCGCGGCGACGATCGCAGCGAGCATCGCCGGGCTCGTGCGACACTCCATGAGCGTCGGGAGCGCGGTCGCCGCATGGCTGGTGACCAGTAGCCCGCAGCGTTGCCATGCGGCCGCCGCCTGCACGCTGAGTCTCGTGGCCAGGCCCATCTGTTCCCAACTGTCGATGCAGACGACCGTGCCGGCCGCCGCTGCGAGGATCGATCGTAGGATGCCGACCGCGTCTCTGTGGGAGCGGATACGGAGTGGGCCGAGGCTCCCTTCGTGGGTGGCCAGTGCCGCCGCCAGATGCACGAGCAGGTTCGTCTTACCACTGCCGTGAGGGCCGACGATCGCACCGCAGCAGTCATTCGCCCGCAGGCGGGACAGCAGCAGCGGAAGATCGACCGGCTGGCCATCGGCGTCGAGCGGTACGATCGATCCGGGCTGCGTGTACCGCGTAGCGAATGGATTGGGAGCGGGCCGTGGTGGGGGGCTGCTCACGGCTTCGTCGCCTGGGGCATGCGGGCCGGCGGCACACGGCCGATGTCGAACACGTGCTCCGACACGAAGTCCCTACCCCCGTGAAAGAATATCCGCACGCGGGCACACCAGCGGATCTTCACGATCACGCCCTCGTATGAGAGCGGGCTTTGCGGCAGCGTCACGCGAAAGCTCCCGGCCACGGCAGGCTTCGCTACCCGCTCGAAGAAGTGCACCCACAGATCCTCTTCCCCCTTGCCCTCCGTATACCACAGCACCGAATGCTCGACCGCCCGCAGCGTATCGATCCCAAGCCCGCCCACGTCGTACCGCACCAGTACGTCGTCCCCTGGCTCGTAACAGCGGTCGGCACGGTCGAACTGGACATCGATCTGCGGCCCATGCCGCGGCGTCTCGCCCGCGAGGCTCATGCCGGCACCTTGCGACCGGGCTGCCGCAGCTGATGCGGTTGGGGAAGCGGTGCGGGGTAGACAGCCACCGGAAAGATCCGCACGAACGCCGGCCAGCGGGCGGGCACTCCGCGGACCACGATCCGCCAGCGGGCGGCGTTGTGCTCGGAGGTGAACGAATGCATGGCATCGGCCGGGATCGTGATCGTCGTCCGCACCTCGAACCGTGCGCCGGGGAGGAGGGCCACGTCGGACCAGGCATCGAACTGTCGCCGCCAGACAACGAGGCTCTCGGTGCGGGCGTCGGTGCCCTGGCGAAACGTCGCCTGTTCGACGAGTTCCAGCGCGAGCGTGAGCTGGCGGATCCGCCCCGAGCCTCCCTGGGCCAAGAGCACGTCGTAGGTGGCTCCAGGCAGCAGCGGGTGGTCGGAAATCTCGAGTTGCGTCGTGCCCACCGCCGCCGCGAGCACCAGGCCGCGGACCACCAGGGCGATCGCCCCGCCCCCGACCGCGATGAAGGGCACGAGGAGCGCGAGCAGCAGCCAGTCGACGCGGCCGCTGGTGAACTCGAGTCCCGCCCCCACGGCCAGCACGAGCAGCACGGCGTTCCAGAAGGCGGCGAACAGCCCGAGCCCGAGCAGCGTCCAGTTCTCAGGACTCTCCAACGGTAGTCGATACCGCAACTGGGTTCCCGGCGAGTTCACGAGGTCGTCGCATGAGGGCAGGCCAGCGAGATCAGTGGCGGTCGGCGATGCCGGCGTGCGCGGGCCGAACAGTCCCGGAATCCCTGTCGCGGCGGCTAACGCCTCCTCGGAACGGCCCCACCGCCGCACCGCCCGCGCGAGCCCGGAGCCGCCAAACGCGATCAGCGCGCCCGGCAGGAGGAGCGCGAGCAGCCACATCCACCAGTTGTAGCCCCGCTCGAGCACCACGGCGGCGGGATCTGCCGGGTCGTACCAGACCGGCACCTCGCCACCGAGTTCCCAGTCGGCGAGGCGGACGGCCGCGGCATCTCGATCGGGCGAGCCGGTGGATGGCTGCGAACGGGTCCAGGCTTCGCGGCTCGTACCCGCGGCGTCGTATCGCACTCGGAGCGTGGGGCGCCAGGTTGCCGTCGTTGCGGCGAGCGGGTCATCGACGGTCCGCTTCACGAGCCCCTTTGCCAGCACGCGGCCACGTGCGGCGACGAAGTCGTGGTTGATCCGCCACTCGGGAACCGCGACGCCCGAGATCAGGAGCGATCCGAACACGAGGCCGGCGCAGACCAGCGCCCCATGGAACAGTCCGTCACCAAACGAACCCCATGCCTCGGAGCCGGTGCGCCTGTGGCCACGTTTTTTGCCGAAGATGCGGGGCAGCCTCACGATCGCTCCCGCTTCGGGTCATGCCTGGCCGACGGGTTCCGTCGCCGTGGTGGTCACCGCGAGAGACGACGCCGACTGCTGGGACCGGAAGAACCCGATCTTCTCGAGGGACTTGTAGACCTCTTCCAGCGTCTTCTCCCCGAAATTCGAGATCGAGAGCAGGTCGGCCCGCGTGCAGTTGAGCAGGTCGTGCACGGTGAAGATGCCCCGCTCCTCGAGGCAGTTGGTCGTCCGTACGGAGAGGCCGATTTCGGCCGTGCTCATCTCGAGTTTCTCCGCCATTTCGTCCGACTGCATCAAGTTCTTATATGGTATCCGCGGCATGGGGTCCCTCCCTTGCGTCAGGTGTGTGGTGAGCCGTCAGCCGTGTTCGGCCGAAATCGGCTAACCAGGAATATAATCAAGTCGGTGGAAAACGGGCCACTCGTGCGGTGGCATGATTCTCGACGCGGTGCGGTCCGCGTCGCCCGTACCGCTCGTCTTTGGCCCGCAAACCGTGCAGCTTTCCTCATTCGACAGCCTGAATGACAGCCAGCGGCGGGCGGCTACGCACGTCGAGGGACCACTGCTCGTGCTAGCAGGCCCGGGCAGTGGCAAAACGCGGGTCGTCACGCATCGTGTGGCCCATCTGATTTCGGAAGGCGTTCGCCCCGACCAGATCGTGGCTCTCTCGTTCACCAACAAGGCGGCCGACGAGATGCGCCGCCGGCTCACCGAGATGGTCGGGCCGCAGCCTGTGGAGATGGGAACGTTTCACCGGTTCGCAGCCCGTTTGCTGCGCCGCCAGGCGCGGCTCGTGGGCCTCACCAGCGACTACTCGATCCTCGATCCCGATGACGCGGGC
>CAMDDA010000177.1 GCA_945890755.1 Candidatus Kuenenia stuttgartensis
TCGCTGCCGCCCTCGATGATCTGGAGCAGCGAACCGGCCTCGACATTCCGATCCACGTCGACGCCGCCAGCGGCGGCTTCCTCGTGCCGTTCACCGATCCCGACCACGACCCCTGGGACTTCCGCCTGCCCCGGGTGAAGAGCATCAACACCTCGGGCCATAAGTTTGGCCTGGCGCCGCTCGGCGTCGGCTGGGTGCTGTGGCGGGAGCCGGCCGACCTGCCCGACGACCTCGTCTTCCACGTGAGCTATCTGGGAGGCGACATGCCCACCTTCCAGATCAACTTCTCCAAACCGGCGGGCCAGGTGATCGCGCAGTATTACGATTTCGTCCGGCTTGGCCGGGAGGGCTACGCCGCGATCCACGGCCAGGCCCATGCCGTGGCCCGGCATGTGGCGACGGAGTTGGTCGCGCTTGGCTGTTTCGAGATCGTCCACGACGGTGATCCGGCCAAAGGCATTCCCACCGTGGTCTGGACGCTCGCCGCGGGCGTTACGCCCGGCTTCACGCTCTACGACCTCGCCGACCGGCTAAGGATGCGGGGCTGGCAGGTGCCGGCCTATCCCTTCACGGGCGAACTGGCGACGACGGCCTTTCAGCGGATTCTCGTCCGTCGCGACTTGAGCCGGGAGATGGCTGACCTTTTGGTGGCCGACATCCGGGCCGCCGTGGCCCACTTTGCCGCCCACCCCGCCCCCGCGACCGGTCCGCGGCAGAGAGGATATTCCCACGCGTGAGGATTATCGGCGGGTTGCAGCGGCCTGGCCGGGGGGTAGATTCCCGGTATGTCTCGCTCCGCCGCCGCCCGTCGTCGCCTGCTCGTCGCCCAGGGGCGGCCGCCGGCCGCGGCCGCGGCGAAGGCCCCCCGCGATGTAGATGACATCGTCTCGTTCTGGAGCGGCGTGGTGCTCTTGGTCGCCCTCGTCGCTGCCGTCTTCTGGCAGACGGGTTCCTTCGAGATCCTCAACTTCGACGACGACCAATACATCGACGGCGTCGTGCTCCAGGGCCTCACCTGGAACGGCTTCGTGCGGGCCTGGACGGAAGGGCACGTGGGCCAGTGGCACCCGCTGACCACGCTCTCGTTCATGCTCGACGCCCAGCTTTTCGGCCGGTGGTGGGGTGGGTATCACCTCCACAATGCCCTCCTTCATGCCGCCGCGGCCTGCGTGTTGTTCGCCGCGCTGACCCGGCTCACCGGATCGATGAGCCGCAGCCTCGTGGCCGCGGGCATCTTCGCGATCCATCCGCTGCGGGCCGAGAGCGTGGCCTGGATCACCGAGCGGAAGGACGTGCTCAGCGGACTGTTTCTGGCGATCAGCCTCTGGGCCTACGCCTGGTATGCCGAGAAGCCCGAGTCGTGGAAGCGGTATGGTCTGCTGCTCGCAAGCTTCGCCGGGGGCTTGATGAGCAAGACGATTCTCGTGACGCTCCCCGTGGCGCTTCTCTTCCTCGACTGGTGGCCGCTGGGCCGGCTGGCGATCGGTCCAGAGCCTGAGCGGCGGTCGCGGGGAGATGTCCCGCAGCGGTCGCTCTCCGCTCTCGTGATCGAGAAGCTGCCGCTGTTGGTGATTGCCGCGGCGGTGGCCGTGGCGACGTACCTCTCAGTCGGTGACGTGGTGCGGCCGATCAACACGCTGCCGTTCCCAACACGGGCGATGTCGAGCGTCGTCGCCTACGGCTCGTATCTGCTGCAGTTCTTCTGGCCGGTGGGGCTCGCGCCCCACTATCCCTACTCGGCGGTCGGCCCCACGCCCGGACAGGCGGCGGTGGCTGGGCTGCTCGTGGCCGCGGTGTCGGCGGCGGCCTGGCTCGGCCGCCAGAGGTGGCCGGCCTTCGCCACCGGATGGGGATGGTATCTCGTAACACTCCTGCCTGTGGTGGGCTTCGTTCCCGGCGGCATCCAGCTGATCGCCGACCGCTACACCTACGTGTCGCAGATCTGGCTGGTGGTGGCGCTCGTCTGGTTTCTGGCCGATCTGGCGGAGCGCATGCGAATCTCGAAGACGGTGAGTCTGGCGGTGGCGGCTGCCCTCCTGCTCGTGCTGACGTTCGGCTGCTGGTGGCAGACGCGGCATTGGAGGTCGAGCGAGAGCCTGTGGCGCTACACGCTGGCCGTGACCGGTGACAACGCCTACGCCCACGCCAATCTCGCCAGCGTGCTCTCCCAGCAGGGGGATCCCGTCGGTGCCGCGGAGCAGAACCGCAAGGCGCTAGCGCTCGAGTCGGACAACCTGATCGCGCTCTCCAATCTCGCCACGCTCTACGTCGATTCGGGCAAGGCCGGCGAGGCTGTGAAGCTCTACGAACGGTCGGTCGGGCTCAATCCGAAGTTTCTCTACGGCTGGTTCAACCTCGGCAACGCCTATCAGAAACTGGGCCGGACGAACGACGCCGAGCGGGCCTGGACCAGAGCCACCGAACTCGAGCCGCGGATGGGAGCGGCCTGGAACAATCTCGCGGGGCTGGCGATCGACCGCGGCGATCTCGAGGCCGCCGTCGCGATGGCGACCAAGGCCGAGGCCGGTGGCGGCGGGTCGGCGGCGGCGATGACGCTCGGCCGCGCGCTCGATGCCGCCGGACGACTCGACGAGGCGGCGGCAGCCTACCGCCGGGCCGTGGATGGCGACCCCCGTGCGGCGGTGGCGGCCAACAATCTCGGCAGCGTGCTCGAGCGGATCGGCCGGCTCGAAGAGGCCGTCGGCGCCTTCCGCCGAGCCGTACGGCTCGACCCCGCGTCGCCCGTGTTCGAATACAACCTCGGAGTCGTGCTGGCCCGCCAAGGCAATCGCGTCGAGGCGTCGGCCTGCTTCACCCGCGCCGAAGAACGGTTTCGAGCAGCCGGCAACACGAGCATGGCCGATGCGATCGCCGAACGGCTGAAATCCCTCGACGGCCCGAGCGAAGAGTCGGCCGAGCCCTGAGGCGGCCTCGAGCCCGCGGTTGTCCCTTCCAGGCAGCCGGGCTTACAATTCTGTCATGTGCGGAGACGAGAACCCGGCGCCTCCCGCCATGGATGGGGGCGGCCGCGGCGACCTGGTCGTCGTGGCGAATCGACTGCCGGTCCATCGGACCGACGGCGGCTGGGAGACGAGTCCCGGCGGGCTTGTCTCCGCCCTGCTGCCGTTGTTGCAGAAGCGGCAAGGCGTCTGGGTCGGCTGGGGGGGCAGCGCGTCCGGCGAGATCGCCCCCTTTCGCCACGACGGGCTCTGGAACGTGCCGGTCTCGCTCTCGGCCGACGAGGTTCGCGACTACTACGAGGGCTTCGCCAACAGCACGCTCTGGCCGCTCTACCACGATGCCTGTCAGCAGCCGCAGTTTCACCGGCAATGGTGGCAGCCCTACGTCACGGTCAATGAACGGTTTGCCGAGGTCGCCGCCCGGGAGGCGGCCCCCGGGGCGAGCGTGCTGGTGCAGGATTACCACCTGCAGCTCGTGCCCGGCATGCTGCGGCGGATGCGGCCCGACCTCCGGATCGGCTTCTTTCTCCACATCCCGTTTCCTCCGGTCGAGCTTTTTGCCCAACTGCCCTGGCGGCAGCGGATTCTCGAAGGCCTGCTCGGGGCCGACGTCGTCGGCTTTCAGACGAAGCAGGGCGCCTGGAATTTCATCCGGCTGGTCAATCGCTACACGCCCCACCGCGGCGCGAGTCACTCGATCAGCGTGGATGGCAGGCGGGTCGAGGTGCGGGAATTCCCAATCTCGATCGATTACTGGAAGATCGACCAGCTCGCGGCCGATCCGGCTACGATCGAGCGGGCCCGTGAGATCCGGGCCGAACTCGGGCCAAATCGCACGATCATGCTCGGCGTCGACCGGCTCGACTACACCAAGGGCATCGATCAGCGAATCCGGGCCTTTCACGAGATTCTCGCGGCCGGCAGGCACACGGTGCGGGATCTCGTGCTCGTGCAGGTGAGCGTGCCCTCCCGGGAGCAGGTCGACGAATACATCGAGATACGGGAGCGGATCGAGACGCTCGTCGGCCACATCAACGGTGAGTTCGGCGAGGTGGGGCAGGTGCCGGTGCATTACCTCCGCCGCAGCCTGCCGATCGAGGAACTCGTGGCCTATTACCTGGCCGCCGACCTCATGCTCGTCACGCCGCTCCGCGACGGGATGAACCTCGTGGCCAAGGAGTATTGCGCCGCCCGACGGGACGACACGGGCGTGCTCGTGCTTTCGGAGTTCACCGGCGCGGCCCACGAACTCGAGCGGGCGGTGCTCGTGAACCCCCACGACATCGACGGGATGGCCGTGACGATCGAACGGGCGATCGCGATGCCCCGGGCCGAGCAGGCCCGGCGGATGCGGAGTCTACGACAGCGGGTGCGGAAGCGAACCGTCTACGACTGGGCCGACGAATTCATCGCGGCACTCGCCGGCCCCGCGGCCGGCTCCCCGGCCCACGGGAGCTCGGCAGCCCTGGCGGCAGGAGACGCGCGGTGACAGGCACAAACGCCCCGCCCGCCGGCGACTGCCAGCCGACCCTCGACGATCTCGACCGGGCCCTGGAGGCGATCGCGCAGGTGCCGGTGCTGCTCGTGGCGACGGACTACGACGGCACGCTCGCCCCGATCGTGAACGACCCCGCGGAGGCTGTTCCGGTGCGCGAGTCGATCGTGGCCCTGCGGGCCGTCGCCGCGCTCGGCTCGACCCACGCGGCCGTGATCTCGGGGCGGTCGCTCGCCGACCTCGCCGCCCTCTCGGCTCTCGACGGCCAGGTGATGCTCGTCGGCTCGCACGGCAGCGAGTTCGATCAGGATTTTGTCCGCTCGCTCACTGGGCAGCAGGTGGAACTCCGGCAGCAGCTGCTCGACGAGATGCACCGGATCGCCGCCCGCGACCCGCGATTTCGGATCGAACCCAAGCCGGCCTCGGTCGCGTTTCACTATCGGAACGTCGCCGACCCCGTGGCCGACTCGGCGGTCGAGGAACTGCTCGGCGGCGCGGCGACCTGGGCCGACGTGCGGGTCAAGGCGGGCAAGAAAGTGCTCGAGTTGACGGTGGTCGACACTTCCAAAGGGGAGGCCATCGATGCGCTGCGGCACCGGGTCGGGGCCACGGCCGTCGTCTACTTCGGCGATGACGTGACCGACGAGGATGCGTTTGTCCGGCTGCACGGCCCCGATGTCTCGGTCAAGGTGGGCGTGGGGGAGACCGCGGCCACCTACCGGATAACCGATCCGACCGATGTGGCCCGCCGGCTCGCGCGACTGGCCGGCCTGCGGGAGGCGTGGCTGGCCGGGGCCGGCGCGGTGCCGATCGAGCGGCACGCTTTGCTCGCAGACGGCCGGGTGATGGCGCTGGTGGCCCCCGGCGCCAGGCTCGTCTGGATGTGTGCCCCGCGGGTGGACGGACCAGCGCTGTTCGCCGGGCTCGTGGGGGGTGAGTCGGCCGGGCACTTCACGATCGAGCCCGCGGCCGATTCGTCGGCCCCGCAGCAGCAGTACGACGGCCATTCGCTGATCCTCAAGACCGTCTGGCCGCGGCTGACGGTGACCGACTTCCTCGATTGCTCCGCGGGCCGGCCCACCCAGCGGGCGGGCCGCACCGATCTGCTTCGCCAGGTCGAAGGGCGGGGCGAGGTGCGGATCACGTTCGCCCCGCGGCTCGACTTCGGCCGCTCCCCAACCCGGATCGTGGTCCGAGACGAGGGGCTCGAGATCGACGACACGATCGATCCGATCGTGCTGCGGGCGCCGGGGGTTCGCTGGGAGATCCGCGACGTCTGCTCCCATCAGACGGCTGTGGGCACGATCACGCTCAAGGGCGAGCCCCTGCGGATGGAACTCCGCTACGGCACCGGCTCATTGCGGGAGCAGCAGACGATCCTGCCGCAGGAGCGGTATCGGCTCACGAAGGCCTACTGGGAGACGTGGGCCGACCGGCTCGTGCTACCGCGGCGGGAGGCGACCCTCGTTCGCCGCAGCGCCCTCACGCTCAAAGGTCTCTGCTACGCCCCCACTGGCGGCATCGCCGCGGCCGCCACCACGAGCCTGCCCGAGGAGATCGGCGGGATCCGCAACTGGGATTACCGCTATTGCTGGCTGCGGGACGCCGCCATGTCGGCTGCAGCGCTCGTGAAGCTCGGCTCCTTCGGGGAGGCCATCGCGTTTCTCGACTGGATGCTCGGCGTGATCGACCGGGCCGCGGCCCCCGACCGCCTGATGCCGCTCTACACCGTGACCGGACACGAGGTGGGGGCGGAGGCAGAGATCGCCGAACTGGCTGGCTACGCCGGGTCGCGGCCGGTGCGGGTGGGCAACGCCGCCCGTGGCCAGGTGCAGCTCGACGTGTTCGGGCCGATCGCCGAACTCGTCTGGCAGTTGCTTCTGGCCGAGGCCCCTGTGTCGAGCGAACACTGGCGGCTGGTCGCGGCGATGGTGGAGGCGGTGGAAGCCCGCTGGCACGAGCCCGACCACGGGATCTGGGAGATCCGCAAGCCCCGGCGGCACCACGTCCACTCCAAGGCGATGTGTTGGCTGGCCGTCGACCGGAGCATTCGGATCTCCGAGCGGTTCCTCGATCGGCCCAGGCCGGCATGGGAAGCCCTTCGCGACCGAATCGCCGCCGATATCCTGGCCAACGCCTGGAACGAGAACGCCCAGGCGTTCACCGCGGCCTACGAGGGCGAAGACCTCGACGCGGCGGTGCTGATGCTCGGGCAGACCGGGCTTTTGGCGGGCGACGATCCCCGATTTCTGGCCACGATCAAGGCGATCGAGGAGCACCTGCGGATGGGCCCCACCGTGTTTCGCTACCGGGCCGACGACGGCCTGCCGGGCCGCGAGGGCGGCTTCTTCATCTGCGCGAGCTGGCTCGTCGAGGCCCTCTGGAAGGCCGGTCGGCGCGAGGATGCTGAGGCGCTCTTCGAATCGGTGATCGATCTGGCTGGCCCGGAAGGCCTCCTGCCCGAGCAATACGACCCGCTCCTCCGGCGGACGCTCGGCAA
>CAMDDA010000178.1 GCA_945890755.1 Candidatus Kuenenia stuttgartensis
AGCCGCACGGCCGTGGAGTCCCACTCGGCGTCGGTCGCCTGGCAGGCCACGAAACTCTGCCAGATGAGGCGGTAGAGCCTGTACTGCTCCTCTGAGAGCGCGCCCTTGATCGAATCGGGATCACGGAAGGCATCGGTCGGCCGGATCGCCTCGTGGGCCTCCTGGGCGCTCTCGTTGGAGCTGGCATACACGCGTGGCTTGTCTGGGACATACTTCGCCCCGTGCCGCTGGTCGAGGTAGCGGCGGGCCATTTCGATCGCCTCGCGGGAGAGGTTGGTCGAGTCGGTTCGCATGTAGGTGATGAGGCCCACCCGCCCCTCGTCGGGCAGATCGATGCCCTCGTAGAGCTGCTGGGCGATCCGCATCGTGCGGTCGGTGGACATGCCCAGCCGGCTGCTCGCCGCCTGCTGGAGCGTGCTCGTGATGAACGGCGGAAACGGCCGTGACTTCGTCCGCGTGACGTCGATCGATTCGACCGTGAAGCGGGCCTTGGGGTCGGGCCGCCCCGAGATCCGCACGAGGTTCTTGGCCCGGCCGCGGCCGTCGGCATCGGCTTCGCGGGTGAGCGTCACGTCGATCAGGCCGGCCGCCTCGGCCGCCTTTTGGGCGGCAGGTGCGAGGTCGGTGGTCGACGTGTTCTCGGCCTCGAGCTTGAACGGCTTGCCCCCCACCTCGACGAGATCGCAGGCCAGCCCCCGTCGCTCGGCGAGCCAGGCCATCCGGTCGCGGACGAACGGCGGCCGGCCCCGCTCGTCGCGGCGGGCCATGAAGGCGGTCCACTCGGCGTGGAGCGGCACGGCCTTGGCGACGTCGAACGTCATCATGCCGCCGATATCCCACGACTCGCTCGGCGTGAAGGCCCGAATCTCCTCTTCGCGATCGACCACGATTCGCGTGGCGACGCTCTGCACCCTGCCGGCGCTCAGGCCGCCGGCCACCTTTTTCCAGAGCACCGGCGACACCCGGTAGCCGACGATGCGGTCGACGATGCGGCGGGCCTGCTGGGCCTCGACACGGGGCATGTTGATGGCCCGGGGCTTCTGGAAGGCCCGCTGCACCTCCGACTTCGTGATCGCGTCGAACGTCACCCGCTTGGCATCGGCCGGATCGACATTGAGCACCTGCGTGAGGTGCCAGGCGATGGCCTCCCCTTCGCGATCCAAGTCGGTGGCGAACCAGATGTCCTTGGCCCCCTTGGCCAGCCGCCGGAGTTCCGTGACGGTCTTCGTCTTCTCGCCGGCGATTTCGTAGGTGGGGGCGAAGTCGTGCTCGATGTCCACGCCCGGCACAGGCTGCTTCGAGCCCTTCGGGGCCTTGCTGGGCAGGTCGCGGATATGGCCGATCGAGGCCTTCACGACGAAGCCCTTCCCGAGGTACTTCTCGATCGTTTTGGCTTTCGCGGGGCTCTCCACGATGACCAGTTCATAGTCGCCGGACGGGGCCCGGCTGCCGCCGGAATCGCCGCGTGGCTTCGATGCGGTTGCTCGCTTGGCGGTCTTCTTGGCCATCGTCGCCTACGGGGTAAGAGGATGCGGTGTGAGGGCCCTGGGATTGGCGCCGGAAGCCCCGGCGCTCACAATCTGCGGCCTGTCGCAAGCCAGACAGCGTTACCCTCCCCTCTCTTTCCCTGTCAAGCCTCGGCGGTTTTCCAGTCAGGCTGAAGGACTTCAGGCGGTGCCATGGCCGGCTCGTTCGAGATTTTTCGCAAATACCAGCGTTCCCTCCTCGTTTTCGTGGCGATCCTCGCCATGCTGGCCTTTTTCGTGCTGCCGCCGTTCCTGCAGATGGGGGTGGGCGGGGCCGGCTCCGACCCCGTGGTGGCCAGCTGGTCCGGGGGCGAGATCCGCGAGAGCGACATGATGCGGGGCGTCGCGATGCGGACGGTCCTCAACCAGTTCCTCCTGGATGCGGTGGCAGCCTCGGGGCGTGATCCCGGGCGGATGCGGCTCCTGCCTGACGACGAGGAAGACGTCGTGCGGACGATGCTCCTGGCCAAGGAGGCCGAGGCCAACGGCGTGGTCGTGAGCAATGCCGCCATCAACCAGTTCCTCGGGGAGTGGACCAATAATATGGTTCGCCCCGAGCAGTTCGACGCGATCATCGCCCGCCGTCGCGGGGGACCGATGGCGGTGTCGCAGGCCGACGTGTTCGAGGCCCTGCGATCGGTGCTGGCCGCCGGCCGCATGGAGCGGCTGTTTCTCACGGGCTTCGCCGGCGATCCACCGGGCCAGCGGTGGGAGTATTTCCGACGGCTCGAGCAGGGGGCCACCGTCGAGGTGGTGCCGGTGGCGGTCGAGTCGCTCGTGGAGGCGGTGTCGCTTCCGTCGGAGGCGACGCTGCGGAACTTCTTCGACCAATACAAGAACGACCTGCCCGCGGCCCGGAGCGCCACGCCCGGCTTCAAGGAGCCGCACCGGATCTCGGCCGAGTATCTCGTCGCCAAGCGGGAGGTGATCGAGGCCGAGGTCCGCAAGGATGTGACCGAGGAGCAGGTCAAGAAGTTCTACGACGAGAACAAGGAGCGGCTCTATCGCGTGAAGGCGGCCGAGCCGGCGGAGACCGAGGACGGTGCCGCGGCGAAAGGCGATGCGGCCGATGCGGAGAAGAAAACCGACGCCGCCGAGCAGAAGCCTGCCGAGCCCGCCGTTCCCGCAGCCGAAGACGCCAAGCCTGCCGCAGCGGACGAGAAGGCGACTGAACCTGCGAAGCCGGTCGAGCCGAAGGCGGCGGTGCCGAGTCGGCTGTGGGTCGTGCCCGCGGCGTTTCGCCAGCCCGCCGCCGATGCGAAGACCGCAGCAGCTGCGGCCGAGGCCAAGCCGGCCGACGTGAAGCCGGAGGCGGACGCAAAGGTCGAGGCAGCGAAGCCGGACGATGCCGTGGGAAAGCCCAGCGGCGATGCGTCACCGTCCGATACTCCTGCGAAGAAGGACGATCCTGCCGCGTTCGAGCCGCTCGAGAAGGTGGCCGACGACGTCCGCAATCGGCTGGCCTCCGAGGCGGCAGCCAAGCGGATCGACGCGGTGTTCACGGCCGTGACCGCCGACTTCGCCCGCTACGCAGAGGACCTCGCCCTCTGGCAGGCCCAGGTCGCTGGGGCCGGGTCGCGTCCGCAGCCGCCGAACGTCGAGGCGATCGCGAAGAAGCAGGGCCTCGAGTCGGGCCGCCTCGAGCGGGTGAGCGCCGGCGACGCGGTCGCGGCCGGTGGCCTGGGCACGAGCTTCGAACTCAGCCTCGATCAGAACAGCCCGATGGGCTTCCGGCAGGTGAGCTGGGATGAGATGGTGTTCGCCCCGACCGCCTCGCTCTGGCGGCCGGCAGGCACGCGGGACGTGGCGGGCAACCGCTACCTGTCGTGGAAGACGGACGATCAGCCCGCCTTCTCGCCGACGTTCGACAAGGCCAAGTCCGACGTGGAGCGGGCCTGGAAGATCGTCGAGGGGCGGCCGCTCGCCCGGAAGCTCGCCGAGGAACTTGCGAAGCAGGCCGGTGATGGCAAGACGCTGGAGTCTGCCATCGCGACTCGCACCGAGGGCCCGAAGCTCGCTGCCGCGACGGTGGGGCCGTTCACGTGGATGGCGCGGGCCGGCACGTTCGGCGCGGCGCCGACGCTCGCGCAGCCCGACGGCCTCTCGATGCCGGGTGAGGAGTTCATGAAGGCGGTGTTCGCGCTCGAGCCCGGGCAGACGGCCGTAGCCTTCAACGAGCCGCGGACGGTCTGCTACGCGATCCGCCTCGTGGCATACGAACCGGATCAGGAAAAGCTCCGGGAGCAGTTCGTCGATCCGGGCTTCGACCAGCGGCGGATCGCGGTGCTCGCCCGCCAGCAGGAAGGCGACGCGATCGGCCGCTGGATCGAGGATGTCGAACGCCGCTACGCCCTCCAGTGGAAGCGGTCCCCGCGGCGGTGAGTGATTCGGAAGCGGCGCGTAGGCCCGTTGCTCCGCAACGGGCTCTTGCCGTCACCGTAGGCCCTGTGCTCCGCAACGGGCTCTGCCCATCACGGAGTGACGGGCCTACGGCCTGCAACGCAGCGGCTTGAGGACCACGGCGGCGAGCGGGGGCAGCGTGAGCGCCACGGAGTGGTCGCGGCCGTGGTGGGGCACCGGCTGGGCCTCGATGGCCCCCGCATTGCCGACGTTGGTGCCGCCGTACCAGGCGGAGTCGCCGTTGAAGATCTCGGCGTACGTGCCGCCGCAGGGCACGCCGAGCCGATAGCCCTCCCGCGGCACCGGCGTGAAGTTGCAGCAGACCACCAGGTAGTCGTCGGGGTTCTCGCCGCGACGGACGAAGGCCAGCACGCTGTCCTGCCAATTGTGGCAGTCGATCCAGTCGAAGCCCCGGCCGTCGAAGTCGAGCTGGTGGAGGGCCGGCTCACGGCGGACGAGCGCGTTGAGATCGGCGACGGCCTTCGAGAGGCCGCGATGGGTGTCGTGCTGGAGCAGGTGCCAGTCGAGGCTCGCGTCGAAGTTCCACTCACGCCACTGCCCGAACTCGCTCCCCATGAACAGGAGCTTCTTGCCGGGGTGGCACCACATGTAGGTGTAGAGCAGGCGGAGGTTGGCGAACTTCTGCCACAGGTCGCCCGGCATCTGGTCGATCAGCGAGCCCTTCCCGTGCACGACCTCGTCGTGCGAGAAGGGGAGCACGAAGTTCTCGTGAAAGGCGTAGATCAGGCTGAAGGTCAGCTCGTCGTGGTGATACTTGCGGTGGACCGGGTCGTGCCGCATGTAACGGAGCGTGTCGTTCATCCAGCCCATGTTCCACTTCAGGCTGAAGCCAAGGCCGCCGAGGTAGGTGGGCCGCGACACGCCGGGCCAGGCGGTCGATTCCTCGGCGATCGTGAGCGTGCCGGGAAAGTGCCCGTGCACCTGAACGTTGAATGTCTTCAAGAACTCGATCGCCTCGAGGTTCTCGCGGCCGCCGAAGCAATTCGGCTCCCACTCGCCGTCCTTGCGGCTGTAGTCGAGGTAGAGCATCGAGGCCACGGCATCGACCCGCAGGCCGTCGATGTGATACCGGTCGAGCCAGAAGATCGCGTTGGAGACGAGGTAGTTGGCCACCTCGTGGCGGCCGTAGTTGAAGATCAGCGTGCCCCAGTCGGGATGTTCCCCCTTCCGCGGATCCTCATGCTCGTAGAGGGCGGTGCCGTCGAAGCGACGCAGGCCATGCGCGTCCTTCGGAAAATGGGCCGGCACCCAGTCGATGATCACGCCGATCCCGGCCCGGTGCAGGGCGTCGATGAGCGACATGAAAGCCTGCGGCGAGCCGAAGCGGCTCGTGGCAGCGAACAGGCCGATCGTCTGGTAGCCCCAGCTCGCGGAGAGCGGATGCTCCGTCGGCGGGAGAAACTCCACGTGGGTGAACCCCATCTCCACGACATAGGGCACCAGTTCCCGCTCGAGGTCGGCGTAGGTGAGCCACCGCTGCGGATCGTCGCCCGGTCGTCGCCAGCTGCCGAGGTGCACCTCGTAGATGCTGATCGGCGCGGCGAGGGCGTTGCGACTCGCGCGGTCGGCCATCCAGTCGCCGTCCTGCCACTGATAGGCCGCGAGGTCGGTGACGATGGAGGCCGTGCGTGGCGGTACCTCGGCGGCGAAGCCGTAGGGGTCGGTGCGATCGGCGTGCGTGCCGTCGGCGTGAACGCGGAACTTGTAGAGCGTGCCGGGCCCGAGCCCGGGCACGAACAGCTCCCAGATGCCCGAGGGGATCCGCTTGTGCATCCGATGGCCGGCGCCGTCCCAGCCGTTGAAATCCCCGACGACGCTCACGAGGTCGGCATTCGGCGCCCAGACGGCGAATGTGACGCCCGCGACGCCGTCGATCGTCTCCAGCTGGCCGCCGAGCTTCTCGTAGCTTTTCCAGTGGCGGCCCTCGCCGAGCAGGTGCAGGTCAAAGTCGCTGAGCATGAACGCCTGTCGGAGAAGGGCGGGAGTGACCTTACAATCGTGCCATACGCTCGGCTCGCATGCGACCGGCACGGGCGGAACGGACCGGCCCCGGCCGTCGGCCTGGCGCAGTTGGGCCGGTGGCAACGGTCGTGGAGGCCGGCAGCTGGAGGCCCAGACGTGGAACAGAGAACGTGGAGAACAGGCGGATGGCGTACGAGCGGTTCGAGCCGGTGGAGCGGGTGATCGACGTCTGCGGCGAAGCCTACCGGTTCTGGCAGCCCCCCGACCTCGATGCCCTGATCGACGTGGCCGCCTTCGAGGCCGACGAACGGATTCCGTATTGGGCGAATGTGTGGGAGTCGGCCATCGTGCTGGCCGAGGAGCTCTCACAGCTCGACGGCCGCGGCCAGTCGCTCCTCGAACTCGGCTGCGGCCTGGCCCTGCCGGCGATCGTGGCCGCCCGCCACGGCTTTGCGACCACGGCCAGCGACTACGAGGAAGACGCTCTCGAAGGGGTGCGATACAACGCCGACCGCAACGGGGCGGGGCAGCTCCAGGTGCGGCTGCTCGACTGGCGAAAGCTCCCCGACGACCTCGGCCGGTTCGACCGCGTGGTGGCGGCCGACGTGCTCTACGAGAAGCACCACGCGATCGCCCTCTCGGGCGTGATCGCCCGCACGCTCACCCCGGCTGGCATCGCCATGGTGGCCGACCCCGGCCGGGCCCGCGCTGTCGAGTTCGAGCCTGCCGCCCGCGCGGTCGGGCTCACTGTGTCAAAGCAGCCGGCCCGCCGGCCGCATGGTGCGACCGACGGGCCGGAGATCGACATCTATCTCGTGACGCACGCGTCGTCAATCGTTTTGCCGTGAGGGGCTGCCCATGCCCCAGGAGCCGGCGTTGCTGACCAGCGCAGGCAGGATGCCGGAGCGCAGTCAGCATCGAGCGAGCGGAGGACAGGATGTCCGAAGCGAGCGTCCGGCGACGGGGCATGGGCAGCCCCG
>CAMDDA010000179.1 GCA_945890755.1 Candidatus Kuenenia stuttgartensis
GATCGGCACGCCACTCTACATGAGCCCGGAGCAGGGGGAGGGGCACGACGTCGACATTCGGAGCGACCTCTACTCGCTCGGCGCGACGGCGTATCACCTGCTGGCAGGCCGGCCGCCCTACGGTGGTCCCACGGCGATGAGCGTGGTGCTCGCGCACATCCGCGCGCCGCTGCCACCGCTCGAGTCGCTGCGGCCCGATCTGCCGCCGGCCGTGCGGGTGATCGTGGAGCGGCTGTTGGCGAAGTCGCCAGAGGAGCGGTTCGCGACGCCGGTCGATCTGCTCCGCGCGGTGGCAGCTGCGGAGACGTCCGTCGCTCCCACCTCGCGACACGGCCCGTCGCCGCTCGCCTGGTCGGATGCCGACGGCCTTCTGCCGCCCGCCGAGTCGGGAATCGATGGGGTAGCGTTACACACCGCGACACACCACCTCCGGGCGGCCCTCGCCGCGGGCCAATCGAACCAGGCGACCACGCGGCGGCGGCTCGTGCTCACGGGGCTGGCCGCCCTGGCCGCAGCCGGGGTGGGGCTCGTCGTCGGCCGGCGGCTGCCGCGGCGGCCCGACGTCGTACGCCGGCCGCGATGAGCTGCCCGAAGGGGCTGCCGCGACCGGAGAATCAGCCGAAACGGCCCGTCGGACGGCACGCTCAAGACTGCTTGACACTCCGACCGACACTGCTAGAACCAAGCCTGCAGACGCCCCCATCGTCTAGTGGCCCAGGACGTCGGGTTCTCAGTCCGAAAACCGGGGTTCGACTCCCCGTGGGGGTACTTGGCTAGAGCCAGCAACGGCCGTGTCATTCACAGAAGTGAGTGCCGCGGCCGTTTCGCTTTCGTGGTCCGAGTCGGTGCGGCTCTCTGCGTGCACTGACTGTGGCCTCAGGGTTGAACTGCGACCCGCCGCGACGGTGTGAGTGTCTCCGCTTGGAAGCCCGAAGCGCGAGCTGAGTGAATTCGCGGGGTCTTATGCGAAGCCGACCGCATACCCTCGGCTCGCGCCGCGGGCTTCACGGCACGCCCAAGGCCGAGGAGTTGTGGGGCCAATACGCCAGCACACCCAGAAGTACGTCGCCAGCGGCTGGCTGGAGTCGGTCGGGCGCGGCTCGGGCGTGAGCGGGTGTGGCTGTTCCCGGCGCCCGGCGTGTGGCCGCCGCTCTGGTTTCGGCGGCTTCTCGCCCGTGGTTTCCACGCTGGAACGGGCGATCCTCGAATGCCCGCTCGTGGCACCGGAGCGGATGGGTCTCGTGGAGACCTACAGCCTCCTCGATGGAACTTCGAGCTGGAGTTGAGTCCGCACGTCGAGGAGCGGATGATAGATCGAGGTTTCTCGGAGGTCGACCTGCGGCTGATGTTCGAAGCGACCGTTGCCATCCGTCCTGGCGTCGCCAAAGGCCGATGGATCCTGGAAACAGCCCACGACGGCGATGCTTGGGACGTCGTCGTGGAACCGGATGAACACGATCTGGTGATTGTCGTTATTACCGCCTATCGGGTGACACAATGAAGCGGGTTTTTTTGAAAGTGACGTACCGGCACGGACGACCGATCGCCGCCCATTTTCACCTGCCGCGGCAGCCCGGCGATTCAGCCGTGCGCACCGATAGGATCGACGACGTGCTGCTCGTTGACCGTGCCGCCGATGGGCGACCGATCGGTGTCGAAATCACCGATCCTGCCCTGTTCGATCCCGACAGGTTCTTCGCCCTGCTCGAATCGCTGGGGCAAACCGCCGTCGACCGTGACGAATTGCGGCCGCTCGTCGCCGCCTGAAGGCGGCGGCCCGCCTGAAGGGGATGTCGTCCCCGGTTCCTTTCGGGAGCCAGGCGTCGTGCACCGCCGCCGCTCCCTGTAACTCCATCGTGGTGACTGGTGTTGCCCGAGCCTCTGACTTGCGCTGCCGCTCGTTGCCCTGACTGACCGGTCTGGTGCAGGTTTCGCTGACTGACGCAAATCGCAGCCTTCCCCTCGGCTTCGAGGCGGGCGATCCTGACTGGTCGCTGTTTCTGGTGGCGGGGGCGGACCGGCTCCCGGTTCCGCGGGACGAGGTTTGATAGACGGCAGCAGCCCCACGCGAGCGTTCTTCCCGATGCTCGATTGCAAGAAAGAGCAGGGCTCAGTCTTTTGCGAGTGCCTCGAAATCTTCAGTCGTCATGCCCGCGGCACGAATGAGGCTGCGGAGCGTCCCTCGGGCGAGTTCCTTGTGATCGGGAACGGAGAGAGTCGCGATGTGGCCATCCTTCACGAGGATGACATGGCTGCCACGCTGGCGGTCGACCGTCCAGCCAGCCTTCCCGAAAATGTGCACCGCGTCCGCTCCGCTCAAGACGGGGAGCCGGCCCATCAGATCGTGACCTCGACCTGCTGTGTTTCCACGGTCAGGGGCATTCCCCGGTCAGCTCGTACTTCGAGGCAGGCCGCAATCGCTTCGCGCACGTTCTCGATCGCTTCGTTGCGAGACTGGCCCTGGGACACACAGCCGGGAATGCTCGGGCATTCCGCGACCCACATGCGGTCTTCGTCCAGCGTCAGCGTGATGAGGAACTTCATGCAAGAAAGTTTATCTCACCTCGAATTCGGCGCCAAAAAGTGCGCACTCGAGCCGCCGGCGGCGTGCTGCATGAGGCTCACGAGCGTCTGGCGTTGCCCCTCCGGGAGATCCGCGACGAGTCGAACCAGGTCTCCGAGATCGTGGGCCCCCCACAGTGGTCCGGAATGTGGTCCGGAATGTCCCTCGGCCGCGGTTTTTGTTCGAGGATTCTGCAATAATGCGCATCGCCGCGGCGGTGCTTTGGCGCAGCCAGCAACGGCCGTGTCATTCACAGAAGTGAGTGACGCGGCCGTTTCGCTTTCGTGGTCCTGTGGTGATCGGCGAGGTTCTGCACGTGAGTGAGATTCGACGGTACGGCACCTCGCGTCGGTGGGCGGATGTCGTCGTGCATCGCGGAGTGGCCCGCTGGGTCGAGGTGGCGGAAGATGCCTCCCGCGACGCGCGGGGCCAGATCGCCCAGGTGCTCGCCCAGATCGATGCCACGCTGGAGGCCATCGGGAGCGACCGGACCCGGCTGCTCGAGGTGCTCGTCTTTCTCACCACGGGGAGCGACGCGGAGACGCTCAACGAACTGTGGGATGCCTGGGTGCCGGCCGGCCACCCTCCGGTGCGGGCGATGGTGCAGGCAGGACTCAGCCCCGGCCTGAAGGTGGAGTTCGTCGTGACTGCGGCCGTGCAGGACGGCTGACCGGTTTCCCGCCCCGGATGCAAAACCGGATACTATTGTCGACCGGGTGGCAGCCCTGCGCCGCGACGGACCCGTCGTTGCGTTCCACCATTCACCAGCATTCACAAGCGAGGACCCATGTCTGACATCCTGAGCGAAACCACGGCGTGCGACCTGCTGGCCCGCCTGTTCAAGAAGCGTGGCTATGCCATCATGCGGAACCTCATGTTCCGAGAGTACGGCGTGAGTTTCCACATCGATGGCTGGGACGCGAAGAGGCGGATCGGATTCGAGTTTCTCACGAGCGAGGACGACGACCATGACGACCTCACGCTGGCCGAGTATCAGACGTTGATGGCCGCCCAGCAGCGGGGCGAGCTCGCGCTGTTCATCCTCGACGAGGTGGAGCCGCTGTCCGTCGCCGACCTGACCGAAACGGCCAACGCGTTTCTCGACGAGGTGGAAGCGGCGTCAGCCACGCCGCGACGCAAGACGAAGAAAGCCGCCACGCCCGCGAAGCGGGCCGCGACGAAGAAGGTGTCCAAGAACAAGGCCGCCACGAAGTCAGCCGCCCGAAAGAAAGTGTCTCCAAAGAAGAAGGCGACGCAGGCGGCTCGTCGGAAGCGGTGACCAGCCGCCGGCCCCGCATCCCGCCATGTACGAGATCTGCGAGCACACCGCCGACCTCGGCATTCGCGTGCGGGCCGGCACGCTCGCCGAAGTCTTTGCCGACGCGGTCAGCGGCCTGACGGCCGTCATCTGCGACGATCCGGCAATGATCCGGCCGGTCGTCACGGAGTCGTTCGCGGTTGCCGGCACCGATCCGACCTGGCTGCTCTTTGACTGGCTGAGCGAAGTGCACGCCGCCTTCGAGGTGCGGCGGCTGCTGGTTCACGATGTGCAGGTGGTCGTCGAGCCACAGGGCTTGCGGGCAACCGCCCGCGGAGAACACTACGATCCGGCCCGGCACGTGTTGGCCCACGAGGTGAAGGCGATCACGCAGCACGAGCTGGACGTCCGCCAGACCTCGGACGGCTGGGAAGCGTTTTTCATCGTCGATATATAGGTCGTGCGTAGGATTGCCGCCCGTTCGCCGAGGAGACCGCATGGCCGATCAGACGCCAGGCATCGAGCCCGCCGCCGCTCGGTCGTTCGACGGGCCGCTCGAGCGGGTCGACGATTGCACGTGGCGGATTCCGCGGTCCTACAAGCCCGGCATGCTGGTCGATGGCTTGATCTTCGCCGACGATCGTCTGATCCCGCAGCTCCGCAGCGACCGGGCGCCGGAGCAGGTGGCCAACGTGGCCTTCCTGCCGGGCATCCAGCAGGCGAGCCTCGCGATGCCCGACATCCACTGGGGCTATGGCTTCTGCATCGGGGGGGTGTGTGCGACCGACCCGGCGGCCGGGGGCGTGGTGTCGCCCGGTGGCGTGGGCTACGACATCAACTGCGGTGTGCGGCTGGTACGCACGAACCTCACGCTCGCCGACGTGCAGCCGACGCTCGTGCAGCTCGTCAACCAGCTGATCCGCGACGTGCCCGTGGGCGTGGGGCAGGGGGGGCGGTATGTCTTCTCACCCGCCGAACTGCGGACGCTCATGGCCGAGGGCGTGCCCTTCCTGGCCAGCCGTGGACTCGCCACGCCCGACGACGTCGCCTGTGCCGAGGCCGAGGGCACGATTGCCGAGGCCGAGCCGGGGCTCGTGAGCGACCGGGCGCTGGCCCGCGGCGCCGACCAGTGCGGCACCGTCGGTGCCGGCAACCACTTCATCGAGGTGCAGGTGGTCGATCGCGTGGAAGATGAGCGGGCAGCGGCCGCCTTCGGCCTCCATGCCGGCCAGATCTGCGTGCTCATCCACTCGGGATCGCGGGGCCTGGGCTACCAGGTGTGCGACGATGCCCTGCGGGCGCTCCGCGACGCGCCTGCGAAATATGGCCTGGAGTTGCCCGACCGGCAGCTCGTCTGCGCGCCGGTCGACAGCCCCGAGGGCCGCCACTATCTCGGCGCCATGCGGGCCGCCGCGAACTACGCCTTCTGCAACCGCCAGCTCCTCATGTGGCAGGTCCGCGAGGTCTTCGCCCGAATGTTCGATCGGTCGTGGGAGTCGCTCGGGATGACACTCCTCTACGACGTGGCCCACAACATGGCGAAGATCGAGCGGCACGTGGTCGATGGCCTGGCGAAGGACGTGTGCGTGCACCGGAAGGGGGCTACGCGGGCGTTTCCGGCCGGGCATGCCGACATTCCGGAACGATATCGCGAGTGGGGACAGCCGGTGATCATCCCCGGCGACATGGGCCGCGCCAGCTGGGTGCTCGTGGGCGGGCCGCGGTCACTGGAACGGTCGTTCGGCACGACCTGCCACGGCGCGGGCCGCTGCCTGAGCCGCACCGCGGCCACGAAGGCGGCTCGCGGCCGCAACATCCAGCACGAACTCGAGCGGGGGGGCGTTGTGGCCCGCTGCCGCAGCCGCGAAGGACTCGCCGAGGAACAGCCGGCGGCCTACAAGGACGTCGATATCGTGGTGGACGTGGTGCACCGCGCGGGGCTGTCGCTCAAGGTCGCGCGGCTGCGGCCGCTCGGCGTGATCAAGGGGTGAGCGGGTGCTCGCCGGAGGCCCGGCACTCCGTGACGGGTAGCCCGTTGCGGAGCAACGGGCCTACAGTTGGGGCAGACGGGCAGCCCGTTGCGGAGCAGGCGGGCCTACACGGCGGTCGCGGTGCGTTCCCACTTCGTAGCAGGGAGGCCGTAGTCGCGGAGCAGCTCCACGACCCGCTCGTCCTCGACCTGCTCGAAGTTCCGATAGAACTGGCCGATCGCCCAAAACGCCTCCGGCTCCTGCAGGCAGACCACGCGGTCGCAGAGCGGCCGGATCGCGTCGATCCGATCGGGGGCCCCGACGGGCACCGCCACGATGATCTGCTTCGCGCCGGCCGCCCGCACCGTATGGAGCGCGGCGATCATCGTCGCCCCGGTGGCGATGCCGTCGTCGGTGAGGATGACCGTGCGGTCCTTCACGTCGGCCTGCGGCCGAACCGCCCGAAACATCTTCCGGCGGCGGGCGATTTCGACCAGTTGTCGCTGCCGCTCCGCCTCGACGTAGGCGTCGCCGACGTCGGTCATCGCCGAAGCGAAGTGGTTGAGATAGACGTTTCCATCCTCCGAGACGGCGCCGAGCGCGAGCTCGGGCTGGTGTGGGGCGCGGAGCTTCCGCGAGAGCACGACGTCGAGCTCGCAGCCGAGCCCGCGGGCGAGCGCCGCGCCGACCTCGACGCCGCCGCGGGGGATGGCGAGCACGACGGGCTTCTCGAGCGACTGGCCCCGCAGCCGCTCCACGAGCATCCAGCCCGCCTCGTCGCGGTCGGTGAACGTACGGTGATTCATGGGAGATGGCTCCGTGTGAGCGTGGGACAGCCCGAAGTCATTCGTGCAGATGCTTGGCGAACCACTCGGCGGCGAGCCGCGCGGCCTCATCGAGCGTGCCGGGCTCCTCGAAGAGATGCGTGGCGCCGGGCACGACCGCCAGCCGCTTCTCGCAGTCGAGGAGCGCCGAGGCCTGTTCGTTGAGCGCGAGCACTTCCGTGTCGAGCTCGCCCACGATCAGGAGCGTGGGCACCCGCACGGCCCGCAGCTTGCGGCCCGCGAGATCGGGGCGGCCGCCCCG
>CAMDDA010000180.1 GCA_945890755.1 Candidatus Kuenenia stuttgartensis
GGCAGCGATTCGCGAGGCTTTCTTCCGGGTCGGCCAGCCGGCTCGGAGGCTATGGGGAACGGGGCAGCATCGCGTCCAGCGAGCCTCGCCCACCCCCTAATTCCCCTGGGCTGAGGCGGCGCACTCAGCGGCGGCTTGGTATCTTGCCCTGCGTGGTGAACGTGCCGTCGAGTCAGCAGGTGCCACGCCCATAAAGGGAGTCGCGATGCACCTCGCCCGCCATCAAGTCACCGTCGCCGCGTTTCTGCTGGCGTGGCCCTGCCTTGAGGAATGCCCCGCCGCCGAGCCCATTCCGCCATCGGTGACGACACTGACCGTCGAACAGGCGGCCGAGCTCACCGGAAAGGAAGGCGATCTCGAACTCGATCATCTCCGAGTGCTGCCGCCAGAGGTCGCCGAGCAGCTGGCCTGCCGGGGGCACGTGATCACGCTCAACGGTGTGACAGCGCTCTCGCCGGAGGCGGCCAAGGCGTTGTCACAGCCCGACCTGATGCTCGAGCTTAACGGCCTCATTGACCTGCCGGTCGCCACGGCGCTCGCCCTCTTCGGCGCGACCGCCCCTCGGGGTGTGACCCTCGACGGCCTGGTGGGAATCAACGACGAAGTGGCCGAGCTCCTGGGGCGGCACCGGGGATATCTGCGGCTCACATCCCTGCACGACGTGACCGATCGTCAGATCGAGCTCCTCGCGGCTCACGAAGGCTACCTCGGCCTGGCGGGCCTCCAGGAGCTTTCCCCACGGGCCGCGGCCGCCTTGGGCAGGCATCGGGGCGTGCTCTGTCTCGATGCCGTGACCGATCTGACGCCGGAAACCGCTGCGGCGCTCGCCGAACACGAGCAGTTCCTTCGGCTCGACGGCCTCCGGTCGCTGTCCGACGAGGTCGCCGCAGCGTTGGCGCAGCAGCGTGGCTCCCTGGGCCTGCACGGCGTGACCACGCTTTCCGACGCTGCCGCGAAATCGCTCGCCCAGCATCAAGGCACGCTCTATCTACTGGGGCTCGAGACGCTTTCCGACACCGCGGGCGGCGTACTCCTTGCCAGCACAGGCGCGAGAATTCCCGCAAGGTTTCAGGCTCGGCCGGGGGTGTCGGTTGACCAGGAGCCCGACGATCTCACCGATCATGACATTGGCCGGATCAAGAAACTGATTGACGCGGGTCGGGCCAGCGACGCGGGCAAGCTCGAGATCGAATCCCGCTTCCGTCTGGCGAGACCGATGTGGAACAAGGACGGCCTCGAGACACTCAACGAAGCCTGGGCCGAGGAGGCGACCGACGCCGCCGAGGCGGCGCGGCTCGACCGGGTGCGGGAATTCAGTCCGGCCTGGTGGCGGGAGATGGACCTCCGCTACGGCATACATCCCCCGGTTCCGGAAAGCCATCAGGACTTCACGGTGGCCCTCGGCCTGGTCCGGACGCAGGCGAACGTCGTTGCCAGCAGGGCCCCCGGGCTTGTTTCCAACTGTCGCCTCTGCCACTCGACCATGCTGTTCACAAATCCCGACCCCCGGAACCCAGAGCCGCGGCTTGCGGAGGGCATCCCCAACGCGTTTCTCGATTTCGAGCGGTTCCATCAAAACATCGCCACCAGCGGCGGCACGAGTCCCGGCTTTCTGTTCGCCAAGAATCTGCCGAGGTTCTTCGTGGATTCGGCCGATTTTTTCGGGATCCTGGTGCCCGTCGTCCGCCCCGACGGCATCAAGCCCAGCCTGCTCCGCTACGACAAGTTCTTCATTGCCGACCACGGCAGCAACTACACGAAGAAGCTCGAGGCGAAGGTGCCGCTGATCCCCTTCCTCAAGCCGCAGCCATGGACGAACTACAAGTACAAGACCGCGGGCACGGAGGGACAAGGCCTCTACGTGGACGGCGGCTTCGAAGGCAACGTCGCAGACGTCACGTATGCGATGGCGATCAGCCGGGATCACCTCGGCTTGGACTACGCCGAGGCCCGCGAGGTCTTTCGGCAGTGTGTTCCGGAGTACTTCAAGACCCTCACAACGCCCAGATACCCCTTCATTGACGACGTCAGCGAGGCGAGGGCGGATCAAGGCCATGCGGTGTTCATGGAGGCTTGCAGCCGCTGCCACGGCGAGTTCAAGAAGTCGGGGCTGAAGGCCTATGAGCTGGTGAACTTTCCCAACAAGCTCGTGGACCAGGATGAGCTCGGTACCGACCCGCTGCGAATCACCGGTGTCTTCGACATGAGCGCCGAAGAAAAGAAGCGATTCCTCAGCGGCAAGGTGACGTTGACCAACAAGTACGCCGCCCCGCCGCTCGTCGGAATTTGGGCCCGCGGCCCGTACCTCCACAACGCATCGGTTCCCACCGTCTACAACCTGCTCAAGTCATCCACGCGGCCGCGAAAGTATTCGATGCGGCCGAGCAGCACCGACCCCGACAACTACGATCAGGCCCGGATCGGCTGGAAGTTCGTCGACGAGTCTTCCAAGACGCACCAGCAGATCCTCGAGCAGATGGAGCGGGAGCCGTACATGCGGATCTTCGATCCGGAGTGGCGTTCTCCTGAGGATTGGGAGGCGCTGCGACAGGCGCTGGCCGACGTGAAAAATGCCACGGTCGATCCGACGACGCCCGAGCGCTACACCGGGATGCTCAACACCGGTCACACGTTCGGCGACGATCTCACCGAGGAGCAGCGGCTCGCGGTGCTGGAGTTTCTGAAGTGCCTCTGAGCACTTGCCGGCGGAGCACCGCAGAGGGCTCCGCACAGCACCCCCAAGAATCGCGATTCGCCGCCGCCAGCTGAAACCCTTCACGAAATCCACACTCGTTGTGCCAGGGGCCACACGTGGGCTGGACTCGTGGTCACGCCGGCTCGGAATAGTGCACCGCCAGCCAGATCGTGGGCTCATCCGGCATCGTCCAGGCCACCCGATGCTTCGTGTGGGCCGGGATGTCGAGGGAGTCGCCGGGGCCCAGTTCGACGGTCTTGTCCGCGAAGTCGATCCTGGCAGCCCCCTCGAGCACGATCACCCACTCTCCGGTTGGCTGGTCGTACCAGAAACCATCGGGCGATGTCTGGCCGTGCGAGACGATTCGCTCGATGCGGATGCCCGGTGCCTTCAGGAGGGTTGTGAAAAGCTCCTCGGGCAGCTGGGCGGGGATGTCGGTGAAGAGGTTGGGGATCATGGAAGTTTGGGAATCACGGGCTTCGCTCGAGTCCGGGCGTCACACTCGAATTGGCCGGGCTGCCGATCACGGGTTGGCGAGGGCACCACGGTACACTTCTCAGCCATGAACCTTTCTGGCGACGAATTCCTGCGGCTCGAAGGCCTGATCTACCGGCCGGTCTCGACCCGTCCCGACTGGCTCAAGGCCTGGCGGAACGAGGCCAACTACCTGCTGTTTCTCGCTCGCCGGGCCAGTGACGCCGATGACATCGAACTCCTCGAGGAACTGGAAGAGCAAGCTCGAGAGATGGCTGACATGGTCGAGGCGCGATGGGAGGCGGAGGGATTGTGAGCTGCGGAGGGCCCGCGTGAAGGCCCCGTTCGGTGCACCCGGCAGCCGGTTCGTGCGGGCCAAAAACAGCGACGCGTCGCTGGCGAAGAGCTCGCCAGCGACGCGTCTGCCGATTCACGTCTTCGTCTCACACCGCTCAGGCGGGCCGGCGGCGGCGGAACATGCTCAGGGCACCGGCCCCGGCGGCCAGCAGGCCCAGGCTCGTCGGCTCGGGCACGGTGGCCACGAAGCCCTGGATGCCCTGGTTGGTCGACATCGCAAACAGCGTGTAGCTGTCGCCGCCGAGCGACGGCCCCCAGCCGATGCCGCCGGTGCCGTTGGCATTCGCCGTCAGGGTGCCGCTCGTGGTGTTGCCGGTGAACAGGAGTTGGAGGTTCGTCGGATCCTGCATGTTGTAGACCGACACGGTCGAACTGTTGGTGTCGATCGTGGCCATGTAGGCGACGCCCGAGTGGTTGAGGTAGGCGACCGGCCGCTGGGCGGCTCCGATCGTGCCGGCCTGAGCCGTGGCCGTGCTGCCGCTGAAGTCCGTCGTGTAGAGCGTGGTGCCCTGCGTGCCGATGATCGTGTCGGAATCGACGAACGACAGGCCCAGCCGGTAGCCGTTGGAAGCCGAGATGGTTCCGGGAACGGCCGTGTAGGTGGTTTGCGTGTTCGAGCCGTTGGCTGTGCCTACGGAGAACGTGCTGTTCGTTCCAGCTGCGCTATTCGAGCCAGCAGTCACCCACTGGGCTGAGCCAAAAGAACCCGTCGCCGCCATGACGTCGCCGACACGGTTCACACCACCCCACGAGGGATCAGTCAGAACCAAGTTGAAGGCCACCGTTGCCGGCGTGGTGAAGTCCGAGTCGCTTGCCCATGAATACACTTTGAAGGAACTTGCCGTCGACGTTGCGAGATTTCCAACGTAGACACTGCCGTCCGAACCGGTGCCAGCGCCGTTCACGACGAACGTGCCACCGGTGTAGCCGCCAGCGGGAGGAGTGAGGGTGCCGTTGACTGCTCCGGTGGTCCCGCTGAGAACGTACGCATTGTTTCCGAGCGAGCTGTCCCGATCGACGAGAATGAGGTTGCCAGTCGTGGGGCTCACAGCCATTCCTCGCTGGCTATTCGACGTGTCTAGCTGGGGAATCGCACCCGGGGCCAGCCACCCGTTGGTGCCAAACGTGGTGAGCGGCGCAAGCTGAGCGTGCGCGGATACGGCCGTCGCGGCGACGGCACAGAGAGCCAACAGGGGGGTAACAGAGCGGCGCATTGGGATACTCCTTGTGCAACTGCCGTGACGAAAAAAAGCGATGGACGTGAACGGCCAGGGCTCTGCGGCCCCTTTCCGCTGAGGAAACACACTGCAAACGGCAGGCCGAACGGAGAAAAATCCCTGCAGCCGGATAAAACCGCGATGAAAAGTGTTCTTTCTCGGGAGAAACCCGCGTCGGCGTGAAGCTCCTCTGAAAAGGGGAGTCCGACTCCGTTCACCACGACGGTGAATCCCGGTACCCTGCACCGGTGACCACGATTCACAGGATGCGTGAACCGTTTTCACACCCCTGGGGAAATGCTCGAGGACACGCCTCCATGCCGCCGGCGGGCTCGCCAGGAATCACGGTCAACCGCCTGCGATCGGCAGAGGCTGGCGAAACCCTGCCGTCGGCGGGGGCGGTGTGGTGCCCGCCACCGGGCTCTCATCTCCGCCGAGCAACCCCGCCGATCTCCCTGACATCCGGGAGGGTCTCGAACCATGGCCAGCAAAAAAAAGTCGAAGAAGTCGCTGTCTCAGCAGGTGATGGGGGTGGCGACGATGGGAATGCCGGCGCCCGTTCAAAAGGTGGCTGCGTCGAAATGGGGTTCCAAACTTCTGATCTTGATCGTGCCGGTTCTGATCGCCAGCGGCGTGATCACGATCTCGTTTACGGGCGGGCTGCCCTCAATCCAGGTCAACGAGCAGCGGGCCATGCAGGTCGGAGAGGAACTCCGGCAGGGGGCCGTGCGGGCCGCCGAGCAGGCCCGGCAGCAAGACGCCTACCGCTACCGCTGAGCCAGCCTCGAACAGGCGGCCGAGTCTTCGATGGTGGCGGCCGTCTTGCCGCGGTACCATGTGCCGATGGTCCGGGGAGACGGATCGCTTCCGGGCCAATTTCGGCGCGAGTCGAGGGCCGCAATGGTCGAAGACTACCTGACGATCGAAACGAGATTTCTCGTGCCGTTGGTGCTCGCGGTGGCCGTGCTCGTCTACCGCCGCGACGAAGCTGAGGAAATTCGATTCCTCTGGACGGCGACCGGCATTGCCGTGGCGTTCGTCGCGATCAACTCGCTTCTGGTGTGGCAGGGGAAGCTGAGCCTGCCGGCGAGCATTGCCTTTCTGCTGCTCGTCACGGCCTATGCTCTTCATCCCGCGGTGAAGGCGAGCCTGGCCGCGGCGGCCGGCGGTGGACTGGCAGCCTGGGCCGCTGCCCTGGGGACGGTGGCCGCCACGGGCGAGCAGCCGGGCTCATTCGAGGCAGCCGATTTCAAACTGCCGGCCGCGATCGCGGCGGTGGCCGCGGGGCTGGCCACGACCGTCGCGATCCAACTGCTCGCCCGACGGCGGGCCGAGACGGCGAACATGGGCGGCCCGTCACAGCCTCAGTGACCCGCCGCTGAGCCGCCCGTTACTTGACGGAGAACCGGGCCACGACGGGCCAATGGTCGCTCGTGTCGCGGTCCGCCGGCGCCGTCTCCCAGTATTTGTCCCAGTGGGTCTCGGGCGAGTCGATGCCCTGGCGTACGGCGAGGTCGCGGCGGACGGCGATCGACTCGAAGACGAGGTCTTCGCGGCCGGCAGCATCCTCGATCAGACTCGGTGACACGAGGATCCGGTCGTATTGCTTGCCGTCAAGGAGGTGGGTGCGGCGATCGGCGGGATCGAGGAACCGATGCAGGTCGACGAGATCGTCGGCATCGCCCGGAGTGTCGCGGCCCGAGAGTGCCGCCAGGTCGGAGCCTTCCGGGGCCGGGAGGTCGGTCGTCTCGCTGTTGGTGTCGCCGAGCACGATGATGTTCTCGCCGGCAGCGATCCGGTCGCGAAGCCAGGCGTGGATCAGCCGGGCCTGCCGCGTCCGCGGCTCCACCGCCTCCTCGCGGGCCCTGAAGTGGACGGTCAGGATCGTGACCGTCTCCACCCCGTCGCCGACCGGCACGTCCACCACGATCTCGGCATGCTTCGCCACGTTGTGGAATTGGTCACTCTCAAACATCGCCCGCGACTGCTCGTAGCGGGCGATCCGGGTGATGTCGGTGCCCCGCCGCACGAGGAAGCCGACGTCTTGCTCGGTGTGGTAGTCGGAGCCCTCGACGAAGCCGATCCGGAACGGCGTCGCACCGAGCCGGCCAAGGG
>CAMDDA010000181.1 GCA_945890755.1 Candidatus Kuenenia stuttgartensis
CGGCGTGCGGCCGAACTCGCCCCCCCAGACCACGAGCGTGTCGTCGAGGAGGCCGCGGTCCTTGAGGTCCATCACGAGGGCCGCGCTCGCCTGGTCGGTATCGAGGCAGTTTTGCTTGACGGCGTTCGTGAGATTGCCGTGCTGATCCCACGCCTCGTGGAACAGCTGCACGAATCGCACGCCCCGTTCCAACAGCCGCCGCGCGAGCAGGCAGTTGCGGGCGAAGCCGGCCTTGTTCGGATCCTCGAGCCCGTAGCGGGCGAGCGTCTCCTTCGACTCGTCGGCCAGGTTCATGAGCTCGGGCGCGCTCGACTGCAGCCGGTAGGCCATCTCATAGGCCTGGATCCGTGCGGTGATCTCGGGATCGCCCATGTTCGCGAGCGCAAGGTCGTTCAGACGGTTGAGCGTGTCGAGCGAGGCCCGCTGCGTGGCCTGGTCGATCCCCTTGGGATTCGAGAGATAGAGCACCGAATCGCCGCCGCTCCGCAGCGGGATGCCGCCGTAGACGGTGGGCAGGAAGCCGGGGCCGTAGTTGCTCGCGCCACCGCTCGTGCCCTTCGCGCTCGTGAGCACGACGAACCCGGGGAGGTCGGCCGACTCACTGCCCAGGCCGTAGAGCGTCCAGGCGCCGAAGCTCGGGCGGCCGAACTGCTGCGATCCCGTGTTCATCAGGATCTGGGCGGGGGCATGATTGACCGCGTCGGTCTGCATCGAGCGGATGAAACAGAGCTCGTCGGCGATTTTTCCTGTGTGCGGCAGGAGTTCGCCGAGTTCGATCCCGCTCTGGCCGTATTTCTGGAACTTGTACTTCGGCCCGAGCAGGGCCGAGTTGGGATTGATGAAGGCGGCGCGGTAGCCCTTGAGCAGGTCGGCTGGCGGCAGCTTGCCGTCACGGGCCGCCAGTTCCGGCTTGTGGTCGAAGAGTTCGAGCTGGCTCGGGGCACCCGCCTGAAAGAGATAGACCACCCGCTTCGCCTTGGGGACAAAGTGCGGCATCTTCGGGGCGAGCGGGCCTGCGGCGGCAGCACCGCCTGCGGGCCCCGTTACCGCCGCGGGGGCTTCGCCGGCGAGCAGCGAGCCGGCGGCGATCCCGGCCAGGCCCACGCCGCAGTCGTTGAAGAACCATCGCCTCGACAGCAGTCGGGCCCGGGCTTCGTGCAGATGGCCGTCGATGGTCATGGTGTCACCTGTCGGGGGATCAGTTCTTCGTGACGGTTTCGTCGAGGTTCAGGAGCACGCGGGCCATCAGCGTCCAGGCACCGGCATCCTGGGGCGTGGCGCCCGCAGGCAGTGCGGGCAGCTTTTCCATGGAGCCAGTTGCCACCTCACGCGGATTCAGCCAGCCGTCGGCGAACTTCTGCCGCTGGGCGGCGAGGAAGGCGAGCATCTCCCGCTTTTCAGCATCGGACGGCTTCCGCGACGTGCAGAGCAAGAAGGCGTGGTCGAGCCGGCTCTCATCGTCAACCCCGCCCTCCTCGAGCGTCCGCAGCGCGAGCGCCTGGGCGGCCTCCACGAACACAGGCTCGTTCAGGCCCGTGAGTGCGGCCAGCGGCGTGTTCGACCGCACGCGGCGGGCACACGACACGTCGCCGTTGGGCGCATCGAAGTTCGCGAGCACCGGGTCAGGCATCGATCGCTTACGGAACACGTAGACGGCGCGGCGATACCGTTCCGGGCCCGTCGCCGCCTTCCAGTAGCCTGGATAGGTGTAGTTGTAGTCGAGCACGTTTTGCGGCACGGGGGGGATCACGCCGGGGCCACCGAGTGTGTGCGTTATCAGCCCCGCGGCCGCGAGGGCGATATCGCGAACCACCTCGGCATCGACGCGGAACCGTGGGCCGCGGGCCAGCAGCCGGTTCGTGGGGTCGTTGGACAGCAGTTCGGGCGTCGCCCGCGATGACTGGCGATACGTCTCGCTCATCACGATCTGCCGGATCGCCTGCTTCTGGCTCCAGCCCTTCTCCATGAAATCGGCGGCCAGCCAGTCGAGCACGTCGCGGTATTCGGGCACTGGGGCGCGCGTGCCGAAGTCGTCGGGCGTCTCGACGAGCCCCTGGCCAAAGAGCGACTGCCAGATCCGGTTGACCGCCACGCGGGCCGTGAGTGGCGATCGCTCGTCCACGAGCCAGCGGGCAAAGCCGAGCCGGTTCTTCGGGGCGTCCGCCGGAAAGGGGTTGAGCGCGGCGGGCACGTGCGGCTCGATCTCCTCCTTCGGGGCGTTCCACACGCCGCGGTCGAGCAGATGCGTCGGCCTGTGCTCTTCGGCCGAGCGGCTCGCCAGGTGCAGCACGCTCGTGAGCGGCTTCGGCACCGATGCCCAGAGGCCGGCGATCTCGTCGTTGATCGGCGCGAGTTCGGGCACGGTCTTTCGCCAGGCGGTGAAGATCGCGGCCGTGTCGGCGGCGGTTCGCTTCTCGGCTGGCTGTGCCAACGCGAGAATCGCAGCATGATCGACAGGCTGGGCTACCGGCTCGGGACTCTTCGTGAGGCTCACCCGGCAGCAGCCGAGCATCGTGCCGTCGCCGCCGTGGGGCTTCGTGCCCGCCATCGTGAGCGAGACCTTCAGCTTGGTGCCGGCAGGGAGGTCGAGCGGCTTATCGAACTGCGCGACGGCGGACGACGGCTGGTGCCGCAGCAGCGGCCCGCGGTCGGCCCGCCACGACGAATGCGGATCGTCATCGATGAGGTTGGCCACGGGGCCGATCGACGCCATCTTCGGTGGATCGTCCTGCTTGGCATCCTTCGTGCTAGCCTTGTCGCCCTCCTTCTGCGCCGTGTCGGGATGCGGCACCTTCTGCTCGGGCTGCGAGAAGTCGGCCGTGGCATTCACGAGCCTGAGCTTCTCCCACTTGCTGTCATCTCCTGGCTTCTTCACTTGCACCTCGAGCGTCGACAGGCCCCACGAGCCGTCGCGACCGGGGCCCCCCTGTGGCAGATCGCCGTCGGTGAGCGCCTCCAGCCGCAGGCCGGTCGCGCCGGCGAGGTCAGGTGCAGACTCCAGGTGGATCACATTGTCGCGGTGGCCGATCATGAGAATCGAGCCGTCGGCCCGCTGGGTCGGGTGGCAGAGCAGGCCGCTGCTCGACATCTCCTCCATCTCGACGACCGTCCAGGGCACGGCGGCTGCGGCCACCTGGCGTTCCCAGGCCGCCAGTTCATCCTGCCAGCGCGGCCGCTCGATCTTGATCCGCTCCTCCGCCTCGCCGATCCGCTTGCGAATGTCGGCCAGCTTCTGGCCGTCGGCGGGTGAGTAGACAGGGGACTGCGCCTCGTGGGTGTCGTTGAAGAAGGCGAAGATCCCGAAATACTCTTCGTGTGAGAGCGGGTCGAACTTGTGGGTGTGGCATTGGGCGCAACCGGTCGTGAGCCCCATCACGGCCTTGCCGAGGCAGTCCACCCGGTCGAACATCTCGACCATCCGGAACTCCTCGGGGATGATCGCCCCTTCCTCGTTGAGCATGCTGTTGCGGAGGAAGCCGGTGGCGACGACCTGCTCCTGCGTCGCATGCGGGAGGAGGTCACCGGCGAGCTGCTCCACGACGAACTGGTCGTAGGGCATGTCGCGATTGAGGGCCGTGATCACCCAGTCGCGCCAGGCCCACATGTCCCGCTTGAGGTCTTTCTCATAGCCGTTGGTGTCGGAGTAGCGGGCGAGATCGAGCCAGGGGCGGGCCCACTTCTCGCCGTACCGTTCACTCGCGAGCAGCCGATCGACCGTCTTCTCGTAGCCGTCGCGGGCAAAGGCTTCGAGGTCGGCGGGCGAGGGGGGCAGGCCCACGATATCGAGATAGATCCGGCGGCAGAGCGTGGCACCGTCGGCCTGTGGTGCGGGAGCGAGTTGCTGCTCCGCGAGGTTCGCGCGGACGAACGCATCGATCGGATTCGCGACCCCAGCCACCTGTGGCGGCGTCGCCTTGTGCGGCGGCTCGAATGCCCAGTGGCCGGCATACTCAGCGCCCTGCGTGATCCAGGCCTCGAGGATCGCCCTCTTTTCTGGCGTGAGCGGCTTGTTCTCGCGCGGTGGCGGCATGATCTCGTCGGGATCCTGAGAGTGAATCCGTCGCACGAGTTCGCTCTCAGCCGGCTTGCCGACCACGATCGCGGCCAGCCCGGAGTCGCCGCCGGTGATCGCGGGATCGCGCAGGTCGAGCCGCAGCCCGCCCTGCCGGGTTTCGGCGTCGAGGCCGTGGCAATGGGTGCAGTGCTCGGCCAGGATCGGCTGCACGTGCTTGATGAAGTCGATCCGCTCGGGGACCGCGGCCCCCACCATGCCGCCGGATAGGGCGACTGACAGCGCGACGGCCCTCACGATTGCCGTCGCGCTCGTCATGCTTACGGCGGCTGCGGCACCGGCAAGCCGGCCGCGATCGGTCGCGAGCAAGCCGGAAATGAAGGGAGCCATGCTGCCGTTCGGGCCGCTCGCCCGAACCTCCGCAGAGGGACGTCTGTCTGGTGCTGCTACCGAATCCCGAAAACGATAATTACATCATCGGCCACAATGACCAGCAAGTCACGTTTTTTACGTCCTAGCACGCTTTCGTACGCTCGGCAGTCACGTCGCCCGGCGTGTAGTGGCTCAGGTCGTGCGGGACGGAGTTGATTGCGTTGGCGGTCATCGAGGTGGATGCCAACGACGACACCGCGCGGTCGTTCTATGCCTGCTCACTTGTGGCGGGGCATGTGGTAATGTAACTGGCGCAAAGGAGCCCACCCATGATCACTCGCCATGTCTCTCGCCGCACGTTCCTCGCCACCTGCGGGGCCGCGTCGGCCGCCGGCCTCGTTCCCGCGCGGGCGGCCGATGCTCCAGCTCCCTGGAAGCTCGGCATCCAGCTCTACTCGCTCCGCGGATATCCCGTCGAGAAGGCGCTCGAGCACGCCCGTGACCTCGGGTTCGAGGCGGTCGAGTTTTATCAGGGCATGCTGCCGATCGCGGTGGATGATTCCGTGAGCCGCATGCGGGAGCGGGTGAGTGGCCTGGGACTCGCCATCTCGGCCGCCTTCGTGGGCAACTTCGGCAAGGACACAGCCGCCAACCGCCGGCTCTTCGAATACGGCAAACTCCTGGGCACACGGACGCTCGTCGGTGATCCGGCGCCAGACTCCTTCGATAGCCTCGACGAGCTCGTCAAGGAATTCGACATGCGGGTGGCGATCCATAACCACGGCCCCCGGCACCGCTATAACAAGGCGATCGACGTCATGCGGGCCATCGAAAATCGTGACTCGCGGATCGGAGCCTGTGCCGACATCGGCCACTACATCCGCTCAGGTGAGCGGCCGGTCGAGGTCGTGCGGCTGCTCGCGGGCCGTCTCTACGGCATCCATCTCAAGGACTTCGCCGAGATGAAGGATGACGCCAAGGGGGTGATTCTCGGCAAGGGGCACGTCGACGTGCGGCCGTTCTTCGAGGCGCTCGCGCAGGCGAAGTTTCCGGCCGACGGGGCTCTGTCGCTCGAGTACGAGGAGAATCCCAAGGATCCACTGAACGATATTCGCGAGTGCGTGGCCGTGGCGCGGGCCGGCCTGGACACGGTGGCGGCTGCCCCGGTGGGACCATGAGCATGGCGACCTACCGACGGCGGGCTCACACGGCATGAAGCTCGCAATGATCGTCAATCCGCTCACGGAACGGAATCTCCAGTGGGCCGCGCAGGTCGGCGTCGAGGAGATCGTGCTCACGTATCCGGGGCCCGGGCTCGAGCCGCTTCTGGCGGCGCGGCGCATGGTCGAGGCGGCAGGGATGCGGCTGGCGATCGTCGAACGCAAGATCCCGCACCTGCAGATGGTGCATGGCCTGCCCGGCCGTGACGCGGAGGTGGCGCAGTTCAAGGAGCTGCTGCGCGACATGGCCGAGGCTGGGCTCACAGTGGCCTGCTACAACTGGATGCCAAGCGAGGACTGGCAGCGGACGAGTTCGACGGTGCGGGAGCGGGGCGGGGCGCTCGTGACGGAGTTCAATCTCGCTGACGTCGGCCGCAACGTTACCGACGCCGACGGGGCCCCACCCGTGCTGACGTCGGCCGAGCGGCTCTGGGAGAACCTGAAGCGGTTCCTCGGCGATGTGCCGGCGGTGCTCATGGTTGACAAAGAATGTACGTATGTATATCATGATGAGCGGTTTCCGTTCCCTGTTGGAGAATCCAGCCATGACGAGCGAGCAGTTGAAGGCGACGATCCGGCAGCAGCCGTTTCGCCCATTTACGATCCGCATGGTCGATGGCCGATCGTTCGCCGTGACGCACCCCGACTTCGTAATCGTGTCGCCGACGGGACGCACGGCGATTGTCTTCGAGCCCGACGACAGCTACAGCGTCGTCGATCTGATGCTGATGAACGAGCTCGATGTTCCTGCGCCGAAGGCGGCAGGGTGACTGCGTATGGCGGCGTGTGAGCGGCTGCTGCAGATGCTGTGCTCGTGTTATTCTGCCGGCCCGCTGAGTCCGCCGTCCCTGTCTTTCGAGGAGCCGCCGCATGGCTGCCGCGCCGATTTCCGGAATCCTGTCGCCCCACATGGTGCCACTCGACGACCGCGGCCGGATCGACGAGGCGGAACTGGCCCGCTACGTGACCTGGCTCATCGATCGGGGCGTGCACGGGCTCTACCCGAACGGCTCCACCGGTGAGTTCACGCGGTTCTCGGTGGACGAGCGGCGGCGGGTTGTGAGCGTGGTCTGCCAGGCGGCGGCGGGCCGCGTGCCCGTGGTGGCCGGAGCGGCCGAGGCGAACGTGGCCGAGACAATCCGGGCCTGCGAGCACTGCCTGGAGGCGGGGGCGAGGGCCGTGGCGATCGTCGCGCCTTTC
>CAMDDA010000182.1 GCA_945890755.1 Candidatus Kuenenia stuttgartensis
GGCCCGTCACTCCGTGACGGGCTGCCCGTTGCGGAGCAACGGGCCTACGGTGTGACGGGCACAGCCCGTTGCGGAGCAACGGGCCTACGGTTGGGGGGCGACGCCGGCGTCGCTCTGTACGGAGCCGTGGAGTAGACTCGGGGTCTCTCAAAGCACACGGGTTTCGTGGGCTGGAGCAGCGGTTCGAGCCTCCGCCGGAGCCCGTATGAAATCCCGTCGTGTGTGCTGCGTAGGCGGTCTGCATGTTCCGCCCGGAATCCGCGCCCCGCGCGGCATTGCTCGCGCCGCCCTGTGTGGCCTGCTCGTGCTCTGTGCCGCCCCGCGGCCCTGCCTGGCCCAAACGGCCGTGTCTTGGGCCAACGTCGGCTCCACATTTTCCACCGGGGCCAATTGGGTGGGCGGCACGGCCCCTGCCGACAACACCACGTCGAGCATCGCCACGTTCGGCACGGTGAGCGTCCAGCCGGAGCTCACGGCTGACCGCAGCGTTGCGAGGCTGTCGTTTACGGGGACGACTGCGGCCACGCTCTCCGGCACGAGCACGCTGACGATCGGCAGCGGGACCAGCCTGGCCAACAGTTCCACGACGGGCATGAAGACCGTCGCCGTGCCACTCAAGCTGCCGCTGTTCAGCACGATCACCAATGCCGGCGAACTCACGCTCGCGGGCGTCATCGCCGGCACGGATCCGAGCTTCTGCCTCGTCACCTTCGATGACACGAGCACGGGGCCGGGCAGCGTGATCAGCGGCGAACTCGCCGTGAATACACTCACCAAAACCGGCGTGGGCCTGCTCACGCTCACCGGCTCCATGTCGGGGGCGGGCAGCGGGCAGGTCACCGTCTCCGGTGGCACGCTCCGGCTCGGCGGCTCCGAGCGGCTGCGGGACGGCCCGGTCACGGTCAATGCCGGAGGGACGTTCGACCTCGCCGGCTGGTCGGAGCAGATCGGCGATCTGTCTGGCGCCGGCAGCGTCACGCTCGGCACTGGCACGCTCACGACCGGCGGCCGCTCGTCGACGACGTTCTCCGGTGCGATCTCCGGATCGGGCGGCCTCGTGAAGACGGGTGCCTTCAACACCTTCACGCTCACCGGATCGAATTCGTTCACCGGAGGCACCACCGTGTCGGCCGGAGTGCTCGCGATTGGCAACGGCGGCACCACCGGCTCGCTCGCGGGTGATGTCTCCACCAGCGGCACGATCGCCTTCAATCGCTCGGATGCGAGCACGTTCGGCGGCGTCATCAGCGGCACGGGGGGGCTGCTCAAGCAGGGGGCCGGTCGGCTCACGCTCACCGCTGCGCAGGCCTACAGCGGGCCGACCACGATCTCCGGCGGCACACTGGCCATGGGCGTGGCCAATTCGCTCAGCGACACGGCTGGCGTCGTGATCGACGCGGGGGCGGCCCTGGACCTCGGCGGGTTCTCCGACACGATCGGGGCCCTTACCGGCACCGGTGCGATCATTCTCGGATCCGGCACGCTTGCCGTCGGTGCGGCGAACATCACCGGCTTCGACGAGACGATTTTTTACGGCTCGATCTCCGGCGTGGGCGGGCTCACGAAAGTTGGCACGGGCGACTTCCAACTCTCCGGCACGAACACCTACGCCGGCACCACCACGATCGCAGGCGGCACGCTTACGCTCCGCTCTGGATCGGCGCTTCCGACGACCTCGCCCCTCGTGGTCTCGGCCGGAGCGACCCTCTACAAACCGTTCGCGACGCAGGCGGTGACGGTCGGATCGCTTTCGGGCACGGGGGCGGTCACGCTCGAATCCGGCACGCTCACGATCGGCACCGACGCGTCGTCCAGGGCGTTCGCCGGCACGATCGCGGGTGGCAGGCTCGTGAAAGACGGGGCCGGCACGCAGACGATCACGGGCACGATCTCCGGCGGGTCGATACACGCCCTGGGGGGCAGCCTCGTGCTGGGGGCGACCGGTGATCGCGCCGTGGTGTCGGGCAACATCCTGGTCACGGATAGTCTCTACGCGACCGGATCGACGGTGATCAACTCTACATCGATCAACAACACCGGCTACCTGGAACTCGCGGATTCGGCCACGATCACCGCCGCAACGATCACCGGCGTTGGCAATCTCTACACGTTCGGCACCTCGAGCCTCGGGGCGTCCACGATCACGAACGGCAATGCGTTGAGCCTGTGGGGCCAGTCGTCCGCGGGTACGGCCACGATTACGAACAACGGGACGATGCTCTTGAACGAAACGGCGTCCGCGGGCTCTGCGAGCATCACGAACAACGCGACCCTGCAGCTGCGCGACGCCTCCTCTGCGGCCGGGGCGACGATCACCAATGCCTCCGCCGGCGTAGTCGACGTACAGTACTCGTCTGCCGCGAGCATCGGTGCGCTTTCCGGGGGCGGATCGCTGACGCTCGGCAACCGCACCGTCACGATCGGTGCGCGGGACACGAGCACCACCTTCTCGGGCACGATCTCGGGCACGGGCGGGTCGCTCGTGAAGACGGGCACGGGCACGCTCACGCTCTCCGCCGCCAACACCTACTCCGGCACGACGACGATCGCCGGGGGACGGCTCGCCGTCTCGGGCTCGGGGTCGATTGGCACGGGCGGGCTGTCGCTCGGCACCGAGGGGCTGTTCGACCTCGCAGCCTTCACCTCCGGCACGTATTTCCTGCCGGCGACGGGCGACCTCGTCGGCAGCGGCACGCTCGGCGGCAGCGGCAAGACACTCGCCGTGCTTGGCTCGTTCCGGCCAGGCAACAGTCCCGGCACAGTGACCGTCGCCACCGGCTTCACGCTCGACCTCGCGCATTCGGGCACGAGCGTGTTCGAGATCACGAGCCCGGACTACACGGCGGGCTCGTACGACCTGGTCACCGGCGGCGGCAACGTGGTGCTCGGCGGGGTGCTGTCGCTCGTGTTCACGAACGGCCCCTATGCCAATGGCACCGACGTGCTGCGTCTCTTCGCCAACACGGGCATCCTGTCGGGCTCGTTCTCGAGCGTGCAAGTGACCGGGCTCGGAGCCGAGCAGTCGGTGATGTTCAACTCGGCCACCGGCTACCTCACGCTCATACCTGAGCCATCGACGCTCGCCCTGGCCGGGCTCGGCGTCGTCATCGCGGCTGTTATGAGCCGTCGGAAAAATGGGGCCGCTGGGACTCGAACCCAGGACCAACGGATTAAAAGTCCGATGCTCTAACCAACTGAGCTACGGCCCCGAAACGATCTTACCGGAGCCGTCAGTGGGAGCAACCGCCTGAAGGCGGCAAAATGCCCGAGAGAGGACTTGAACCTCCACCCAGTTACCTGGACAAGAACCTGAATCTTGCGCGTCTGCCAATTCCGCCACTCGGGCGAGTGCGGCCGCCCCGGGGGCGGCAGACCCAAAATCGTACCAGCGCCCCGGGCGGTCGCAACCCGCCCGCCGTTGCCGACGGTTCCGCGCGGCGATCCCCCGGCGTCGCTCCCATACAAGCCCTGAGCGCGAGCGAGGGGATCGTGTGTGGCGCGGTCCCCCGGCTCGCGCCTGGGGGCTTTTATGCGCGAGAGGATCGTGCGGGATGGGACGCCGTGCCGGCCGCGATCCCCCGGCGTCGCTCCCATACAAGCCCTGAGCGCGAGCGAGGGGATCGTGTGTGGCGCGATCCCCCGGCTCGCGCCTGGGGGCTTTTATGCGCGGGCGGACGCCACGGACGGGCCGTCACCTCACTCCACCGTCACGCTCTTGGCGAGGTTCCGCGGCTTGTCGACGTCGCAGCCGCGGAGGACGGCGATGTGATACGCGAGCAACTGCAGCGGGATCGCCGCCACGATCGGCTGGAGGAAGTCGGGCGCCTCCGGCACCTCGATCACGTCGTCGGCCAGCTGCCGCACCCGCGCGTCGCCCGGGCTCGACACCGCGATCACCGGCCCCTTGCGGGCCTTGATCTCCTCCACGTTGAGCAGCACCTTGTCATACACCGCCCCCTGCGGAATCAGAAACACGCTCGGGGTGAGCGGATCGACCAGCGCGATCGGTCCGTGCTTCATCTCCGCCGCTGGATAGCCCTCGGCGTGGATGTAGCTGATCTCCTTGAGCTTGAGCGCGCCCTCCAGAGCCAGCGGGAAGTTGAACTGCCGGCCCAGATAGAGGAACGTGCTCGCCGAGCGATACTTCTCGGCGATCGCCCGGATCGTGGCATCGGCCTCGAGCGCCTCCGCCACGAGGCCCGGCAGGCTTTCCAGCGCGGCGATGTATTCGCGGCCCTGCTCGTAACTCATGTGCCGCAGCCGGCCGAAGTAGAGCGCGAGGAGCGCGAGCACCACGCACTGGCTCGTGAAGGCCTTCGTGCTGGCCACGCCGATCTCGGGGCCGGCGTGCAGGTAGATGCCGCCATCGGCCTCGGTGGCGATCGTGCTCCCCACGACGTTGCAGATCGCGAGCGTGGGATGCCCCTTCCGCTTGAGTTCACGGAGCGCGGCGAGCGTGTCTGCCGTCTCGCCCGACTGCGTGATCGCGAAGAGCAGCGTGCCCTCGTCGATCGGCGGGTTGCGGTACCGCAGCTCGCTGGCGTATTCCACCTCCACCGGCAGCCTGGCAAACTGCTCGATGAGGTATTCACCGACGAGCGCCGCGTGCCAGCTGGTGCCGCAGCCGGTGAGCACGATCCGCCGCACCTTCTGCAGCTGCTGCGGCGTGAGGTTGAGTCCGCCAAACACGGCGGTGGCGTCGTCGCGGGAGAGCCGGCCCCGCATCGCGGCCTTGATCGTCTCGGGCTGCTCGTGGATCTCCTTGAGCATGAAGTGGGCGAAGCCCCCCATGCCCACGTCGGCGGCGGTGAGATCGAAGGGCTGCACCGCCGGCTCCACCCGGCCGGAGTCGCGGTGGATCACGCGGAGCGAATCGGCCGTGATCACCGCGACTTCGTGGTCGGCGAGATAGACGATCCGGTCGGCGTGGCCGGCGAGCGGGCTGGCGTCGCTGGCGATGAAGTGCTCGCCATCGGCGACGCCCACCACGAGCGGGCTGCCGCAGCGGGCGGCCACGAGCAGGTCGGGGCGTTCGCGAAACAGCACGAGCAGGCCGTAGGTGCCACGGAGCTGGGCGATGGCCTCGCGGACGGCCATGACCCACGGGCTGTCGGCCGCTTCGTCGGTCATGCGGGCGCCGGTGGCGAGGGCCGATTGCAGACCGCTGTCGATGAGGTGGGCGATCACTTCCGTGTCGGTCTCGGAACGGAAGACGTAGCCCTCCGCCTCCAGCCGCGTCTTGAGACTGTGGTAGTTCTCGATCACGCCGTTGTGCACGACGGCCACGCTCGGGGTGGCCTCCGCGCCGCAGCAGCCGAGATGTGGATGGGCATTGCCATCGGTCGGGGCGCCGTGGGTTGCCCAGCGGGTGTGGCCGATGCCGATCGAGCTGTCGGCCACGGCGGTGTCGGCCAAGTCGCCGCCACCGGCCCGCACGAGGGCCTCGAGCCGGGAGAGCCGGCCCGCCGCCTTCTTGACCTGGAGATTGCCCTCGTCGTCGAGCACGGCGATGCCGGCCGAGTCGTAGCCGCGATATTCCAGCCGCCGCAGACCCTCCAGGATCAGGTCGGTGGCCCGCCTGAAGCCGACGTAGCCGACGATGCCGCACATGCGTCATACTCCCTGGTGCTGTTTCTACGGCTCGAAGACGCTCGCCGCTGCCGCCTGCACCAGTCTATCAGACGGCTGTCGGTCGGTGCGGCTGCCGCACCGCACTCGCGAAAGGATTCGCCATGCTGTCACTGCTGAATCGTCGTCTCCACCCTGCCGCTGCCGTGTGTGTCGTGGCGTGCATGTCCGTCATCGTCGCCACCCCTGCGGCCGCCCAGCTGCAGATCACGTCGGGGGCCGAGGAGTTGCAGACCGTGCGGAAGGCGAAGGAAGCGCTCGACCAGTTTGGCGGCCTGCAGATCGAGTCGATCCCGCCGACGATGCTCAACAAGGCCGAGGGGGTGGCGATCTTCCCCAACATGATCAAGGGGGGCTTCATCCTCGGCGTCAACTATGGCAAGGGTGTGCTCATGGTGCGGCGGCCCGATCGCACCTGGAGCCCGCCGGTGATGGTGACGATGGGGGGCGGCAGCGTCGGCTTCCAGGCGGGCGTGCAGTCGGCCGACATCGTGCTGATCTTCGCCACGCCGCGGAGCCTGCAGGGAATCATGAACGGACAGAAGGTCACGCTCGGCGCAGATGCGTCGATCGCGTTGGGGCCGGTGGGTCGGCAGGCGAATGCGGGGACCGACGCAAAGCTCGGCGCTGAGATCTATTCGTATGCCCGGAGCCGCGGGCTGTTTCTGGGTGTGTCGCTCGGCGGCGCCGATCTCTCGGTCGATCACAACGCCGATGCGATGCTCTACAGCCGGTTCGGCGTGACGCCGGCGGAAGTGTTCGAGGGACGGGGGCTCGCGTTTCACCAGGAGGTGAAGGAGCTGATCGACGACATGAACGCCCGGACGCAGCCCAGCCAGCAGGTGCCGCCGCCGGCGGCTGCCCAGCCGGTCCAACCGATGCAACAGCCGATTGACCGTCAGGCGGCGGTGCCAGCCGCGGTGCCGGTGCAGCCGATCGCGCCGGCGCAGCCGGTGGCCGTGCCGGTCGCGCCGCCCGCCGCGCCGCCGGCGAGCCAGCAGGCGCCGCCACTCGTGCCGATCCGGCAGTAGTGGGCCGCACCGTCGTAGGCCCGTCACTCCGTGACGGGCAAAGCCCGTTGC
>CAMDDA010000183.1 GCA_945890755.1 Candidatus Kuenenia stuttgartensis
TCGACCAGACGCCCGCGTAGAGCCCCATGAACTGCGGCATCGACTCGTCGAGCGTGCCCTTGTCGTTCGGCGTCGTCACGACGGGGATGTTTGCCCGCCGCACGAATTCGGCCGCGCGGTCGCGCACGCCGTAGCGAGAGACGAGCGACGTGACCACCGCCACCGGGTTCTTCGCGGCGGCCAGCCGCGCGAGCACGGTGCCGACCGCGGCGTCCAGCTCGGCCTGCACGCTGTGCTGGCGCTTGATCGACCCGATCGGCTTGCCGACGACGGGCGTTCCGGCGATCGGCATGTTCCCGTGCAGCTCGGAGATCACGATGTACGCCGGCATGCTCTGGCGGAGCGCCTCGCGGATCACGCGCTCGAGCTCGTCGACGCAGTTGTCCGGGGTCAGCACCGCACTCACGCAGCAGGCCGCGGCCGAGATCGACTGGAAGCGGTCGTATACCGTGTCGCCCAGGTTGTGGTGCGTGACCAGCCCGAGCCGCTGGATGCGCTCGCTGGGCATGCCCACCAGGTGAAACACCGGCAGGCGGTGTGCCTTGCTGCCCATCACGCCGTTGATGGCCGAGAGCTCGCCCACGCCGTAGGTGGTCGAGAGCAGCGCGGCCCCGCGGATGCGGGCGTAGCCGTCGGCCGCGTAGGCGGCGTTGAGCTCGTTGGCACAGCCCACCCACGAGAGGCCGGGCACCCGCTCCGCCGCGTCGTCGATCGAAAACGCGTAGTCACCCGGCACACCGAAGATCCGGTCGATGCCAAGCTGCGAGAGCCGCTTCAAGACATATTCAGCAACGGCGGGCGTGTTCATGGAAGCAATGCGCGGGGGCGAAGGTTTAAAACAAGTGGTTCAACCACTTCCGTGCGTCGGGAACACAGCGCTCGGGCAGCGAGAAGTGATCGTCGTTCGGGTAGTCCTTGATCTCGACGCTGCCGCCGAGTTCCTTGACCTTGTCGGCGTAGGCTGTCTGCCAGGCAACCGGCTGCACCGTGCCCCCCTTGAATCCGTCGATGCAGACGAGCACCGGGCAGACCGGTTTCCGCGTGCCCGCCGACCCGGCGGTGATCGCGTCTTTCCAGCGGTCGAGATTCGCGGGCGGTGATCTCAGGATCGGACCCTTGAGCACGTGCAGGCGACCGAGTGTGTTACCGAGGTGATGCACGGGCTGGATGTTCCAAGCCTCCTCGACGATGGCCACTCCGAGCGGCGTCAACACATCGGCAAGCTGCAAGCTCGAGGGATTCGCGGCCTGGGCGCCGGCGAGCATCATGACGCCGTGGGGGTCGGGCGCGGTGGCTTGGCCGCTTGACAATGCGGCCGCCAGGCCGCCTCTGGGGCTGTCGAAAATGATCGTGGCCACGCTCGGCGACATGCAGACCGTGCCGATCAGCTTCAGTTCGCCGTAATCTTCGGGATCGAGTTCGGCCACGGCCGCCGCCGCGCCGCCGCCTTGCGACCATCCGGCGCTACCGACTGTGACACCGGCACCGACATCGCCGAGCGTGCGTGCGGCATGGACGAGGTACACCGCATCCCGCGCCTGGGTGCGGTTGACCATGTATTGATGCTGCCCCGGGGTGCCGAGGCCCTGGTAATCCGTGGCGCAGACGACGTAGCCTTCGTCGATGAAGCCTTGCAGTCCGGGCACCCCGAAGTCGATCTGCTGCGTGGAGGCCGCGTCGAAGTAGGTCGCGAGTTCACGTGCCGGGTTGGGCTGGGCCGAGGGGCAGGCGGCATCGCCGAGCCCGGTCGTGCCGTGGCACCAGGTCAGCACCTTGCGGTTCTCGCCCTTTTCGTACGGAGCGATGACCAGGCCGCTCACTTCGGTGGGCACGCCGCTTGAGTCCTTCGAGACGTAGCGGACTTTCCAGGCCCGAGCGCGGTTGATGTCCGTGCCGATTTCCTGGTGCGAAAGAATCGCTCCGGGCGCCGCGCCGGCGAACGGCGAGGCGAGCCGCGCCTTGGTCGCAGACGGCGTGGGCGGTTGACTATTCTCGACGGCCACCTCGGCCTGTGCATACCCGATTACGATGACGAAGAGTGTGCAGGCGAGGGCAAGGAGGGAGTGTTTGTGGCTCATGATGTCGCAGCATAACGGCTCGTGCGAAAAAGAGCTGCGTCCGCTTTCCAGAAGCTCGGGCCTACGGCTGATCAACCGCCGGCGGATCCGAGGGGCCGGGTCTCTCTGCCTTTTTGCCCGCCACGAATGGCCGGCGAGTCAACTGGCCCGTGCACGACAACGTCGCCAAACGTCTGCTCAGGCGAGCCATTCGCAAGAAGGCTCCGTACTTCCGGGCAGTGAAAATAGATCCGCATGAATCGGTCGTAGGTTCGCGACTGGAGGACGGCGCCGTTGAGCCACCGCGACACGCTCTCGGCGGCGCAGCCGATCCGCTCGGCAAACGTGTCTTGGCTGATCTTCAGTGCCTTGAGCCCGGCTCTGATTTGATCCGGTGTGAGCAGGCCCACGTGCTTCCGCAGGGCCGCTTGGAGGAAGGGGTCGCCCTCTTCATCGGTGACGGAAATGCCACATGCAGCGCAGTGCCACTCCGGCATGGCCTCGACGAGCACGTCGTGGGCGACGCCCTCATACCGCAGCTTCCGCCGGTGCGGTGGTGCAGTTCTGGAGGCGAGTGCGACGCCGCACTGATGGCACTTTGGCGTTTTTTGTTTCATGTTCGAGCCTCTGGAATCCGGTCGATTGCTTCAGAATCGATCGCCAGTTGGATGCCACGTTGCCGCGAGTCGCAAAACCGCCTTGCGTTCAACAACTGCGGCGACTGCAGCTCACCCGCCGAATACCGCGTAGCCCCGCTCGATGACGAGCAGCCGACCCGGGCGGCAGGTGGTCCAGTCCTCGCCGTCGGTGAGCGGCCGGGAGGCGATCACGTAGCCCCGCTGCTCCGGCTCCTTCTCCTCGCCGAGGTCGGCCTCCCAGTCCTCGTCGCGGAGGCTCACGTGGCAGAAGGGCGACTCACGCCGCGTCCAGGCCAGGCCGTTGTAGCCGCCCGAGTCGTGGTAGCAGTAGAGCCGCCGGCCGTCGGAGAAGAGCAGGTTGAGATCGCCGAGGGCGTTGAGATCCCGCAGGAACTCCTCGAGCGCGGGATAGTCGGCAAAGCCGCCCGCGGCCTGCCCGTGGCCGAGCCACGTGAGCACCGCGCCCATCGCGAGTTCGGAGTCGGTCTGGCCCTCGGGGGTGAAGTCGGGGCCGGCTATTTTCTTGAGCCGTGCCACGTCGAGCGTGCCGTTGTGGGCAAACGTGAACGTGCCGCCGGCGAACACGCGAGAGAAGGGGTGCGTGTTGGCCAGGCTCACGCGGCCGCGGCTGGCGGCCCGCACGTGGCCGATGAAGAGCGGCGCGTGGAGCGGGTCGCGATCGGGCAGCGTGGCGGCCGTGTCGCTCTCCTCGGCGTTGATCGGCTCCTTGACGATCGTGGGCTTCGTGGCCGTGATCGCCGCCAGCCCCCAGCCGTCGCGGTTTCGCCGACCGCGGTGGCGAAAGCCCCGAAACGAGAGCCCGGGCGACACGGGCCTGTTGAACGCGAGTCCGAGGAGTTCACACATCGGGTGATTGGCCGTCCGGATTGAGCCGGTCGCGAAGCGCCGCTTTGATGCGGGCGATTCGGATCAGCCGTGCAGCCTCGTCATTCATCGTCGTAGAGCACCCGACCCTCCCGCAGTGCGGTGCGGATGACGTGGTTTGATGAACCTTTCCAGCGTTCGACTTCGTCCCGGCTATAGACAAGCACGTCTTTTGGCACACGAAACGGTGAGAGTGCGCGACGAATCCTTCTCAACTCTGCTCGACGGCTTCGCGCGGGGCCGAATGGCTCGGCCTCCACCACAAGCAGATCAACGTCGGAATCAGCGGTGGCGTCACCTCTCGCGTGTGAGCCGAACACGACAATCTGCGTCGGCCGTACGGCGGCGACGATCGCGCGGGTCATGTCGGCAAGCAAGGCTGCGTCAGCGGTTTTGATCATTGGATGGCTCCGGATGCGATTGTACCCGCCGGATAGTCATTCGGTTTCTGAATCGCGGCCGATCAACTGAGGAAGGTCACGATACAACTGCAGTTGCTCGGCGAACGGCAGCAACTCGATTGCTTTCTTGATTTCAGCCAGCGTGATTGGCTTGGTCACTCGTTCTTGCCTCTGCTCCTGAGTCATGGCTCCGTACCTCGCGGCACAAGCTCGCAGTGGGCGGCGGCGGTCGGCAGTTCGCTCAGCGAAAGATTCGCGCTCATGACATGCTCTCCGTTGATCGGCAGCCAATGCGGGCGACTCGAGTTCGCGCCGAGATCACGGCTCCTCGCCCGGCACGAACGGCCGCCGCGGGGACGCCGCCGACTTCATGAGCAGGTGACGAAATGCCTCGCTGGATTCAAGCAGCTCATTGACGAGTGACTCCGACTCGTCGCCCTCCTCGTGCCGATGATCCGGGTCGAGCGGATGGATCGCCACCAGGCGATGGTCAGGCAGCTCGACAACCACCGGGCGACCGGAGTCACAACACCTGGCAAGAACATCGACAGCCTCACTCTGCAGGCGGCTGACGGGAATAACTTCGATGCCCATGAAACTCCTCACCTTGCTATCGATCGACGAGCTTAGCCATCGAGTCCGGCCTTTCGCCGGACACGGGCCTGCACATCCTCCCACGGGGAGGCCTTCATGCGACCCGCGTCGAACTCCGCCGACCGCCGCTGAACTTCAGCGAGCCATTCGGGGCTGAGGGCGGGCCAGTTCTCGGGGTGCTCGTCATCCCACACGGCGTCGACAAGCCGCAGCCGTTCAGCCGGGCTGAGCGTCCGTGCTGCGTCGATGATTTCCTGAAGCGTGGTCATGGGCATCTCCTGAGCGTAACCGGTTCTCCTGCCGCCGGCGCAAATTCGATCAGCACATCCGAGTAGATAATTTCCATGGGCTCGTCCTCAGCTGGCCGTGCGGCGTTGGGCTGCCTCACGGAGACGGCGGGAGTGGGCCTCGGGATCGGTGATGTCTGTCCGGTAGCCGATCAGCCCGAGTTCCTTCCAGCGCTGCACGAGCTCAGGGCCGGTGAGCCGCCGCTTCGATTCGTGCGAGCCATTCGTGGTGGCCCCTTGGGCAAGCTTGTTGGCTCCTCGTTCAGCATCCATCGCTTTGCTCCATCAGGTCTGTTGGCGCGCAGTCGTTACGACGACTTGCCGCGTGGAGTTCGTCGAGAATCTTATTCATGGCTCCGTACCTCGGGGCACAAGCTCGCAGTGGGCGGCCGCGGCAAGGCGATCGAGGGCGTCGGACGCCAGCTGGCCGCCGGCCATGAAATCGGCGAGTTGCTCGAACGGAATGCCCGTGGCCTGGCAGACCTGCTCGTAGGGCTGCCGCATGGCCTTCACGGCCCGCCGCAGTCGGCCGCTGACGGTGTCTTCCGCAGCCGCCCGCTCGCCGGCCTGGCGACGTTCGAGCAACCACGGGAGCTCGGCCTGCACGGCAGCCTCGATCTCGGCATCGTTCATCGGCTTGGAGGGGGTCACTCTGGTACCTCGTATGGCGGCTGCACCTGCCCGCCCTGCGTGCGGCCCGTTTTCCGCCACTGGCTTCGGAATGCGTCTTCACTGCGGAATGCGGTCGATCCAGTAAAGCGGCCGGCGCAATCGTGAAACTCACGACGCCGCTCGCCCGGCTCTCCGGCGCTCGAGGTGCTCACGTGCCTCGCGGAGGGCGACATCAGCGGGCAGCGGCTTCGCGAGGCCTCTGTCGATCATGTCGATCCGTCGCTCCACCTCATCCGCCCAGGCCTGAGCCAACTCAGGGGTAGCGAACGGGCTTTGGGAAAATCCCGTCTCTTGTTCGCGTGTTTCGTCGATTCGCTCAGCGATGAACTCACGGTCAGCCGCAGGCAACGCTAGCACCTTGGCCAGAAGGTCGTCGCGGGCGGCGGCTGAGGACTTGGATTCGTTCATGGCTGCATCCGTAGGGTACTGGGTTCTTCAGAAGAGCTTCGAGAAGTATACGCCCGTACATTCCTGAGTCAACCCCTTCGCCCGGGATTCTGCGGCATAGCTCCACCCCGGACCAAGGATGTCCCTCCGGTTTGGTAGGCTCCCCACCCATGCCGGGCCCACGCACCAACGCCGCCTTCTACGCCGCGCCGGTGGAGGAGTTTCTCACCGCGAGCGAGGAGGAGGTCTACGCGCCGCTCGCGAGCCCTCATGGCTACACGCTCGCCCCGGAGCAGCAATCGGCCTGGCGGCTGCAGCTGCCCGTCCTGCGTGCGGCCCTCGAGGAATTGGTCGCCCCGCCACCAGCCGCCCCCGCCCCGTGGATCCACCTCGAGTTCGACATCCCGCGGCTCGGCCGGCGGGTCGATGCGGTGCTCGTCACGCCCTCGTGCGTCATCCTGATCGAGTTCAAGGTGGGCGCGAAGAAGTTCGAGCGGCTCGACTACGAACAGGCCTGGGACTACGGCCTCGACCTCAAAAACTTCCACGCCCCGAGCCACGCGGCACCGATCTTCCCGATCCTCTGTGCCACCGAGGCCCGCGACAGCGACCGCCGCTGGAAGCCGCCCCACGCCGACGGCGTCCGCCCGCCGTTTTGCTGCAATGCCAAGTCTCTCGCCCACGCGATCGCAGCAATCCAAGAAAGCCCTAAGCGCGAGCGACGGGATCTGATCGACCC
>CAMDDA010000184.1 GCA_945890755.1 Candidatus Kuenenia stuttgartensis
GAGCAGTTCTCCGATATGGAAGTGCTCTCGGCGGCATTCGGCGGCGAGGAGGGATCGACCTTGATCACCGACCGCAACACCGCGGCGCTCGACGTTTTGAGGCGAAGGGTCGCGCGGGGCGACCGGCGGATCGCCATTTTTTACGGGGCCGGCCACATGGAGGACTTTGACCGGCGGCTCCAGGCCGACTTCGGTCTTCAGCCCCGCGACACAGCCTGGGTCGAAGCCTGGGACCTTCGCGAGCCCGCTCCCGCACCACGCCGCTGAACATCACGCAGCTGCTGATGCGGCGGATCGACGCGTCGCATGCGGGCTGGCGATCCCGCCGCAATCCTGTCGCCCCAGCCGTCGGCGACCGCCCGGATCTCCGCAAAAGCGGCGTCATAGCCGAGTTCCTGAACCATCTCACCCACGGGATCGAATTCGACATCGCCGCAGAAGCCGCAGCCCACGAGCTGGCTGACGCAGGCTTCCAGCGGCAACTCACCCCGCCCTGGCGGCAGGCGGTCGGCGTGGGCCACTGGCGGCCCCCGACGGTCGGCGACATGCACGAGGGCCGCCGCAGCGGCCAGCCGCGGCGCCAGTGCGTCGAACTCCGAAGCATCCCCAAACTGCCACAGATCCAACGCCAGCCGCACGTGCGGGTCGGCGAATCGCTCCACAAGCTCGAGAGAGTCGTCGAGTTGTGTCAGAAAGCTGCACCCAGCCGACGCCTGCGGATGCATCGGTCGCAGGGCCAATACGACCCCCTCGGCCCTCGCCAGTGGGGCGAGTGTCTCGACCGCCTCGACGAGGAGCCGCACGGCGTGCGACCGCGTGTGGCCGGCGCGACAGCCGCTGTGCACGACGACGACCGGGGGCCGACCGAATCTGGCGGCCGCACCCGAGCCCAGGGTCGCGGCCATGGCGATCGCCTCGGCGGCATCGGCCACGCTCTCGGCGAACGTTCGCCCATCGCTGCCAGTGAAGCCACCGACCCACTGCAGGCTCGACACACGCACACCAGCCGCGGCCACGGCGGCGGCGACGGACTCCAGGCTGGTATCGGAAAGCTTTGGCCGCCACAGCGACATCGCCGCGAGGCCGTGTTCCATGACCGCGGCGAGTTCCTGGGCAAGATCCCACCGGGGAGTCGTCAACTGGCTGACCGCGACATCAAACATGCGTGAGAGCGTCTCCTGCCCGCCTGTGTATGATCGGTGTTCCAGAACGAGGTGCGAAGTATGTGGATGCCGCGCGCGGACTGTCCAGAGAAGCGGCCCAAGTGGCAATTCCGGCCGGATGCAGGGCCTCATGGCCGTTCCCGAGGCGCGACAGCACGCCGCGGACTTTTCCGCTTGACAAACCCCGCCCCCGCGGATGGTCGATGATCTGGTTGAGAGGAGTTCACCGTGGCGGCCGGCGACGACATCTCGATTGACGGTCCGCGGCCGATCCTGATCCCGGCGGCTGCCCTCGACTGGCAGTTCGTCCGCTCCAGCGGGCCGGGCGGTCAGCATGTCAATCGCACGAGCAGCAAGGCGATCCTGCGATTCGATCTGCGGCACACTCCCCACCTTCCCGGCGACGTGCGGCAGCGGATGCTGACTGCACTGCGGCCGCGACTGACGAACGACGGTGCCATTCTCATCGCCAGCCAGCGGCACCGTGATCGGGGGCGGAACATCGCCGACTGCCAGGCAAAACTGATCGCACTGATCGAGCGGGCGCTCGTGCCCCCCACCGTGCGGCGCCGCACGAAGACGCCCCGGTCCGCGATCGCCACTCGACTGGAGGGAAAGAAGCGGCGGAGTGTCACGAAGCGGCTGCGGCGCCTGCCGCCCGAATGAGCCGCGGCGTGACGGCCGGCGGGCGGCCGCAGACCTCGTGCGGGACCGGCCGGGCGCGCCGCTGGTATAATCCGACGCGGTGGGCAGCTACGCCCGCACGACCGAAAGGGCCCAAGGATTCCCAGATGGCGACGCCCCGTGACATCGATTCGCTTCTCAAGCAGTGGCCATTTCAGCCGGGAGAGGTCAACGCGCGTCTGATCAAGGCCCGGAATGGCCGGGAACTACTCCAGATGCGGGTCGACATGGGGGTGCTCCAGATGGAGACAGACCTGCGGCCCGACGGCCAACGGCCAAACGGCGCCGAAACGTACTATGACTACCTCGTTGGCGAGGTGATCCGCGAGGGGGATGCATTCCGCCTATCCAAGGAACAGTGCGCGGAGGCCGACCGGGAGTTCGTGCAGTACTACCACCGCCGGCTGTGCTGGCTTTCGCTGCGGGAATACCGTCGGGCTGCTCGCGACGCCGACCATAGCCTGGCCTTCATGGACTTCGTGCGAGCCCATTCGCCCGACGAGGAGTGGACGTTGTCACACGAGCAATACCGCCCCTTCGTGCTCTTCCATCGTGTGCAGGCCGGGGCCCTGGCCGCGCTCGAGGAGGGGGGCGCCGAGGCGGCCATCGGCGAGATCAATGCCGGACTGGGGCGATTCCGCGAGTTGTTTGCCCGCTACGACGCCGAGGAACAATACGCCGACGACGAACTCGTGCGTCGGCTGCACGAGATGCGGGAGAGCGTCCGACGCCGCTACGAAATCGGCCCGACACTCGACGAGCAACTGGCCGAGGCAGTCCGCGCTGAGAACTACGAACTGGCGGCCAAGATCCGTGACCGGATCCGGACCGGCGACGCATCGGGTACCACCAAGGCTGCGGCCTCGCGGGACAACGCCAACGCCGCGGAACCGCCGGTCGGCTGATTCGACGGTTGCTCACTGCAATAATTTCAAGGCCGCCAGCCGCCCGCACTTGCCGAAACGGCGCAGCTTGACGCGTCACACCCAAGATGAGCCGTTTGGGCCGGTTGTACGGCCCACAGCCCCCCGGTTTCGATCTGGCACGCCATGTGCACCCTGCAGCGTTACCGGCGATTGCCGGCCCGCCATCGGAGGAACGCACGATGAACACGATCGACATGACGACCGGCTCCGCTGTCCAGCACCAGCGCTTCGCGAAGGTAGGAGCCTGCACGCTGTTCACGGCGACGATCAACGGCACGTCCCAACTGGTGCGTGGCCTCGCCGTGTGGCCGATCGACGAGGCCCTGGCGCTGGAGGACCAGATTCTCCCCGCCGCGGTCGATCAAGCGGCTGAGATGCCCCTCGATGCGGCCCTCATGCACGACCTGACCGCCTCGCGGCTCATCGCACCGCCGCGGCACCGCCGCCGCCGGGACCGCGCCGTCGCGTCCCGCGCCGCCCTGTTCCAGGCCACGCGCTAGCCGTCGCCGTTGCTACACTCCGGCTTCGCTTCTCGCCCCGGAGTGTTCCCGTGCATCAGCCGCTCACCCTGCCACCCGGCCGTGATATCCGGCTGGCCGATTTCGATCCCGACTTCCACGAGGATATCGACCGGGCCGACGCCGAGGCCGAGACGAAGCGACACAGCGACGCCCTCGACGAACTCGCCTACCGGCTCTACGCGGAGAGCCGCCGGGCGGTGGTCGTCGTGTTGCAGGGGATCGACACGTCCGGCAAGGACGGCACGATCCGGATGCTGGCCGGCGGCATCAGCCCGCAGTGCCTCGACGTCCGCAGCTTCAAGGCGCCGAGCGCTCTGGAACTGGCCCACGACTTCCTGTGGCGGATTCACGCCGCCGTACCCGCCCACGGCCGGATCGGGATCTTCAACCGCTCGCACTACGAGGACGTGATCGTCGTGCGGGTTCGACAACTCGTGTCGCGGTCGGTGTGGGAGCCACGATACGACCAGATCAACGCCTTCGAGAAACTGCTCGGCGACGGCGGCCTGACCTTCGTGAAGTGCTTCCTCCACATCAGCAAGCGGGAACAGCGGGAGCGACTCGAGGAGCGGCTGCGGGATCCCCGGAAGCAGTGGAAGCTCGGCCCCGACGACCTCGCCGACCGCACCCGGTGGGACGACTTCCAAGAGGCTTACGACGACGCGCTGACAAAGTGCAACACGCACCATGCGCCGTGGCACATCGTGCCGGCCGACAAAAAGTGGTACCGCAACCTCGTGGTGGCCCGAATCCTGCGGCAGACGCTCGCAGGGCTCGATCCACGTTTTCCGGCGTTCGACTCCAGCCTCCTCACGAAGCTCGACTGAGGGCACCTGACATGAACGGGGCCTTTCCCCTCCTCGACATCGGCGCCTGCCACACGCGGCAGGACCGTCTCCTCGCCGCCCTCGCGGCCCACGACGTCGATGCCCTCGTCGTCGTCTCGCCCGAGCATCTCGAATACCTCACGGGACACCGCTGGGATTTTCGGTTCGCGCCGCTCGCAGCCTGGCGAACGACCGGCGAGTCACTTCTCGTCTGTCCCGACAAGCCGGTGGAACAGGCGGCCGTGACGGAGGTTCGAACCTACGAGGCCAAGTGGCGGAGCACGCTCCGAAACGACCAACGGGAGGCGGCAGCCGCCGTGCTCGGTGACTGGCTCGCCGTCGGCCAGCCGCTCCGGCGGGTCGCGATCGAGTGCTCGGCCTGCCCGCCGCACGTCACCCGCCAGCTGGGCACTGCCGGATTGGTCGATGCCGAGCCTGACCTGCTGCGACTGCGGCGGCGGAAGGATCCCGACGAACTGGCCCTGCTCTGCCGAGCGATCGCCGCCGCCGGTGCGATGTATGCAGCAGCGCGTGAGATCGTGCGGCCTGGGGCGAGCGAGCTCGATGTCTTTTCGGCGCTCCAGGCCGCAGCCGTGGCATCCTGTGGCGAGCCGCTCACGGCCACCGGCAACGACTACGCCTCGGGGGTCCGTGGCGGCCCGCCGCGGGAGCGGCTGTGCGTGGCCGGGGAGCTCTACATCCTCGATCTCGGCCCGGCCTACCGTGGCTATTTCGCCGATTCTTCCCGCGTGCTCGCCGTGGATGGCCGGCCCACGGACGCCCAGTTCGCGGCCTGGGAACACGTCTGCGCAGCGCTGAATCTCGTCGAGCAGCATGCCCGGCCGGGCATCCGCTGCCGCGACCTCTACGAACAGGCACGACAGTGGCTCGCCGCGGCGCCAGTGGGCAGCTGGTCCAGCCATCTCGGCCACGGCATCGGCCTCTCCGTCCACGAGTCACCGCATCTGAACCCGATGTGGGACGACGTGCTCGAGGAAGGCGACGTGATCGCCGTCGAACCGGCGCTCTACGCGGCTGAACTGAAGACGGGCATCCGGCTGGAGAATGCCTACGTTGTGACTGCCAGCGGACTCGAACTGCTGAGCCCGTTTCCCTTGGAATTGGCCTGAGGAAAGCGGCCGCGGTTTGGCAGGCCCGCAGCCGATCGCATACATTCTCGGCTCCGGGCGGCATCCGCCCTTCCCGTTCGTTCGCCCCGCGAGATGCTCCCCATGTCGATCGCCTGTGCCCCCGCATCGTCGTCAGCCGCTTCCTCCGAGCCTGCCTCCAGCCGCTGGCATGCCCTGGCGGCCCGCGTCCTCGAGGGCGGCCAGATCGACCGCGTCGAGGCCCGGGCGATCCTGGAGTCGTCAGACGCGGAACTGCTGGACCTACTGGCCGCCGTCTACCGGGTGCGGCACCGGCACTTCGGCACGACTGTGCAGCTCTTCTTCCTGATGAACGCCAAGAGCGGGCTCTGCCCAGAGGACTGCGGGTATTGCTCGCAGTCGAAGGTCTCGGAGGCGGAGATTCCCCGATACAACCTGCTCTCGGCTCCCAAACTGCTCGAGGCGGCGAAGCTCGCGGCGGAGCGGCAGTCGAAGACCTTCTGCATCGTGATCTCTGCCCGTGGTCCGACCCAGCGGGAGGTCGACTTCGTCTGCACGATCACGCCTCAGATCAAGAGCCAGTACGGCCTCAACGTCTGCGCCTGCCTCGGCCTGCTCACCCCCGACCAGGCGAAACAACTCGCGGCGGCCGGTGTGGACAAGGTGAACCACAACCTCAACACGAGCGAGCGGCACTACGGTGAGGTCTGCTCCACGCACACCTATGCCGACCGCATTGCGACGCTCGAAGCATGCCGCGAGGCCGGGCTGCAGCTCTGCAGCGGCGGCATCATGGGCATGGGCGAGACGCACGACGACCTCGTGGACATGGCCTTCGAGCTGCGGTCGATGCAGGTCGAGTCGATCCCGCTCAACTTCCTCAACGCGATCGACGGCACGCCGCTCGAGGGCGTGAACCGCGTGTCGCCGCGTGACTGCCTGCGTGGCCTGGCCATGATGCGGCTGGTGAATCCCGCGTCCGAAATCCGCATCGCCGGCGGCCGCGAGATTCACCTCGGCAGCCTCCAAGCCCTGGGCCTCTACGCCGCCAACTCGATCTTCGTGGGCGATTACCTCACGACGAAGGGCCAGCTTCCCGAGGCCGACTACAAGATGATCGAGGACCTCGGTTTCACGATCACCCGCGGCGCCGAATCGGGCGAGCCGATGCCCTGCCTGTAGGCTCGTTGCTCCGCTTGCGCCGTAGTCCGAATGCGGTCCGCGGTTTGAATACCGCAGGCCGGTCGACTCGTCAGCGGGTCAACCTCCTGTGGTGATAGTGAGGGGCTGCCCACGCCCCATCGCCGGACGCTCGCTACGGCATCCATGCCTTCGCTCGCTC
>CAMDDA010000185.1 GCA_945890755.1 Candidatus Kuenenia stuttgartensis
GCTTCGGACATCCTGTCCTTCGCTCACTGCATGTCCGCTTCGCTTCGGCATCCTGCCTACGCTCGCTTCCATAGCCCGCGAGATGGCACCGGCAGCCCCTCGCCTCCTCCTGGGAAAAACGGGGAGGCTCGGGAGTGCCTATGCCCTGGGAGCCGGCGTTTGGTGGCCAGCGAAGGCAGGATGCCGAGAGCGCAGCCGCCATCGAGCGAGCGAAGGACAGGATGTCCGTAGCGAGCGTCCGGCTCTCGGGGCATGGGCGCCCCCGACCCTCGCGCGACGTGACCCTACAGCGGCCGGACGATCGACTGGCTGCGCCAGTAGTCGAACAGCGTCTCGATCGAATTCACGCCGCCGCCGGTGCCGCTCTTGTTGACGCCGCCATAGGGGACGCCCTTCGGGAACAGGTTGTGGGCATTGATCCAGCTGTTGCCCGCAACCATCGACTCCGCCACGCGGGCCGCGCGGCCGAGGTCGCTCGTCCACACGCTGTTGGCCAGGCCGTAATCGGTGTCGTTCGCCATCGCCACCGCCTCGTCCTCGGTGGAAAAGCTCGCGAGGTAGGCGACCGGGCCGAAGATCTCCTCGCGGGCGGCCACGTTGTCGAGCGTGCCGGCGAGCAGGGCCGGCTTCACGTAGTAGCCATCGCGGCCGGGCACCGCCGCCGGGCCGCCTTCGACGACGGCCTGCGCTCCCTGCGCCACGCCCTTTTCGAGATACGAGAGCACCCGGGCTCGCTGCTTCGCGTTGACCACCGGCCCCATCGACGATGAGCCGTCGAGCTGATGGCCCACGTGCACCTTCTGCATCCGCGTACGGCACTCGTCGATGAACCGGTCGTAGATCGACTTGTGCACGAGCCAGCGGGTGGCGTCGCAGCAGACCTGCCCGGTGTGGAACGTGATCGCACCCACGAGCTTCTCGGCCGTGGCTGCCACGTCGACGTCGTCGAACACGACCGCCGCCCCCTTGCCGCCGAGTTCGAGTTTTACGGGCACGAGGTTCCGGCCGCAGGCCTCGCCCACGAGCCGGCCCACCTCGGGTGAGCCCGTAAAGCTCATCCGCTTGAGGCCGGGATTCGCGGAGAGCGCGGCGCCGGCGCCGGCGCCCGTGCCGGTCACCACGTTGATCACGCCGTCGGGGATGCCCGCCTCGCGGGCCAGCCGCGCGAGGTAGATCGCCGAGAGCGGCGTGTCTTCGGCCGGCTTGATCACGCAGGTATTCCCGGCGGCGAGAGCAGGGGAGACACCCCAGCCGATGAGCAGGAACGGAAAGTTCCAGGGGAAGATGAAGCCGCACGGCCCCCAGGGATTGCGGACCGTCCAGGCCTCGTGTCCCGCCACGGCCAGCACGTTCCGCCGCTGCACGTGCTGCGCCATGTCGGTGAAGTACCGCAGCGTATCGACGAAGTTCTGCACGTCGCCGAGGGCTTGGCCCAGGATCTTGCCGGCGTCGAGCGACTCGATCTGCCCGATGATCGGCTTGTGCTTCTCGATCGCGTCGGCAAGACGGTGCAGGTGCACGCCCCGCTCATTGGGCGTCATCGTGGCCCAGCCCGACCGCTTGAAGGCGTCGGCTGCCGCCGTGACCGCCTGATCGACCTCGGCCGCGCTGAGCACGGTGAATTCCGCGATCGGCTCGCCCGTCCCCGGATCCCGCGTGGTCATCGTCTCGCCACTGGCGGCGGCGACGTCCTTGCCACCGATCACGCTCTTCAGCGGCGACTCAGCGAGGAACTTCTCAACTTCGGGCAGCAGGCGGGCAGGGGCGGCAGTGGCCATCGGCGGGGCTCCAGAAGGACGTCGCGTGATGAAAGGCCGTAACAGGATACAACGGCACAGTTACGAATGTCGCGGGCAGTTGTACGCTGGCCCAGATCGGGTAGGCGAGGGGGTCGGCGGCATGATCCCCTCGCTCGCGCTCAGGGCTTTTCGCTCAGGGCTTTTATGGAGGCGAGCGGGCTCCACACGAAGCCGGGCGCCTCGTACATCGCACGCACTTCACAAACCGGTCGTGCTCGATCCTGCCGAGGCCGCGCGGATTTCCGGCGGCGGGCAGCACGACGGGCCGGCCCGGTCGAGAGCCTCGAGCACCTGCGATTCCGTGATCAGGTCGCGGAGCACGATCGGTTCGGGGAGCGGACCGCCGGGCTTCGCCGCCGGAAAGATCGCGAGCAGCGGGATCGACTTGCTCTGCAAGCTTTCAAGCATCTGCTTGATTTCGAGCGAGCCGTCCGTCCAGTCGGCGAGCAGCGGCACGACGCGGTTTTTCTCGACGGCCGCCTTCACGCGTCTCGTCTCGATCGCCGTGGCGAGGTTGAACTTGCAGGTGGGACACCAGTCGGCCGAGAAATCGACCATCACCGTCGATCCCTGCTCACGCAGTTCGGCCAGCCGGGCCCGGGTGAACGGCTGCTCCCACTCGATCACCTTCTTCACCGGCCCGAGGAACATGAAGGCCGCGGTGCCGATCGCCGAGGCGAGTGCAGCCGCCTGCACCCAGCGGCCGAAGCCGATCGCGCCCTGTCGCTCCTGGGCACGCCCCACCCACCAGCAGGCCATCCAGATACCGATGAGCATCGCCAACGTCGGCACGAACCATTGCGAGTTGAGGAATGTGAACAGGTAGACGACTGTGCCCAGCATCACGAAGCCCAGCACCTCCTTGAACGTTCCCATCCAGGCTCCGGGCTTGGGCAGGAATTTGGCAAGCCCCGGAACGAGGCCGACCAGGATGTAGGGCAGGGCCATGCCGGTGGCGATCGAGCCGAACACGGCATAGGTGACGGCGGTCGACTGGGTGAGCGTGAAGCCGAAGACGGGGCCCAGAAACGGCCCGCTGCACGGAGTAGCCAGCACGGTGCTCAGCACGCCCTTGAGAAACGCCCCCAGCGGGCCTTCGCGGGTCTGCACATGCCCCGCCTGCTCGCCGATGAAGCCTGGAATCGGCAGTTCCCAGATTCCGAGGAACGAGAGTCCGAAGGCGAACACGATGCCGAGCATCGCGATGTTGAACGACGCCGACGTGAACTGCTCGCCCCAGGCCAGGTTCGATTTCCCGAGGCCGATGTTGGCGGCGACGCTCGCCGTGGCGAGCGCGAAGAACACGGCGTAGAGCCCGGCGCAGTACCAGAGGTTCATCTCGAAGACCTCGCGGCGGGCCCGACCCGACTGCTGGGCGAACGACATGAGCTTCAGGCCCAGCACCGGCAGCACACACGGCATCAGATTGAGGATCAGACCGCCGGCGAGTCCCATCAGGAGCACCGCGGGCAGCGTGAGCGGCGTGGATGCCGACTGGCCGCCGACAGCCGACTGGCTTGCGGTCGGGGCCGGCGGATCGTCGGCTGCCGGTGCAGGCAGGGTGACCGCCGCCGGAGCCCTTGCCACTTCGGCGTAGCGGGCGTCGGCGAACTCGATGCCGCCCGTCGTCGGATCGACGCCCTTCGGCAGTTTGACCGCGAGCCGCACGCCGGTCGGCGGGTCGCAGGTTGTCTCGCTGCAGGTCTGAAAGCCGAGCAGGACATCGACAACGCCCCCCTCTTCGGCCGGCGTGAGAGCCAGTTCGAAGGTGACAGGACCTTCGACAGCCCCGGCTGCCTGCAACTCTGCCGAGTGCGGGGCCTGTGTTCGTCCAGCGCTGGCCGATACCAGGGCCGCAGCCTGCGTTTCCGCGAGGGCCACGATCGTCGGCTTTCCCTGACCGATTTCGCTCACGGCCGATGCGGCTGGCGCATACGCATGCCAGCCCGACTCAGGCTCGATGGAGAGCCGTAAGGGCCAGACGGGTTTTCCCGGCCTGCCCTGCCGAGGGCCAAAGCCGGCCGTGATCGCGGCGTGGCTGCGGTCAGGCTGGTGCGTCACGATGGGGCCCGCTGGGGCTGGCGCGACACTGCCCGCATCCCCACTTGCCGCCCCACCCGCCGCCCCACCATTGACCGTCGCCGTGAACTTGATTGTATCGGGGGCCAGGCAGGCACCATCGCGGCATAGCTGCAGGTTCACACTGCCGCGGACCTCCGCCGCCCCCGCCGCTGCCGGCTCGAGAGCCGCCCGCCAGGTCACGCGGCCGGCATGCTCTTCGACGACCAGCCCTTTCCAGCTCGGAATATCGTCGACCGGGTGGGCATCGGGGGGCGAATCAGGCTCGAACCCACCGGCAATGCGGCGGGGGGAGTCGGCCGCAACCGTGATCTTCGTGGGCCGCGGGCCACCCGGCTTCTGGCTGAGCGAATAGAGGTGCCAGCCGGGCTCGAGCGTGGCTGTGACGGCCAGCAGGTCGGGGCTGCCGGCCGCGCCCGGTTCGATCGTGGCCGAAATCTGGACCGGGCTGCCCAGGGCAGCGTTGATCGCAGCCAGCGGATCGTCAGCGGCGCGGGCAACCGGGGCCGCCGGACAGCCCACGAGCAGGCACATGGCTACCGTGCCGCATACCCGCACAAAACCGGCTGGCAGTCGATCCATCAAACTTGTCGGCCCTCGGCGTCCGTGTTCCGGCCCGGCGGGGGCCCGGCGTCAAGACACACCATCCGTGGTATCTGTCGACTTCTAAGTTTACAAACTGCACTTTCCGGGGGTCAAACTGGCTGGTTTCCCGCGCGTGCTAGCCAATCCACCGCGTGCGGAAGCTCGGCCAACAGCGCGTGAATCCGCTCCAATGCGCGGTTTGTGTCCGGAAAGCGACGGCTTTCTTCCAGTATCCAGCGAAACCAGTTGTCCAGGCCGCAGATCACGGCCGAGGCATGCAGCCAGTCACAGAGCCACCGATCTGCAGCGGTGAGCGGCGCGCCGCGGGCGTCTGCGTAGGCCGCGAGCGGACCCGGCCAGCGGGCGGTGATTCCAGAGGCCGCGGGCTCGGAGCCACGGGAAGGCCACTCCCAACTCCCGAGCAGCCGGGCGATGTCGGTGAGCGGCGTATCGATGGCAGCCGCATGGAAATCGACGATGCCAGCCACGCGATCGGCAGCCGCCGTATCGAAGAGCACATGATCGCTCCAGATGTCGCGGACCACCGCCTGACGCTGCACAGGGCCAATACGTGCCGTGGCTATTGCCGTGAGGCCGCGGCGGCCGAGCGGGGTGGCCAGGTGCTGATCGGCCGCGCGGCAGGCCGCGCGGACCCTGGCGACACAATCGATGCCGCTGCTCGGTTCCTCGCTGGCGTCGACCCGCGCGGCGCAACGCCGACTCAGGGGCCGAGCCAGAAGCTCGCTCGCCTGCTCGATCCGACGCTCGACTCCCGGCGATCGCCCGTCATCAGGGGCCGCATGGACAGCTGACCTCAGAGCGAGGTGAAGCCGCGCGAGGACATCGAGCGCGGCCGCCGCCCGGGGAGGCGTGGGCGATGCGCACGGCTGACCCTCCACAAACTGCACGAGTTCCCAGCGCCGGCCAGTGCGGTCTTCGACAACCGATGATCCGCCATCGGCCGGCGTGAGCACCTCCGGCACCTCGGCCACGCCGGCCGCCCGGGCGTGCCGCATCAGTCCATGCACCCACTCAGCCCGTTCCCGCGTCACGTGCGGAGCAAATGGCTTGAGAACGAACCGGCCCACGGCGTCGGCCAGCGTGACCAGCTGCACGGGCGAGCCACTGAACCCAACGGTGGAGAGCGACTCGACGACGACAGCCGGCCCGCGGCCCCACGCGGCACACAGCCGCACGACTCCTGTTTCATGCTCCGAGGTCACGATCCGCCTCCACCTCACAGGCTGGGCTCATCCGTGGCTCGACAGCCGCCGGGATGCTACGCTTTTCCCGCCGGCTCTGCATGACGCGCAGCCCGCGCGGAGTCTGTCCATGCGGCTGGTCATCGCGATTCTCGAACCGGCGCAGGTCGAACAGGCCCGGCAGGCCCTGGCCGACGCTGACGTTTCTCGGATGACGATCTGCGACGCCCACGGCTACGACCTGGCGGCCTCCGCAGCGGTCGCCCAAGAGGCGGTGCTCGAGGTCGCCGTGAACGACGATTTCCTCGACCGCACGCTCCAGACACTCGCCGCGATCGTCGCGGCCGGCGGCCACGACGTGCAGGAGCGGCTGCGCGTGCTGCCGATCGACGAGGCGGTCCAACTCTACCGAGAGGTCCGTGGTCCCGAGGCCATCTGACACGGCGGCGGCTGACTGAGAGTCACCGGCACGGCGGGCTTGGAACATTGCTGAAGAATCCGTAAGCTTCTCCCATGACGCCGACGCCGAAAATCCTTCTGGTTTCGCCCGACCTCATGATCACGAGCCGGGTCGCCGCGCTGGCCCGGGAAAGCGGGGGCACCGTGGAAACGCTGCGTTCTCCCGACGTGAAACCGGCCAATACGAGCTACGACCTCGTGCTTCTGGACCTTCAGTCCGTGCCCGGCGACGCGGCCGTGATGGTCGCCAAAACCCACGCCATCATCGCCCAATTGGAGCGGGGCCCGGCGGCCGGTCCCGTGCGACTCGTGGCGTTCGGACCGCATGTCGCCAAGCAACGACTCGACGACGCCAAAGCTGCCGGCGCCGATGCTGTCGTCAGCCGCGGAGAACTGCTCGGATCGTTTCC
>CAMDDA010000186.1 GCA_945890755.1 Candidatus Kuenenia stuttgartensis
CTCACCGTATTCGACGGGTATGGATCGGTCACGAGCAGCGACCCCAACGTCACGATCGACATCGCCGGCTTCCAGGCGCCCACGAGCGGGCCGGTCAACGCGACGCTCGGGTTCATCAGCTACGAGGGCGATCTCGGGTCCTCCGGCGACCGGGTGTTTTTCGATGGGGGCAACGGTCCCGTGCAGCTCGGCGACGCGGCCAATCCGAAGAACAACTTTTTCAACAGCACGATCTCGAACCGCGGCAGCCTCGTCGCCACGAAGGATCCCAACTACGTCAACCAGATGGGCTTCGACGCCGACCTCGTCGAGGCCAACGGCATCATCGCCAATGGGGCCACGAGTGCGACGATCGCCCTCTCCACCGGAGGCGAGACGTACTATCCCGGCGTCGTGACCAGCGCGATCGAGGTCTACGCGCCCGAAGTCACCGTCGACAAGCAGGTCGAGGACCTCGACGGTGGGTTCGTCGAGGCGGGCGACGTCCTTCGCTACACGATCACGGTGGGCAATGCGGCCGATGCGCTCGACGCGGCAGCCAACGTGATCCTCACCGACCTGATCCCCGACTTCACGACCTACAAGCCCGGCAGCCTCGTGATCACGTCCGGCGCCAATGCCGGAGCCAAGACCGACGCGGTCGACGGCGACCAGGCGGAGTTCTTCGCCGGCGCGAACAGCGTGCAATTCCAGCTCGGCACCGGGGCCAGCGGCGGCACGGGCACGCCGGTGGGGGGCCTGCTGCTCGCCGGTGAGTCGACGACGATCACCTTCGAGGTCGTCGTCGCCGCTGACGTGCCCCCCTCGACGCTCATCACGAACACCGCCGTCGTCACCTACCAGAGCCGTGACACGGGCCTGCCGCTGTCGGCCATCGACACGGCGAGCGTGGCGACGCCCCTGGCGGCCGATCTCGCGGTCACGAAGAGCGACGGCCTCACGCAGTACGTGCCGGGCATGATGCTCACCTACACGATCGTCGTCACCAACAACGGCCCCAGCGACCTCGAGGGGATTTCCGTCGTCGACGTGATGCCGGCGGCGTTCGCGAGTGCCACGTGGACGGCCGTGTACAGCGGCGGCTCGAGCGGCCCGGCGGCCGGCTCAGGCGACATCGACGCGGTCGTAGACCTGCTCGACGCCGGCACGGCCACGTTCACGGTTACCGCCACCGTCCGGCCCGAGGCCTTTGGCGACATCACCAATACCGTCACCGTCTCGCCCCCGCCGGGCATTCCCGATCCTGATCCCTCGAACAACTCGGCGACCGACACCAACACGCTCGTGCTGCCGGCGAATCTGGACGTCGCGAAGAGCGTGCTCGATGTGAACGGTGGGTTCGTCGTGGAGGGCGACACGCTCCGCTACACGATCGTCGTCTCGAACACGGGCACGCCGCCGACGGACACGGCCGCCGGCGTCGATCTTACCGACCTCATCCCCGCGTCCACGACCTACGTGCCGGGCTCGGCAACGACGTCGCAGGGCACGGTGGGCTTCGACGGCAGCAGCGTGACCGCACTCCTCGGGGCGATCGGAGTCGGTGCGACGGCGACGGTCACGTTCGACGTGGTGGTCGATGCCGGTATCCCGTCGAGCACGGTGATCACCAACACCGCGGTCGCGACCGGCACGGGCCAGCTCTCCGGCCTGCCGCTTGCGGCGGAGGATTCCGTCGGCATCGCAACACCGCCGGCCGCCGATCTCAGCCTCGTGAAGACGGGGCCGGAGACGTTCGTGCCGGGCGAGTCGCTCACCTACGTCATCGTCGTGGCGAACGCGGGGCCGACGGCCGTGACGGGAGCCACGGTCGACGACTCGTTCGCCCCCGAATTATCGGGCATCACCTGGAGCGTGGCCTACACGGGGGCTGGCTCGGGCGGTCCGACGACCGGCAGCGGAGACATCGCCGCCACGATCGACCTCGCCGTGGGGGGCACGGCCACGTTTACGATCACGGCCACGCCGGCCGCCGACCTGCCGAGCAACGCCACGCTCACGAATATCGCTCGGGTCGACACGCCTACCGGCATCCCCGACCCGAATCCGGGCGACAACGAGTCGACGACGACAAGCACGCCGACCTTCGTCACCGACCTCGGCATCACCAAGACGAGCGGCGGCACGACCTACGTGCCGGGCCAGTCGCTCGTCTACACGATCACAGTCACCAATGCCGGGCCGAGCTTCGCCTGGCAGGCAGCCGCGCTCGACCCGCTCGACCCGGCGATCATCGACGTCGCGGCAGCGACCTGGACGGCGGTGTTCAGCGGCACCGGTTCGGACGGGGTCACGGCGGGCACCGGATCGCTCGACGAGATCATCGACCTCGCGGCTGGAGGCACGGCCGTCTACACCATCACCGCCCCGATCCGGGACGCGGCCACGGGCACGCTCGCGAATACCGCCCGCGTGGAGACGAGCAACCTTTCGAATGACCCCGATCCTGCGAACAACTCCGCGACCGACACGACCACGCCCGACCTCACGCCGGGCATCATTCTCGGCACAGACATCGGTTGTGATTCCGGCCCGGTCGTCCGCGTGCTCGACCCGGTGACGGGAGCGGTGCGGACCGAGTTCGACGCCTACGAGCCGGACTTTCGCGGCGGGGTGCGGGTGTATGGCGCCGACGTGACCGGCGACGGCATTCCCGAGATCATCACGGCCCCGGGACCGGGCCGGCAGGGCGAGATCCGCGTGTTCACGCAGAACGGCGTCGAGTTGCCCGAGTATCGCACGCTCCCCTTCGGCGCAGGCTATCGCGGGGGCGTCGAGGTCGCGGTCGGCTCGCTGACCGGCCCCGGCACGAGCCAGCTCATCGCCGGCCAGAGCCGCGGCGGCCTGGCGAGCGTGTTCACGGTCGATCCCTCGGCGGCCGATCCGGTCGTCGATGCGCCGATCCGGCAGGTGCAGCCCTTCGGGCGGAAGTATCGCGGAGGGATCACCGTCGAGGCGGCCGACATGGGCACGTTCAGCGGGGGAACGTTCACCGACTCGCAGCCCGACGGCATCGACGAACTGGTGATCGGCAGCGGGGCCGGTCGCCGGGCCCAGGTGAACGTCTACGACGCCGTGCCGGCCACACCGGTGCTGGCCAACACATTCCAGCCGTTCGCTGACGTCCCGGCGCTGCGGAAGTACAGCCGCGGGGTGGGTGTCGCGCGGCTCCCCTCTGCGACGCCCGGCCAGGCCGACCGGATCATGGTGACCGCCGGTCCGCGAGGTGGCTCGCAGGTTGAGACCTACTCCGGCGTCAACCGGATTCCGGACGCCGCGTTCGCCGCCTTCAGCGGCAGCCGCGCGGCGGTCTGGGCCGCGGCATTCGACGACCAGAACATCGTCGCCGTCGAGGGCGTGGGCGGGAAGACGCCCGGCGTGCGCAAGGCGACGTCCCCCGGGGGCCCGACGAGCACGCTGACGCAGAATCCAACCCTCGCCGCCCCGCTGCGGGTCGGCGTGCTGCGACGGTAGCACATCGCGACGATGCGCCGGATCGAGTGCAGCCCGGCACCAACGCCAACGTCCCTGCGTTGTTGGGGTAGACTGCGGTCACTTGCTTTTGGCCGGTTGCCCTGCAGGATGTGCCGCCATGGCAGAAGCCCTCAGCGCTCTCGACATTCTCACGACGTCATCCGCGTTGCCGCTCGACTCGGCTGCCCTCGTGGTGCTCCACGGCGACGAACCGTTTCTCGTGCGGGAGATGCTCGCCCTGCTCCGCGACGCCCTCTGCCCCGACGAGGCCGATCGCGCCTGGGCGTGGCGCGAGTTCGCCGGCGACGATGAACTCGATCCGCGCGACGTATTCGACGAGGCGGCCACAGTGCCGATGTTCGCCACCGCCACGCGGGCAGCCGTCGTCCGCACCGCGGATCTCTTCGTGACAGCCGCTCGCGAGCGGCTCGAGTCGCTCGCGACGACGCAGCGTGGTCGCCGCGGCATCGTGATCCTCGACGTGAAGACGTTCCCCGCCACCACGCGGCTGGCGAAGGCCGTGGCCAAGACCGGCCTCGTCATCGAGACGTCGATCCCGAAGGGGGCGAATCTCCCGGCCTGGATCCGCAAGTGGGCTCCCGCGCGGCACGGCATCCAGCTCGCGGTGCCGACGGCACAGCGGCTGCTCGAACGACTCGGCAGTGAGCTCGGCCAGATCGACCAGGCCCTCGCCCGTCTCGCCGCGGCGACCCCTGCGGCTGCCCGCACGCAGCCGCTCGGGCCCGAGGCCGTCGAGGCGTTCGTGGGCTCGCCGCAGGAACGGACGGCGTGGGAAATGATCGACGCCGCGACCGCCGGCGATGCCGCGGCGGCCATCAGGCAGCTCGCGGAGCTCCTGGCCACCGGCGAGAATCCGATCGGCATCGCGGCCCAGATCGCCGCCGTGCTGCGGCGGCTCTCCACCGCGGCCCGCCTGCTGGCATTGCCCGCCGGGCAGGGCCGGCCGCCGGGCGTCGAGCAGGCGCTCAAGGAGGCGGGCGTGGCGGCCTGGCCGAAGGCGATGGCCCAGGCGAAGGCGGGCCTCGCGCAGCTCGGCCCGCGCCGCGCCCGCCATTTGCCCGTCTGGCTCTTCGACCTCGATCTCGCGCTCAAGGGCGATGCCTCCCGCGGTCTGCGGGCGCGGCTGGCACTCGAGCGGCTGTTCTGCAAGATGGGCCGCACCGCGGAGCCCGGCGCGAAGCCGACGCCGCGAACCGCATCAGGAGCGCGACCGTGAATTCAGACCGTCAGCCCGATCCCCGCGACCTCTGGGACAACCCTCTCGCCGCCCGCTACGCCTCCGCGGAGATGACGCGGCTCTGGAGCGACAACCACCGCTACAAGCTCTGGCGCACGACCTGGCTGGCGCTCGCCGAGGCGGAGGCCGAACTCGGCCTGCCGATCACCGAGGCCCAGCTCGCCGAGATGCGGGCCAACCTCGCGCCGATCGACTTCGCGAAGGCAGCCGACTACGAGCGGCGGATGCGGCACGACGTCTTCGCCCATCTGCACACGTTCGGCGACGCCTGCCCGCAGGCCCGCCCGATCCTCCACCTCGGCGCGACGAGCGCCTTCGTCACCGACAACACCGATCTGATCCTGATCCGTGAATCGCTCGATCTCGTGATCGCTCGGCTGGCCACCGTCATCGAGCGGCTCGCCGCCAAGGCGTTGGAGACGCGGCATCTCGTCTGCCTCGGCCGCACGCACCTGCAGCCGGCGCAGCCAACGACGATCGGCAAGCGGATCGCCCTCTGGATCCACGACCTGCTGCTCGATCTCGAAGAACTCACTCACCGCCGCAAGCTCCTGCGGGCCCGCGGCGTGAAGGGCACCACCGGCACCCAGGCGAGCTTCCTGGACCTCTTCAATGGCGACCATGCCAAGGTGCGCCGGCTCGACGAACTGGTCGCCGAGAAGCTCGGCTTCCACAGTTCCTACGAGGTGACCGGCCAGACCTACACCCGTAAGATCGACTCGCAGGTCGTGGCGGCGCTGGCGGGCGTGTCGGAATCGATGCACAAGGCCGGCAACGACCTCCGGCTCGCCGCCGCCTGGAACGAACTCGAGGAGCCGTTCGAGACGGAGCAGGTCGGCTCGTCGGCGATGCCCTACAAGCGGAACCCGATGCGGGCCGAACGAATGTGCGGCCTGGGCCGGTTCGTGATGGGCCTGGCGACGACGGCCGGCCAGACCGCTGCCGTGCAGTGGATGGAACGCACCCTCGACGATTCGGCCCCGCGCCGGCTCGTGCTCCCGCAGGCCTTCCTCGCCACCGACGCCCAGCTCGTGATCTACGCCAACATCGCTGGCGGCCTCGTCGTCCTGCCCGGTGGCATCAAGCGGAACCTCGACGCCCACCTCCCCTTCCTCGCCAGCGAACGGATCCTGATGGCGGCCACGAAGGCCGGCGGCGACAGGCAGACGCTGCACGAGGCGATCCGCACCCACAGCCACGCGGCCACGGCCCGGATCCGCGACGGACACGACAACGACCTCGTGGCCAGGCTCGCGGCCGACCCGCTCTTCGAGGGCATCGACCTCGCGGCAGCGCTCGAGACCCGCGGCCTCGCCGGTCGTGCCGCCGAGCAGGTGGAGGACTTCGTGCACGGCGCGGTGAAGGCCGCGCTGGCCGACTGTCCCACCCGCGCCGCCGAGTCGGCCCTCAAAGTCTGACGCCACGCGTCCGCAGGTCGGGGCTTGTACGGGACGGCCGCCTCGCATCCATGGCGTCTATCCCCTCGCTCGCGCTCAGGGCTTCTATGGGACGACCACCTCGCCTCCATGGCGCCTATCCCCTCGCTCGCGCTCAGGGCTTCTATGCGACGGCCGCCACGCATCCATGGCGTCTATCCCCTCGCTCGCGCTCAGGGCTTCTATGGGACGACCACCTCGCCTCCATGGAAGCCCCCAGGCGCAAGCCGGGGGATCGCGGCCGCAACGACACCCCCCTCGCCTACCCGCTCTGGTTTCTTCGCGATCAGAGAACGGTGTCGGGAGGGGTTGCCCTGTGCCCCGGGAGCCGGCGTATGCCGCCG